>NZ_CP041656.2:6969357-7271215 GCF_007290395.2 Bradyrhizobium cosmicum | reverse complement strand
CGTTTGAAACTTCTATTGAGAGATAAAGTTGCGTTGTGAGCGCCATGCAGGATCCCTGCCGGGATCCCTGAAATGGCGCGACCTCTAAGCGAGTCCATTGTCAGGCATGGCTCGACCGTTCGGCGAAAACGCCGCGTCCGATCAGCGATGTCAGAGATGGAGGGGTCGCGAGGTCAGCGCGTACTCGGCGCTCCGTCACACGCGGGAGGCTGGGTGTCCGACGGAATTAGAACGGCATCGTTGGAATATGAGACTTGTTTCAATACCGCGTTGAGTCCGTAAGACATGATACCTCCCCGTCCTGCCGTGATTGCTCACGGCAAGGTCCTGCGTGTCCTGAAGGCAACCACGACCAAAGTCGCTTATGCCCTGCCCGTCTGTACTGTTCGTCCGCCCGGCTACGCATCAGTCGTGTCGGGGTAGCTTCGTGACATCTCTCATTTGCGCCTGGCGCGAGCGAGATCGAGAAATCCCGCTTGGAGACATTCAGACAAAGAGCTACCATTCCCACATTGCTGTGGGTTTTGAACCGACAATCGCTTGTTGAAGCGTCGCCTACGTGCACACCGCCGCCGATTTGCACGCTCGCCCCGTTTCTAAAACCGCGCTGGTCTCAAGATCGTGGGCGCTGCGGACGACCTAAGGAATACACTATGCGGAAAGACTCGCAACGGAATTGATTCACGTTTGATCGATCTAAAAACTTGACCAGCGTTAACGCCGCGCGGGAGTTGTGCACAGGCTGGCGAGCAAGAGTTTGAATCCGTGCACAGATTCGAAAGCGCGGCGCGGCATGTGACAATTCTCCGTCGCCGCCAAAAATTTTTCACAAAAGCGTCGCGCGCGCGACGCGCGGGCGAATTTTCCAAATGCTTGTCGGTGCTATGTCGATAAGTTGTTAGCGAGCCATCGTTTTTTGAGTCTCGTTTCACAGGGTAACCCGACGCGAAACATGTTCCGGGAAAATTACGGTGTGCAGAACTCGGTGCGCGCGCAAATGCGAGTTAGCCCCGCCTCGCAAGGGTTTTTCGCAGCGCAGTGAGAGTTTCCGCTGTTGCAAAACATCTGCAGGTAAAATTACGGAACGCATCATAGTGCGGACGATGCAGATCTTCCGACCGAAGAATGGACGTCGCGCGACTGTTTGCGCGAATATGGCAGACAACAAAAAGCCCGGCGTGAAGCCGGGCTGATTGACGCTCGATGGGCTCAACCGATCGGATGACCCGACCGGACGGCGCGACGTTACTTCGCGAGCTTGGCGATCTGCGCGGTGAGGCGCGAGACTTTGCGGCTGGCGTTGTTCTTGTGAATGATGTTGCGCTGCGCGGCGCGCATCAGGGCGGGCTCGGCATTCGCCAGCGCCTGCGCCGCGGCGGCGCGATCGCCGGTCTTGATGGCTTCTTCGACAGTGCGCACGACGCCGCGCATCTGGGTGCGGCGGGACTTGTTGACGGCAGTGCGGCGGGCGATCTTGCGCGTCGCTTTCTTGGCGGAGGTGGTATTGGCCATGGTCTCTATATCCTTTGCGGTACCGGTCGCGTCTTGTTCGGGTAGCGCCGGCTGCTTGACCGCTTGATCGACGCTCGGATTTAGGGTGTTCGATTGCTGGGCTGTTCCCGGAACATGAGCGACAGCCTTGCGGGCCGTCTCTGAGGCTCCAAAGAGCTATTAAAGCTCAAGGCGCCTGCAACTGCTCAAAGAACAGCGGCGGCAGGATTGCGCCCACCGCCAGTTGGCGCCCTTATAGAGAGGGTCTGCGGCACCGTCAACGCTTTCCCGGCCTGGAAACGGGCCTTGAGCGCCGAGAGGCGTGCCGTAACGCCCTGAACAGGTTGAATTTCTGCCGTCTCCCGGTTATTGGCTGGCGGGGTTTGACGGGTCGTCCGATCGGACGACCATATGGGGTGAGGCATGATCCGCGGCTTTTTCCGACTGATTGGGCTGCTGCTGCTCGCCGGCGGTTTCATCTTCATGGTCTATGACGGCGCCCGCTGGGTGGCCGACCAGACCCTGCGGTTCACCCGGTTCGGCCAGTTCTGGAACGACATCAATCAGGCCAGCCAGACGGCGTTCCGCACCTGGATCGAGGCCAAGGCGCCCTGGCTCTGGACCTCGGTGATCCGCCTGGTGCTGGATCAGCCGGTCTTCGCCGTCCTCGGCATTCTGGGCATCCTCCTGATGATCCTGTTCCGCCCGCGCAAGCCGCTGATCGGCTATTCCCGGGATTGATCTTCAATTCCCGCCGGGACGGATCTTTCAATTTCCGCGACTGAGCTTTCGCGCTGGCGGCGACGTAACAGGGCTGCCCCTTCGCGCGTAAAGACCTATATTCCCACTTGATCGCGAGCACGCCGCCTGAGCCCTCATTGAATTGGCTCAAGCGACGGACAGCTCGTTGCGGAGGCCCAATCATGCTGTTCATGCGCAAGACCACCGCATTGCCGAGCGCAACTGAGGCGCTGCCCGGCCGTGCACAAGCCATTCCGACCGCGACCACCCATTTCGTCAACGGCAGCAAGTTGCAGCCGCCTTATCCCGCCGGCCTCGAGCAGGCCGTGTTCGGGCTCGGCTGCTTCTGGGGCGCCGAGCGCAAGTTCTGGGAACTCGGCGATGGCATCTACACGACCGCCGTTGGCTATGCCGGCGGCCACACGCCGAACCCGACCTATGAAGAGACCTGCTCGGGGCGCACCGGCCACACCGAAGTGGTGCTGGTCGTGTTCGATCCGAAGAAGATCTCCTACGAGAGATTGCTCAAGACGTTCTGGGAGAGCCACAACCCGACGCAGGGCATGCGCCAGGGCAACGACGTCGGCACGCAATACCGAAGCGCGATCTACACGCATTCCGATGCGCAGAAGAAGGCGGCCGACGAATCCAGGGCGCTCTACCAGAAGGCGCTTGCCGCCAAGGGCCTCGGCGCCATTACCACCGAGATCGCGCCCGCCGGTGAGTTCTATTTCGCCGAGGATTACCACCAGCAATATCTGGCGAAGAATCCCGCCGGCTATTGCGGGCTCGGCGGCACTGGCGTGTCCTGTCCGATCGGCGCGGGCGTGAGCGCGTAAGCTAGTCTCTCGTCATGGCCGGGCTTGTCCCGGCCATCAACGTTCTTGGTGTCGCGAGAGAAGACCGTGGATGCCCGGGACAAGCCCGGGCATGACGGAGCGTGCGGCTGATCTCGCGTCGGCCTCTTCGCCCTACGCCCCCTCAACGCTTTATTAACCATAACCGGTGCATCACTGAGGCTGTCTCGTTCCGAGGGATAGGTCCGGTGCCGGTTGCACGCGCGTTTCGATGGTCGATCTCGGCAGCGTTCCTGGCAGCGTCCGCCGCGCTGACCCTTGGCGGCTGCATGCAGACCGCTGGCCCCGTCGCGATGGTGCAGCCGCGCGCCGATCTCGACACCATGGTCTACGGTCAGCCCTACGGCGCGCCGCAGCCGGTCGTCGTTGCCAACAACGGCGGCGGTGCGATCAGTGCGCTGACCAATTCCTTTGCCTCGCCCGCGCCCATGCCGGTCGGCTATGCCGCGCCGATGGGGGCTCCGGTGCGCCATGATGCCTCCTACCATCTTGACGCCGGCGACAAGCTGCGCGTCGTGGTCTACGGCCAGGAAGGCCTCACCAACAGCTACGCCATCGACGCCGGTGGTTCGATCACGATGCCGCTGATCGGCGGAGTGCCGGCACGTGGCCGCACTCCGGCGGGACTCGCCGGTGAAATCGCCGCGCGGCTGCGCAACGGCTACATCCGTGAACCCTCGGTCGCCGTCGAGGTCGAGTCCTATCGGCCGTTCTTCATTCTCGGTGAAGTCACCGCGCCCGGCCAATATCCCTATGTGCCGAACATGACGGTCGAAAGCGCCGTCGCCATCGCCGGTGGCTTCTCGCCCCGCGCCAAGCGCGACGTGGTCACCGTCACCCACACCGGAGCCGGCGGCTCCATGCGCGCCGTGGTGCCGCTCGGCACGCCCCTGAGCCCGGGCGACACCGTGTTCGTCGGCGAGCGCTGGTTCTAGGCTGGCTTCAGCCCAACTCTCTCCTCCAGTCATTCCGGGGCGCGCGAAGCGCGAACCCGGAATCCATTTCTCCTCCATCTCTGACGCCCGATGGATTCCGGGCCTGCGCCTATCGGCGCATCCCGGAATGACGGAGAGAGTCGCGCGCCCTACTTCAAATGCTTCGCGAAGAATTCCATGCTGCGGGGCCAGGCGATGTCGGCGCTCGCCTTGTCGTAGCTCGGTCGCTCGTCGCAATGGAAGCCGTGCTGGGCGCCGGGATAGATGAAGACCTCGACGTCCGGCCGCTTCGCCTTGACGGTCTCGACATCGGTCAGGGGAATGCCGGAATCCTTCTCGCCGAAATGCAACTGCGTCGGCACCTTCGGCGTCTCGTCGGCGAAGCGCACGACGGCGCCGCCGTAATAGCCGATCGCGGCCTTCAGGCCGGTCAATCGCGTCGCCGCGACAAAGGCGACGCTGCCGCCGAGGCAAAAGCCGATGATGCCGACCGGGCCGACGCTCTTCACCGCATCGATCGCAGCCTGCGTGTCGCGCAGCATCGCCTCCCAGTCGGGACTGGCGACGAACTTGCGCGCTTCGGCGATCTCGTCGGGGGTATAGCCCGACTGGAAGTTCGGCGAGGTGCGGTCGAAGATCGATGGCGCGATCGCGACATAGCCTTCCCCGGCCAGACGGTCGCAGACCGAGCGGATGTGGTGGTTGACGCCAAAAATTTCCTGGATCACCACCACGGCGCCCCTGGGACTGCCTGAGGGGTCAGCGCGATAGGCGCCGAGCTGGAAATTGTCGGAGGCCGTCAGCTTGATGTCTTGTCCCACGCGGGTGTCCTTCTTGGTTGATCGTCGATCGAGAATTCTGCGCGCTCAGCAACATCGTCATGCCCGGGCTTGTCCCGGGCATCCACGTTCTTGGTGCCGCTTGAAAGCTCGTGGATGGCCGGGACAAGCCCGGCCATGACGATGTGGCAACTTCAACCAAAACAGCGTGGAGATGCTTGCTCTGCGACATGAAGAGCCGCCTCACTCCCACATCCAGTTCTCGCCGTAGTCCTCCTTCCATCCCGCCAGGCGTCCATGACGGAATTGCAGGAACAGACGGTGGCGATAGGGAATCAGGCCGCTGCCACCGATGTTGCGCAAAGCGAGGTAGATCTCGTTGCCGGGACGGCCCTTCACATATTGCAGCTTCTGCCCGAGCACGCGTGCGGCCTGCTCGGCATCCATGCCGAAGGCGAGCGGCGTGTTGTTCGACAAGGTCTCGACGAAGGGCCGGCGCGGCGGCATCGTGCCGAAGGACTCGGCCTGCGCGGACGCAGACATCGCCAGCCACACCGTGCCCGCAGCCAACATCACCCGCTTCATTGCCTGTGTTCCCGTCCGACCTTCTATCCCGGCAAGTTCTTCAGGAAAGGCAGCACCGCGTCAACAAAAGCCTTGGGCTGATCGATGTTGACGGCGTGTCCGGCCGCGGGGATTACGACCTTTTGCGCGCCGGGGATTTTCGCGGCCATGTAATCGGACGCGGCGAGGAACGGCGTGTCGTCGGCGCCGACCACGATCAGACTGGGCACCTTGATGTCGGGCAACAGCTCGATCACGCGGGCGTCGCGCTGGGTCAGCATGCCGCGCGCGGCGAGCGCCAATCCGCTGGCGTTGCGATGACTCGCGGAGGCGCGTTCGCGCGTCGCTGATTTCAGCATGTCGAGACCTTCGCGATCCAGCCTGTCGGCGGTTCCCAGCGCCCGCGCGTTCCAGGCCTCGCGCGCGTCGTCCTTCTTGAAGCCGGGGCCGGTGTCGATGATCAGCAGCGCGCGGGCCGCTTGCGGATACGCGCGATAGAAGGCGAGCGACATGTAGCCGCCGAGCGAGAGGCCGCCGATGATGGCGCGCTCCGCGCCGACCGTATCGAGGATTGCCGCCATGTCGTCCACCGTCAGCGCTTCGCTGTAGGCCTTGGGGTCGTCGGGATAGTCGGACTGGCCGTGGCCGCGCATGTCCCACAAGATCAGCGTGTGGTCTCTGGCCAGCGCATCGACCTGCCCATGCCACATCGCCGAGGTCGAGGAATAGCCGTGAGTGAGCAGCAATGGCGGCCCGTTGCCATGGACTTCGTAATGGATCCCGACGCCGTCCCGATCGATCCTTGGCATCCGTCCGCCCTTATTGTTCTGGTTCCTGGCTCATCCTAGCCCGCGTGGTTACTCGGAGGAAACTGTCACGGTCACGAGGGCGCGCAGGACGGGCGTGAAGTCCGTTGCGTTGAGTCGCTGCGTTGGTGCACTTGTCGCAGCGCACAACACCGAGCTGCCGAGATAGTTTCGATCGATTCCAGATTGCATTTGCCTCAACGGCTGAACCCGATCATTCTTGCGATTAAGGCGGGCGCCGGCCCGGTGGGTGTCCGCCAACACAAGTTGCCGCCGTAAGCGGCTTCATGCACCGGCAGGGGAAGACGCCTATGCCAACGCTCACCATCAACGGGCGGAGTCTGTCCGTGGATGCGGCAAACGACACGCCGCTCCTTTGGGCTATCCGCGAACAATTGCAGATGACCGGCACCAAGTTCGGCTGCGGTGCCGGGCTGTGCGGTGCCTGCACCGTGCACGTCAACGGCGAAGCCGTGCGCTCGTGCCAGACCCTGGTCGGCGATGTCGCCGGCAAGAAGATCACAACCATCGAAGGCCTCGCCCCGAAGGGCGATCATCCCCTGCAGAAGGCATGGATCGCCGAGCAGGTGCCGCAATGCGGCTACTGCCAGTCCGGGCAGATCATGCAGGCGGCATCGCTGCTCGCCAAGAATCCCAATCCGACCAAGGACGAGGTCGTGGCGCATATGGACGGCAATCTCTGCCGTTGCATGACCTATTCGCGGATCCAGAAGGCAATCATGCGCGCCGCCACCGAGATGCGCACCGCATCCGCTTCCGGCAACGAGCGGAGGCCCACATGAACAAGCACGTGAAAAACGTCACCCTAGAGGCGACCGACCTCAACCGCCGCTCCTTCCTGGTCGGCACCGCCGCAACCGGCCTCGTGCTCGGCTATGCCGGCGTGCCCGGCATCGGTGAAGCGCTCGCCGCTGCGCCCGCCAGTTTCGAGCCGAGCGTCTGGTATGCGATCGCGCCCGACGGCCTCGTCACCGTCACGTGCGGCAAGGCCGACATGGGCCAGCACATCGCCTCCACCATGGCACAGATCGTGGCCGAGGAGCTCGGTGCGAAGTGGAGCGACATGCGGGTCAATCTCGCCTCCAACGATCCGAAGTTCAACGATCCCGTGCTGGGCGCCCAGATCACCGGCGGCAGCTGGTCGACCATGATGAACTTCGACGCGATGAGCCGGGCGGGTGCGGCCGGACGCATGGCGCTGACCGAGGGCGCTGCCGCCGCGATGGGCGTGCCGGCCTCGGAACTCGCAGTGCGCGATTCCATGATCGTGCACGCGAAGTCGAAGAAGCAGATGTCGTTCGCCGACGTCGTCAAGAGCGGCAAGGCGACGAAGACCTTCACGCCGGACGAGCTGAAGGCGATCAAGCTGAAGACGCCCGATCAATACACCATGATCGGCGTATCGGTGCCGCAGCTCGACATTCCCTCCAAGACCAACGGCACGGCCAAATACGGCATCGACGTGATGCTGCCGGGCATGGCCTATGGCGCAGTGGTGACGCCGCCGGTGCGCTTCGGCGCCACAGTGAAATCGGTCGACGATTCGGCTGCGAAAAAGGTGCCGGGCTTCATCAAGGCCGTCACCCTCGACGACAAGACCCAGACGACGTCGGGCTGGGTGGTCGCGGTGGCCAGCACCTACGCCAACGCCAAGAAGGCAGCGCAGGCGCTGAAGATCGCCTATGACGCCGGTCCGAATGCGAAGGTGTCGAGCCAGTCGCTGCTCGATGAGGCCAAGCGGCTTCAGAAGCTGGAGGATTCCGGCCAGTTCTTCGTCAAGGACGGCGATCCTGCAGCTGCATTTGGCTCGGCGGCGAAGGTGGTGGAGGCGGAGTACACCACCAGTATCAACATCCACGCGCCGATGGAGCCGATGAACGCCACCGCGGAGTTCAAGGGCGACATCCTGCACATCTATTCCGGCAACCAGTTCGCGACGCGTTCAGGTGCGATCGCGGCGGGCGCTGCCGGGATCGATCCGAAGTTCGTGGTCATGCACCAGATGTGGCTTGGCGGCGGCTTCGGCCGCAGGCTCGACGCCGACATGATGATCCCCGCCGTGCAGGCGGCGAAGGCGGTCGGCAAGCCGGTGAAGGTGATCTATACGCGCGAGAACGACATGACGATGGATTTCTCGCGTCCGCTCACCTACCAAAAGGTCAAGGCCGGCGTGGATGGTGACGGCAAGCTCGTCGCGCTCAGCCACGACGTCGTGTCGGCCTGGCCCACGGCGCGCTGGGGGATCCCCGATTTCCTCACGCCCTCGGTCGACAAGAAGGGTCCACTCGATTCCTTCACGGTGAACGGCGCCGACTTCTTCTACACCGTGCCCAACCACTATGTGCGCGCGATCAAGAACGAGCTCGCGCACAACGCCACTCCGTCAGGTCAGCTCCGCTCGGTGGCGCCGGGTTGGACCTTCTGGGCGGTCGAAAGCATGATCGACGAGATCGCGGCTGCGACCAACCAGGATCCGGCGCAGTTCCGCATCGCGCTGCTCGACGGCAAGGGCAAGAACGACGGCGGCGCGCAGCGGCTGCGCAACACGCTGCTCGCCGCGATGGGGCTGTCCGGCTACGGCACCAGGCAATTGCCGAAAGGCGAGGGCATGGGCGTCGCCTGCGTGTCGTCGCAGGAGCGCGCGACCGCGAGCTGGACGGCGTGCGTCGCCCACGTCGCGGTGGCGCCGTCGGGCGAGGTGACGGTGAAGAAGCTCACCGTCGCAACCGACGTCGGCACCCAGGTGCATCCCGACAACATCCGCGCCCAGGTCGAGGGTGCGGCGCTGTGGGGCCTGTCGCTGGCGATGTACGAGAAGGCAACGCTCAAGGACGGTGGCATCGAGCAGACCAATTTCGACAGCTACACGCCCTTGCGCATGAGCCAGATGCCGGAGGTCGCGGTCGCCGTGATCGCCAACGGCGAAAAGGCCACCGGCGTCGGCGAGCCCGCCGTCACGGTGGTCGCCCCCGCCATCGGCAACGCGATCTTCAACGCCAGCGGCGCCCGCATCCGGGCGCTGCCGATTACGGCCGAAGCCGTGAAGGGCGCGATGAAGGCGTAGAGCAAGCGTGACTGCCGAATAAGACAATCCGCCGGAGGCCAACTCCGGCGGATTTGTTTGGGGCGGCTTCCACAATCTCGGTGTCATGCCCCGCGCAGGCGGGGCATCAAGTACGCCGCAGCTTCTCCGTATCCCTCCGCCGTCCCGGAGTACTGGATCACCCGGTCAGGCCGGGCGACGACGCGGGGGGGCGAGGCGGGAGCGCCGAAAATTCTCCTTTGTCATCAATGGCCGGTCTACTGTGCATGGGGTTGTTTTTGCCGTTCTGACCGGACGGGCGGGAGCTGATCGGTAAAATTGCGTCCAATTCCGCAAGGCTCCTTTGAGCACGCCTCTTAAGGCCCGGAGAACCTGATCAGGCATAGGCTGATGCCAAATACACTCCCGTGCTTTTGGGGAAACCATGAACGCGCCAGCCAAATCCGCCGCCAAACGCCGGCTTCTGCTCGCCTCCGACCGGAGCGATGCGAGCAGCGAGCTTGCCAGCATCCTGAAGGCGGTCGGTGAGGTCTCGACGGTGACCACGGAGCAGATTCCCGAGCGGCCCTCGCGCGATCTGTCCGGTCTCGTCGTCGATATCAACCTGCGCTCGCCCGACAGCGTGCAACGGGTGCGCAACAAGCTGCGCGGCGATGCCTATCATTCGATGCCGCGCCTGTTCGTGCTTGCCGATGCCCTGCATCACGGCACCATGCAGGCCTGGGCGTTAGGGGCCACCGACACGATCTCGCGGCCGCTGCAGCCCGATGCGATCCTGCAGCGCATCCGCGCCGCGTTCCCCGACACCGCCACCTACGACGCCACCGATCGCGGCAAGACACTCAACCGCGGCGTCGAAGCGGCACACGCGGTGCTGGCGAAGATGTTCGAGAAGCTGCCGCTCGGCGTGCCGCTGAGCTTCGACGACGTCATCGCCGCCGAGAACAAGATCCTGAAGGCGATCAAGCACTCCTCGCTGCGCGAATGGCTCACCACCGTCGGCTGCCATCATGTCGGCAGCTATCGGCATTGCCTGTTCGTCACCGGCTTCGCGGTCGCCTTCGCGCAGCATCTCGGCATGCGCGAGGACGACCAGCGCCGGCTGACCCGCGCCGCCCTGCTGCACGACGTCGGCAAGGCGTTCATTCCCGCGGCGCTGCTCGACAAGCCCGGCAAGCTCACCGACGCGGAGATGGACGAGGTCCGCCAGCATCCGCGCCGCGGCTACGACGCGCTCGCCGAGCAAGGCGGCTTCCCGCCGGAGATGCTGGATGTCATCCTGCATCATCACGAATTCCTCGACGGCTCGGGCTATCCGAACAATCTGTCGTCGAACCAGATCAGCGACATCGTGCGGGTGACGACGATCGTCGACATCTACGCCGCTTTGGTGGAGAAGCGCGCCTACCGCATGCCCTTCACCCACTCCCGCGCCTTCACGATGATGGAAGGCATGGGCGGCAAGCTGGACCAGCAGCTGTTGCAGGCATTCAGGCCCGTGGCGCTGGGGTCGTTCTGATCACCCCACCATCTTCCGTAGCTCCGCCTTCGCCACCTTCTCCAGCGTCGAACGCGGCATGTCGTCGACGAATCTCACCTCGCGCGGCACCTTGAAGTCGGCAAGGCCCTTGCGGCAGGCGGCCATCACGCTGTCATGAAGGTCGGGCGCAGCGCCCGCGACCCCGCCGTGCGGGATGATGAAGACGACCGGCACTTCGTCCAGCATCGGATGCTTCTTCGCCACCACCGCGGCCTCGCGCACGCCGGGCACAACAGCGATCACCTGCTCGATCTCGGAGGCCGCGACGTTCTCGCCGCCGACCTTCAGCATGTCCTTGGCGCGGTCGCCGAACCTGATGAAGCCATTCGTCAGACGCTCGACGCGGTCGCCGGTGAGGAAGAATCCGTGCTCGTCGAAACTCTCGCGCGTCGCCTTCTCGTTGTGCAGATATTCGGCGAACAGCGACAGGCCGGGGATGCCCTTGATCGAGAGATTGCCGGTGCCGCCGACCTCGGTCGGCCGCCCGTCGTCGTCGGTGATGCGGATCTGATATTCCGGTGCGGCGCGGCCGATCGACATCGGGATGTTGGGCTGGTCGACCTCGCCGACGATGCCGTGGGTGATGGTCTCGGTCATGCCCCACCAGCCGATCATCTTGACGCCGAAGGCAGCAAAGGCCGGTGGCTCGTTGATGGCGGTGCCCCACAGGCGGAATTTGTGATCCCTCGGAATCTCCTGCTCGAGCAGCGCCTTCATGCAGAACGGAATGGTCGACGTCCAGGTCGAGCCGTGCTCGCGCGCGACACCCCAAAACCGGCTCGCCGAGAAGCGCGGCTGGATCACGCAGGTGGCGCCGACCCACAGCGTCGCCAGCATGGAATAGGCCAGCGCATTGGTGTGGAACAGCGGCAGATAGGTCTGGTGCACGTCGCTCGCGTGCAAATCCTCATGCGCGGCGTTGATCTTGGCGCCCCACAGCGCGTTGGCATGGGTCCAGAGCACCGCCTTCGGCCGCGACGTCGTGCCTGACGTGTATTGCACGCTGCATGGCGCGAGCGGATCGGTCGCCCGCTGCGGCCGGTCCGCGCTGTCGGCGAACAGCGATTCAAAGCTGTCGCCGCGTGGGACGGATTGTGCAGGCGCAGCGCCGGCATCGTGCGACGTCACCGCCATCCAGCGAATGCTGCGGCAGTTCTGCGCGACGATCTCCGCATGGGCCGGCTGCGTGATCGCCGCGACAGCGCCGCAATGATCGGCGAAATATTCGATCTCGACCGGCGCCGAGCGGGTGTTGGTGGTGACCGCGATGGCCCCGCACTCGACGCAGGCAAACCAGGCCAGCAGCGCCTCGATGCAATTGTCGAGATGGATCAGCACATACTCGCCGGGCTTCACGCCGCGCTTGGCGAGCCCTGCCGCGAGCGCGCCGACCCGCTCGTGAAACTCGCCATAGCTCCAGCGCCGCGCCGGCGCGTCGAACGGCGCCCAGATCAGGAACGGATGCGAGCTGCGCACCTCGGCACGCATCTTCAGCAGCCAGGGCACGTCGAGCCCATCGAACGGGCCCACGATTCCGGCTGAACTCTGTTGACGTGGCATGTTTCCTCCCGTGCAGCCTGCATCTTGTCGGCGGCTGCCTTTTGATTATTGCGTCTTCCTGCCACCGGATGACGCGGGGCGCAAATCGGGGGGGAGGAGGTATGCCGCTTAGCACGTACTCTCTCTGCTCCGTCATGGCCGGGACGAGCCCGGGCATGACGACAGAGCGTGCCGTGATAGCCGGCCTCAATCCTCGTACGACGAAATCTCGATCAAGCTCCCATCCGGATCCCGGCAATAAACCGAGCGCAGCGTGCCGCGCGCGCCCTGCTTGGGAACCGGGCCTTCCTCGATCGCGACGCCATGTGCCTGCAAATGCGCCACCACCTCGTCGGGTGTGGCGGAGGTGAGGAAGCACAGATCCTCGCTGCCGGCGGTCTGGTGATCAGCGGTGAACCACTCCACCTTGTCGGCATCGCGCGGCCGGACGTTGATCTTCTGGTTACCGAATTGGAGAGAAGTCCGCGGCGCTTTGCCGCCGCCGGGGTCGAACACCTTGACTTCCATGCCGAGAATCTCGCCGATACCACTCGGCGGTCACCGCGACGTCAGCGACGTTGATCACGAGATGATCGAGGGCTTCGACCTTGACCGGCATGCCTTATCCTTTCGTCGTGATGCGCCTCGCGCACTTTCCGCCTGCGGCAAGCTTTGTTACAACCGCGCCGACGACACTTTCAAGTTATCCGGCCTTCAAGAACAACACGTTGGGAGAACCCTCCATATGATCACTCGCCGTTCCGCACTGGGCCTGCTTGCCGCCACGCCTCTTGCAGCCAGTCCGCTGTCGAAAGCCTTTGCCGCCGACTATCCGTCCCGGCCGGTGAAGTTCGTGGTCGGCTACCCGCCGGGCGGTGCCACCGACATTCTCGCGCGCCTGATCGGCCAGCGGCTGTCGGAGCGACTCGGTCAGCAATTCATTGTCGAGAACAAGCCGGGCGCCGGCAACAATATCGGCACCGAATCCGTCGTGAACGCCGAGCCTGATGGCTACACCGTCCTGCTGGTCAATCCCGCCAACTACATCAACGCCACGCTCTACGCGAACCTCAAGTTCAACTTCGTCCGCGACATTGCGCCGATCGCCGGCTTCCAGCGCGTGCCGAACGTGATGACCGTCAACAAGGACGTTCCGGCCAAGACCGTCGCCGAGTTCATCGAGTACGTGAAGGCCAATCCGGGCAAGGTGAACATGGCCTCGTCCGGCAACGGCACCTCGGTGCATCTGTCCGGGGAGATGTTCATGGCGATGACCGGCTGCAAGATGCAGCACGTGCCCTATCGCGGCGCGGCGCTCGCGATCACCGACATGCTGGGTGGTCAGGTGCAGGTGATCTTCGACAACATGCCCTCGATCATCCAGCACATCCGCTCGGGCGCGCTTCGCGCGCTCGGCGTCACCACGGCACAGCGCTCGCCGCAGCTGCCCGACGTGCCCGCGATCGGCGAGACCGTGAAGGATTACGAGGCGAGCGCACTGTTCGGTATCGGTGGGCCGAAGAACATGCCCAAGGACATGATCGCCAAGCTCAACAGCGAGATCAACACGCTGATGAAGGAGCCCGACATGACCAAGCGCCTGGTCGAGCTCGGCGGCGATCCGCTGGTGCTGACGCCGGAGGCGTTCGGCAAGGAGGTCGAGGCCGAAACCGCGAAATGGAAGAAGGTCGTCGAGTTCGCCGGCCTGAAGGTCGAGTAGCGGTCTTGTGATCGTGAGGAATGGAGCCCTGCCGTCCGGCAGGGCTTTTTTCTTGAGTGGTCGGCGGCGTCGATCCGGAATAAAATGGCACCGCGAAACCTGATGATAGATGGCGCCGTATCTGACGCCGTGAACAGAGGAGTTGGGATCATGCGCAAGACGCATTTGGCGCTGCTGACCCTTGGCGCAACGGTCCTTGCCGGTTTCGTCACCGCCACGCCCGCCGCGGCGCGCGACTATCCCTGGTGCGCCCAGGGCGGTGAATATGATTATCCCGGCGAATGCGCCTACAGCACCTATGAACAATGCCAGGCCAGCGTGTCCGGGCGGCTGCTGTTCTGCGGACCCAATCCGCTATTTGCCTACGGGCAGGCGCCGAGGCCGCAACCGCGCACGCAGCGCCGCACGCGGCCGGTCGCTCCGTACTAGTTGCGGCATACAGCTGTCATCGCCCGGCTCGACCGGGCGATCCAGTACGCCGACAGCAGTGATTGACCGAGGTGCCGCGGCGTAAGGATTCCCCGCCTTCGCGGCGAATGACGACGGTGTTAGTGCGGCTGCTTGCTTTGCTTCCGATGCCTCACCGCTTCGCGTCGGCTTGCTCCGTGCCGTTGCACGAGATCAGCATCGTATACGGCCGCGCGTTGCCGGCGATGTCGGTGGTCTTGAGCTCGCCCTTCGGTTCCGCGGTCTGGTAGGGCACCACGGAATTGTCGAGGAAGTCGCGCAGCATGCCGGTCTTGATGGCGAAGTTGATGTTCTCCGGAATGGTGCCGGTCGCTGCGGCGATGCGCAGTGCGGGGATCTTAGCGGTGACCACGCCCACGATCTGCCCGGTGGTGTCGAACAGCGGGCCGCCGCTATTGCCGGGCTGCACCGGCGCGCTGATTTGCAGGAAACGCGTGTCGTTGCGCATGCCGCTGAGCGAGCTCGCGATACCGGTCGTCACGGTGAAGTCCGACGTGAGCCAGCCATGGAAGGGAAAGCCGATCGCGATGACGGAATCGCCGGAGCGGAGCGAGCGGTCGCGAATCCGCGCAAAGTCCTTGAATGTCGCCGTCGATGGCGCCTGCAACAGAGCGAGGTCGTTGTTCGCGTCGCTCGACACGACGCGCAACACCATGGCCGCTTCGCCGGTGAGGTTACCCTTGATGTCGCCGACACAGCCGTCGATCACATGATTGTTGGTGACGACGTGCCCGTTGGCGCTGACCACGAAGCCGGTGCCGGTTCTGGCCCGGGCGGGCTTGCCGGCCGTTGGTGACGGCGGCTTGTCCGGCGTCTCCTGCGGCTTGGCGGCAACCTTTGTGAAATCGCCGGCCTTGTCCAGGCCGTCGGCTTTGACTCTGGTCACACAATTGGTAATCGCGGCTACCAAAGGGGCAGTTGATGTCAGGCTGAATTGAAAGGGCGTGCCTCTCGCCACCGCAACCATCAGGCTCGCCTTCTGGAGTGCGCGAGCGACGTTGGTGGGCAGAACCGCCGAAACCATGACATCGGAAAATGCAGTCGCGAAGAGTCTTACCTCGGCCTGGCCGTCGAAGGTCACGTCGATCGTTAGGTTCTCGCCCTTCTTGAAACGAAATGCGGGATTTGCAAAGCCGAGCAGCCACGAATTGTTTGCATCCTGGCCAACAAGCAAGGTGACGCCGTTGGCGTAAGGCGTGCTGGCGGCGCAGTGAGAAAATCCGCCGGTCGAATCATTGGAATAGGCGCCCCCGTTCCAGTTGCCGACGCGGATGGTACCGAAAGGCCCCGCCGCATTTGCAAACCCGGCGAGCATCACATGCAAGACAGACGCCACGACAAAAGATCTAAGCCACATACTTCCCCCGAAACGCTTTTGCGCTATCTTATCCGCGCGGGGACGGGAGACGCAACCGTCAGTTGTTCATCCGATCGGGGCACCTCGCGATGACTGCTTGCCTTTACTTTGCATTGCTATATACTTTGCAATACAAAGTAACGGGGCTTGACCCCGCACTTCAAGGGCGGAGCGAGGCTTTGGCGTTGCCGATGCGCGATCTCGACAAGGCACTGGCTGATATCGTGGAGATCCGCAGCCAGATCGCGGCGGGTACGGCGTTCCGCGGCTATGGCCCGGCCACGATGGCCGCGACCGGCGCCGTCGCGCTTTTCACCGCGATCTTGCAATTCTGGCTGCTCGGTGACCCTACCGGCGAGCCGCTCGCCTTCTTCCTGGGCTGGTTCATGGCGGCCGCGCTCTCCGGCCTGATGATCGGCATCGAGATGCGTGCGCGGTCGCGCCGCCATCATTCCGGTCTCGCCGACGCCATGATCCACCAGGCGGTCGAGCAATTCCTTCCCGCCGGCGTCGCCGGCGTGCTGCTCGCGGTGGTGATGTGGAAGTTCGCCAGCGAGACGCTGTGGCTCTTGCCCGGCCTGTGGCAGATCCTGGTGTCGCTCGGCATCTTCGCCTCCGTCCGCTCGCTGCCGCGCAGCGTCGCGCTCGCGGGAGCTTGGTATTTCCTGTCCGGCTTCGCGGTCGTTCTGCTCGCGAGCCGGACCCACACGCTCTCGCCCTGGACCATGGGACTGCCCTTCGTGATCGGGCAGTCGGTCATGGCGGGCATTCTGTATTTCGCGTCCGGAGACCATGATGCCGAAGACTGACAGCGCGCCGTTCTCCTATGAAGGGCTCGACCGCGTGATCCACGAGAAGGCGAGGCTCGGGCTTCTGACCTCGCTGATGGCGCATCCCAAGGGTCTGGCGTTCGCCGATCTCAAGCAGCTCTGCGGCCTCACCGACGGCAATCTCAGCCGGCATCTGGCCGTGCTCCAGGAAGCCGGGCTCGTCGAGGTGACCAAGGGCTATGAGGGCAATCGCCCGCATACCACCTGCCGCCTGACCAAGGCCGGCCGCCGCCGTTTCCTCGACTATCTCACCGTGCTCGAGCGCCTGGTGCGCGACGCCGCCAAGGCGGCCGGCCGTGAGGCGCCGCCGCTCGGCCGTCTCGGCATCGTCTCGACCTGATCCCCCTTTTTGACCGGAGACTTTGCAATGCAAAGCGACCTTGCGCCTCGCGACGACAAGCTTCACGTCGGCATCATCATGGACGGCAACGGACGCTGGGCGACGCGGCGCGGCCTGTCCCGCCTGCGCGGCCACGAGGCCGGCGTCGAGGCGATCAGGCGCATCGTCGAGGCCGCGCCCAGGCAGGGCATCGGCACGCTGACGCTTTATGCCTTCTCCACCGACAATTGGCGCCGGCCGAAAGCCGAGGTCGCCGCGCTGATGACGCTTCTGCGCTTCTATCTCGCCAACGAGGTGCAGAGTCTGGTCAAGAACGGCGTGCGCCTCACCGTGATCGGCCGCCGCGACCGCCTGCCCGACGGCATCGCCAATGCGATCGCGCGCGCCGAAGATGCCACAGCCGGCGGCAGCACGCTTCATCTGCGTATTGCCGTCGACTATTCCGCGCGTGACGCCATCCTCAACGCGGCTGCAAAGGCGGCAGCACTGACGAGCCTCACGCGAGAAGCTTTCTCGCAACTTGTCACCGGCGAGGCCGGCCTTCGCGACGTCGATCTCATCATCCGCACCTCGGGCGAGAAGCGGCTGTCGGACTTCCTGCTCTGGGAAGGCGCTTATGCCGAGTTGCATTTCACCGAGCGGATGTGGCCCGAATTCGACGCGGCCGATCTTGCCGCCGCCTTGGCCTCCTTCCACGGCCGCGAGCGCCGCTTCGGCGGCCTTCAGGCGATCATGCCGGACGAGGTGCCCTCACTCTCCCGTGTGTGACGCACGGCACGGAGCGATCGGCTGTTCGTTTTCAGCCGCGTGATTGGCGGCAATGTCCAAGCGGCCCCCGCGCGGCCTCGGCTAGGTGTGCGTTCAACGCAACCTGCCGAGGGCGTCGCGCATGTCACAGCTATTTTTGGATGCCGTTGCCGAGCTGGACCTGGCCAAGGGCGCGGTCTGCATCAGGGCCGCCGATGCCTCCGACGTCGAGAGCCTCTCGATCTATTTCACGGGCCTTTCCACGACGACGCGCAACAAGCGCTTCATGGGCGCGCGGACGGACGTCGCAATGGTTGCGGCAGAATGCGTCGCCAGGGCCGGCCATCCCGATCATTTCACCTTGCTGGCCGAGCTCAGGCAGGGCGGGCATGGCACGATCATAGGTGAGACGCTCTACGTCTACGACGCGGCCGCACGGCAAGGCGAATTCGCCATCTCCGTCGCCGATGTCTTTCAGCGCAGGGGCCTCGGCTTGCAGATGATGATGGCGATGGAGATGCGCGCAAGCGATCTCGGTCACGGGATGATTGCCGCCGAGACGGCCCGGGTGAATGCGGAGATGCGCGGTCTTGCGAAGAAAGCGGGGTTTGCGGATACCGGGCTCGGCGACTGGCAGTCGGTCCATTTCGCGAAGAGCCTGTCGCGCCAGTCGTCATCTCGCTGATTTGCCGGGTGGCACGGATCGTGCTCTATTATCTCCCGTCACGGGAGCCTTCGGCGATGCGCGCAGTGTTGAACTATTGCACCGGCGGGACGGAGCGGCAGGTTACGGCCGGCACCGTCGTCGTCACCGAGGGCAGCACCACCGGTCATCTCTACGTGTTGATGCAGGGCAAGCTCGAAGTGCTCAAGGGCGAGATGATCGTCGCCACCGTCACCGAGCCCGGCGCGGTGCTCGGCGAGATGTCGGTGCTGCTCGGCCAGCCGCACACTGCAACCGTGCGGGCGTGTTCGGATGCGGTCGTCTACGAGTTCGAGGACGCCGCCTCGTTCCTCAAGCAGGAGCCGGGGGTGGCGCTGCTGATTGCGCAAATGCTGGCGCAGCGGCTGAACGTCGCCAACACTTATCTTGCCGACCTCAAGCGGCAATATGCCGGCCATGGCACGCATCTGGCCATGGTCGGCGAAGTGCTGCAGAGCATGATCAACCTGCCGCCGCTTGAGGTCTCGCCAGGCTCGGATCGGCAATCCGACCCAAGGATGTAAGCCAGTCCGGCGGCTCCTCGATGTACTTGCCGGGTCGCTTCAGCGGCGCGTCGAGGTCGATCCATTGCGCTTCGCCTGCTGCCAGCCAGAACGCCTTGTTCGCATCGAGATCCAGCACGATATGCGTCGGCGGCCGGCCCGGCTGCAGGCCGGCATTGAACACCCAGGTCTGGCCCAGCCGGTCGAACCACGATCCGTCCGTGATGAAGGGTGATTGATGGACGTGGCCCGAGATCACCATCGACGGCTGATACTGCATGATCCATTGCACCAGCTCGACATCGCCGAAGAAGCGCTTGCCGCCCCAGCTCGTCGGTGAATTCGCCGGCGGCGCATGGTGCGCCCAGATCCAGCGCTGCGGCCGATCGACTGCGGCATCGCGCAGCTGCTCGACGATGCGCTGCTTGACCAGTGGCCCGTCCCACCACGGGCACACCGTGAACAGGGTGTCGCCGATGGTGATGCTGTCGCCGTCACACGCAATCCCCAGCTCGCGCACCTCCGAAATCCAGCGCGAGATCTTCTCGCCCTCGGTATTGCGTTCGTCGAGGTCGTGATTGCCGGAGCAGAGGATAACGCGCGTTCTTTCGGCAAGCAGCGCGAGGTACTTCTTCACCACCACGATCTGCGCGCGAAAATCCACCATCGAGCCGATGTCGAGCGCATCGCCGGCGAAGATCAGGAGGTCGAATTGCGGCGCCGCGCTCACGAGCCAGTCGAGCTGCGGCAGCGAGTAGTGCAGGTCGGCCACGACCAGGCAACGCATTGAAAATCCGTCCGCAAGAGATCGAAAATGTCTGGGAATTCCAAAACGGCATGAAGCAAGAAGCAGACCAGCATGGCCGTCTGCTCGGAGCGTCCAATGTGGCAAGCATGCTGCGGCGGCGGCGCGGGCGCAAGTGCTGGTGCGTCGCAGGGCTGGACCGGGCCGTCGATTTCTGGTGTCTTGCCGGCATTCCCAACGCGGGCGTCCGCATGACCTCGTTCAAGACCATTCGCGCCCGCGCCGAGAAACGCAAGGGTGGGCCCAAGGCGCTCGAGAAGCTGATGCCCGAGAAGCCCGACCTCAAGCGTCTGGCGAAGCTCGGCGACGACCGTATCCTTGCCGAGATGACCAGGCGGGTGTTCTGCGCCGGTTTTGCCTGGAGCGTGATCGATTCGAAATGGGACGGCTTTGAAGAGGCTTTCCTGCACTTCCAGCCGGCCAAGCTCAGCTTCCAGCCTGAGGACTATTGGGAGGGCCTGCTGCGCGATACGCGCATCGTGCGCAACGGCGCCAAGATCATGTCGGTGCGCGACAACGCCGCCTTCGTGCAGGAGATCGCGAGGGAGCACGGCAGCTTCGGCAAGTTTCTGGCGAAATGGCCGCCGGCCAACGAGATCGGCCTGCTCGATCTCCTCGCCAAGCGCGGCAGCCGGTTGGGGGGCAATACCGGGCAGATGCTGCTGCGTTTCGTCGGCTGGGACGGCTTTGTCACCTCGAAGGACGTCGTCGCGTCCTTGCGCGAGGCCGGCCTCGATATCGCCGAAGAGGTCAAGTCCAAGGGCGATCTCGCAAAAGTGCAGGCGCAATTCAATGCCTGGGCCGAGGAGACCGGCCTGCCTTACACATATCTGTCACGCATCTGCGCGCTCTCGGTTGGCGAGAACCGCGGCGAGTAGCCGGTCACGAGAAACAAGGAGAGACGAAATGGCAAAGGCCTATTGGGTTGCTACCTACCGCGCGATCAAGAACCCCGACGCCATGGCGGCCTACGCCAAGCTGTCGCGCCCTGCGATCGAGGCCGCCGGCGGCCGCGTGCTCGCACGCGGGATGCCGGCCGCAGCCTTCGAGCACGGCCAGATGGAACGCGTCGTTCTCATCGAGTTCGACAGCGTCGCGAGCGCCAGGGCGGCGTATGAAAGCCCGGCCTACAAGGCCGCGCACGATCTGCTCGGCGACGGTGCGGATCGCGACATCCGGATCGTCGAAGCTGTCGATTAGCGCCGCCCACCACGGGATCGTGGACATCGTGTGGCGAGGTCGTGCCGCGAGCGCGGCGGACGAAACTCGCGATCACGAAAAGCATTTCTCGGGAACGTTTGTGTGCAGCACCCGTTCGGGAAGTTGAGGCGGGCGAAAAGGGGCGCAGGGAACGCCCGCATCTCGTCCAGCTCAAATGAAACCCGACAACAGAACGGACCAGTGCATGAAGCTCACGACCGAACAGGTGAAGCAGACCGTCAACCAGCTCGGCGCCCAGGTGCTGCCCGACGAGCATCCCGCCATGCCGCAGCTCAACAGCATGTTCGGCGAGCACACCTTCTTCGTCGACGAGACGGGTCTCAAGGTGCTTGAACCGACGCCGTCATTGGGTGCGGAGCGCCAGACCGGCGAGGTCGTCAGCCTCGCCGACTGGAGCGATGCGGAGCTGACGCGCCTGATGGCGCATGAGCCCGAGCCGACGGGCGTGATCGTGGTGTTCGAGCATGTGCGGCATTGACGGGTTCGAGCGGGTCGACCGCGTGATCGGTGGCGGGTTTGAAAATCCCGCCGCTGTCATTGCCGGTCCGGTTCAAATGCCGAAAGTCAGCTGTGGCTCCGCCTCATCCCCGATCTGAAGAGCAGACAGCGATACGCCCAAGAGCCTGACGCGCTTGGGCAGCGGCATCTCGACCTCGAGCAGGCCGCAGGCCAGCCGCTCCAGTTCGTCGCGGCCTGATACCGGCGCCGGAAGTGATCTGCTGCGCGTGATGATCTCGAAGTCGGCGAATTTGATCTTCAGGGTGACGGTTCGGCCGCGGTTGCCGGTCGCCTCGCAATGGCGCCAGACCTTGTCGACGAGCGGCCTGAGTTCGATGACCAGCGCGTCGAATGCGTCGAGGTCGGCCTGGAACGTGGTCTCCGCGCCGATGGACTTGCGGACCCGGTTGGCCCGGACCGGGCGTTCGTCGACTCCGCGCGAGATCCAGTAGTAATAAGCACCTGACTTGCCGAAATTCGCATTCATGAATTCCAGCGACTGGTTGCGGATGTCGAGGCCGGTGAACAGGCCGAGCGCATTCATCTTGGCGCTCGTCGCCGGGCCGATCCCGTGGAATTTGCCAACGGGCAGCGTCTCGACGAAGGCGGGGCCCATCTCCGGCGAGATCACGAACTGACCGTTCGGCTTGCGATGATCGGAGGCAAGTTTTGCGAGAAACTTGTTGTAGGAGATGCCCGCCGAAGCATTGAGGCCCGTCTCGGCTTTGATTGTCTCGCGGATCCGCAGCGCGACGTCCCGTGCCAGCGGGATGCCCTGCAAATTCTCCGTCACGTCGAGATAGGCCTCGTCGAGCGACAACGGTTCGATGACCGGTGTGTGCTCGGCGAAGATGTCGCGGATCTGCCTGCTGATGGCCTTGTAGACCTCGAAGCGCGGCTTGACGAAGATGAGATCGGGACATTGTCGCTTCGCGGTCACCGACGGCATCGCAGAGCGAACGCCGAACGCGCGGGCCTCGTAGCTCGCGGCCGCAACGACGCCGCGTTCGGCGGAGCCGCCCACGGCAACCGGCTTGCCGCGCAGCTCCGGATTGTCGCGCTGTTCCACGGACGCATAGAAGGCATCCATGTCGATATGGATGATCTTGCGGACGGGCGAGCCCTCGCCAGTCGCCGTGCCGGATTCGCTCATGGGAAGATGATACAATTGTGCGGTCAGAAGCGCGAGGTGATGGATGCTTCACCTGTGACTTCGCCGTGACCATCAATCTCAGGCTTGTGAGTGGCGAGCCTGGGCACGCGTTCCTATATCGGAGCGCGGAGGACAGCCGATGCAATACAGCTCCGAGTTCGTTCAGACCATGCGACAGGCCCTCGAGACCGTGATGGCGAGCGTGCCAGCCGATCAATCGGTGTTCGGTCTGAAAGCCGCCGTGGCCGAGTGCATCCTGAGGGCTGCCGCACACGGCCAGACATCGTATGACGGACTGGTGACGTCCGCCTCCGACCAGATCCAGCAGATCATTGCGATGCTGACGTAGGCGCTTCCTCCAGGGAGAGCAGACGCCAGGAATCCGAGCGCGTGAAGCATCGACAGTTAGCGGTCGGGCGACGGACGGGCGTTTGATTGGGAAGACCGCGCCATGAGGTGGCGCACCCGACACGATTCGAACGTGTGACCTTTGCCTTCGGAGGGCAACGCTCTATCCAGCTGAGCTACGGGTGCTAGTCGAGCCTCATTTAGCCGATTGGCGGGGGGCGGGCAACCGCTTCCCACCGCATCGATCAGGCTGATTTGCGCCCCAGCCGGCCAGGAACCGGCTCGCTGTCCCGGCCGAGGCCTGCAAACTCGGCGAGCAGCCGCTCGGCGCAGATGACGCGGTTGCGGCCGAGCCGTTTGGCCGCATAGAGCGCCTCGTCGGCCGAGCCCAGCAGCCGGTCGGGGCCGGCGTCGGCTTCGCCGGGAATCCGGCTGGCGACACCGACGCTGAGGGTGACGTGGTCGCCGGCGCCGTCGGCGCCATGGGTGATCGCCAGGGCCATCACGGCGCGGCGGATCTCGTCGGCGATCGCGCAGGCGGCATCGCAATCCATGTCCGGCAGGATCAGCGCGAATTCCTCGCCGCCATAGCGGCTGGCGAGGTCGAGCGGGCGCACGGCATGGCGGCTGACGACGGCGGCGACCGCGCGCAGGCATTCGTCGCCGCTCTGGTGGCCGTGGCGGTCGTTGAACTGCTTGAAATGATCGACGTCGACGAACAGCAGCGCCATCGGCTTCTGCGTGCGCTGAGCGCGGGCCCATTCCGCCTGCAGCATCTGGTCGAAGGCGCGGCGGTTCGACAGGCCGGTCAGGCCGTCCTTGGTGGCGAGCTCCTTCAGCGCGCTCTCGGCGCGCTTCTGGTCGGTGAGGTCGCGCAGCGTCTCCACCACCGCGATCAGATGGCCGGCCTCGTCGTGGATCGGGCCGGCGTCGATGGCGAGATAGAGCTGGCTGCCGAGCTTCGGCATCACACACCAGTTCTCGGCGCTGAAGCCGAGGCCGTTATGGCCGCGCGCGGCATATTCCGAATAGAACTCCGGCAGCTGCTCGGGGCGGTCGAGCGCCACGAGGTCGGCAAGGCACGGGCGCTTGGTCTCGTAGAAGGCCTGCCAGTGTTTCGTGGTGCCGATCACCTCGGAGGCAGCGACGCCGGTCAGCCGCTCGCAGGCCCTGTTCCAGATCACGACGCGGCGCCTGGGGTCGATCACGAAGGTCGGCACCACGAGATGCTGCATCAGCCGCACGGCGTAGGAATCGGCGACGTCGACGGGCCTGGCTGGAGTCCTGCCCGCGGTCTTGCCCGGCTTCGCCATCTCAGGCCACCGCCGCGATGGGCCGGGCATCGCCCGGGCTGAACAGCTTGCGCACCTCGGCCGCCGGCTTCGGCTTGCTGAACAGATAGCCCTGCATCTCGGTGCAACCGAGCGAACGCAGCATCTCGCGCTGCGCCTCGGTCTCGACGCCTTCGGCCACCGTGGTCATGTTGCTGGCGGCAGCGATGTTCACCACGGCCTGCACGATCACGGGCGCGCCGCTTTCATCCGCGATGTCGGCGACGAAGCAGCGGTCGATCTTGATCTTGTCGAACGGGAAGCGCTTCAGATAACTCAGCGAGGAATAGCCGGTGCCGAAATCGTCGAGCGCGATGCGCACGCCGATCGAGCGGAGCTGATGCAGGATCGAGAGCGCGGCCTCGTCGTCGCGGATCAGGACGGCCTCGGTGATCTCGAGCTCGAGCCGGCGCGGGTCGAGCCCGGACGCGGCGAGGGCGCCGGCGATCCGCAGCGCCAGCGTGTCGCATTTGAGCTGCACCGGCGAGACGTTGACCGCGATCCGCACATGCGCTGGCCAGGTCGCGGCCTCGTTGCAGGCCATGCGCAGCACCCAGTCGCCGAGCTCGTTGATCAGGCCGGTGTCCTCGGCGATCGGAATGAACTCGGCCGGCGAGACCCAGTCGCGTTCGGGATGACGCCAGCGCAGCAGCGCCTCGCAGCCCGAGACTTCGTTGGTGCGCAGATCGACCAGCGGCTGATAGTGAATCTCGAAGCCGCCATTCACCAGGGCCTGGCGCAGGTCCTGCTCCATGGTCAGGCGCGCCTTGGCGCTCGCGTCCATCGCCGGCTCGAAGAAGCGATGGGTGCGGCGGCCTGAACCCTTGGCGCCGTACATCGCGAGGTCGGCGTTCTTGATGAGCTGGTCGAGCTCCGTGCCGTCCTGCGGTGCCAGCGCGATGCCGATGCTGGCATCGGTGGAGAGCTGGTGGCCGAGGCAGTGATAGGGCTGCCGGATCGCCTCGTAGATCCGCGTCACGAACGACAGCACGTCCGCAGAGGACTGGATTCCGGTCTGGATCACCGCGAACTCGTCGCCGCCGAGCCGCGCGATCAGGTCGCTCTTCTTGAGGCAGCCGCGCAGCCGGGTCGCGATCGCCTTCAGCAGATCGTCGCCGACGTGATGGCCGAGCGAATCGTTGATGCCCTTGAATTCGTCGACGTCAATGTAGAGCAGCGCGAACTGACCGCCGCCGACGACCTTGGCAAGCTCGGCTTCGATCTGTTCGCGGAACAGCGTGCGGTTCGGCAGGTCGGTCAGCGCATCGTAATGCGCCATATGCGCGATCTTCTCGTCGGCGCGTCGCCGCTCGGTGACGTCATCGATGACATGGATGAGATAGCGTGGCTCGCCGGCTTCATCGCGAATGCCGATCCGGGTCGATGTGATGTAGCGCAGCCCCGTGCCCGGCATCTGCCAGGCGTGTTCGTCCTTGAACAATCCCTCGGCCGATTTCAGCGCATTGCTGTCGTCTTCGGTGATGCGGTCGGCGGGCGCCTTCGGGAAGATGTCGAAAGCGGTCTTGCCCACGACGTCCTGACGAGACTGGCCGAACAGCTGTTCGGCGACGCAATTGAGCAGCAGGTATTGCCGCGTCCGGGCGTCCTTCACCGTGATCTGGGAGGGGATGTGATCGATGATCTCGCGCAGGAACGTGTAGTTGCGGTCGCGCTCCTGCTCGAGATTGCGGCGCTCGGTGATGTCCTCGATCGTGGCGACCCAGCCGCCCTGCGCCAGCGGCGTGTTGATGACCTGGAAGGCGCGGCCGTTGGGCAGCTCGTGGATCCTGGTCGAAACCTTGCCTTCGGCGACCACCCGCATCACTTCGGCGCAGAACGCCTCGACGTCACCGCGGAATGCGCCGCGCTCCTTGCGGTGATACATGGCCTCGTGAATGTGGCAGCCCGGCTTGATGACGTCCGTAGACAGGCCGAACATGTCGGCGTAGCGGCGGTTGCAGGTGACGATATAGCCGGCGGCGTCGTACAGGATCAAACCCTGCGACATGTTGTTCAGGGCGGTGTCCAGGCGCTGCCGCTCCGCCTCGATCCGCTCATGGGCCTCCCGGTTCTGCCGGCGGATCTGGCGAATGATCAGGAAGAGGATCAGCGCGATCACCGCGGCCAAACCCGTCGCCGTGGTGATCATGAAGCCGGTCTGGTGGCGCCAGTCGGCAAGCGCGGCGCTCGCGGTGTTGGTCGCGACGATGACCAGCGGGAAATGCGACAGCGACGCCGCCGAGCCGAGGCGGTCCTCGCCGTCGATCGGACCCTTGACGCGCAGCGTATGCCGGCCGCCTTCGGTCAGCATCTTGCGCATCAGCGGCGCGTCCTTGAAATTCCTGCCGATCAGCTCTTCAACATGCGGGTAACGCGCCAGCATCTTGCCTTCACGATCGAACAGCGAGATGGCGGCGCCTTCCGCCAATGCGACCGATGCGAAATAGCGTTGATAGCTCTCGGGATCGATCCGGCGGACCAGGACGCCGAGGAAGGTGCCGTCCGGCATGTTGAGCCGGCGCGCGACGATGGTCGTCCATTTTCCGATGATGAAGCTTCGCACGGATTCCAGCAGCACCGGCTCCGATGCCGGATTTGACTTGAAGGTCTGGAAATAGGTGCGCGACGAGACGTTGATCGCGGGCAGCGGCTGGGCGCGCGACCAGTTGATGATGTCGCCGTCGGCGTCGTAGATCACGATGTCGCCGAGATAGGAGACCGCGCTGATCTTGCCGCGCAGCATCTGGTTGGCGGCAGGGCCGGACATTCGTTCGCGGAACATCGCGGGCGAGGTGATCTCCGGCAGGTTCATCTGCCCGATCAGGTCGGCGGCCACGACGTCGGAATCCTCAAACTGCTGATCGAAATGCCGCGCGATCAGCTGCACGGTGTTTGCCAGCTCGCGCTCGCGGTTGGTCAGCGTGCGCTCGCGAAAATCGCCGATGGCCATGGCGGTCACAGCGAAGATGCCCGCGACCAGCAACACGCCGCACAGGGTGAGCCAGAGCACCGGGCCGCGCCGCGTCGCCGCCTCCCAGCCGCTCTTTGCGGCTAGAGACATTCCGGCTGCGATCCTTGCAGAGACCTGGCGCATTCCCCCTCCCCTCAGGGAACACGAATACACCGCACAAATGGCGCAAACCTTAGCAAAGCCAGTTACCTAAGGATTAATCCGGTTGCGCGGCCAGGCTCGCATGCCGCGAAGCGGGAATCATCTCGCGGTTGTGCGACACCGGCAACAACCGCTGCGCTGCATCATTAATCGCCACTTAATGCGGGGCGCCCTTGTCGCCACCGCCGCTGCGCAGCCGTCCGACCACGCCGGTCGGGAAGAAATAGACACTGGCGATGAACAGCAGTCCAAGCCACAGCAGCCAGCGGTCGGGGTGGAGAAGCCCCGGCAGCAACGGCAGCCCGGCCTCCGACGCCGCCTTGGATGCGACGCCCATCAGCGCCTGCAGATAGTTCTGGGCGAGGATGAAGATCGTGGCGCCGATGATGGCGCCGTAGATCGTGCCCATGCCGCCGATTACGACCATCAGCAGGATGTCGAGCATGATCGAGAAGCTGAGCGATGTGTCGGGGCCTGCATAGCGCAGCCACAGTGCATTCAGGATGCCGGCGCCGGCCGCGACCAGCGCGGCCAGGCAGTTGGCGTAGGTGAGATGGAACACGGTGCGAAAGCCGAGCGCCTCGGCGCGAAAGCGATTCTCGCGGATCGCCTGCAGCACACGCCCGAACGGCGAGTTCACGACGCGCAACAGGGCGAGGATCATCAGGGCGGAGATCGCGAACACCAGGTAGAAGGTCAGGATGCGGCCGTTGATCTCGAAGCCGAACAGGCTTTTGGAGATCAGCACCGTGCCGGGGCGGAGCAGCTCGGGCAGCTGGAAGCTGCGGCCGTCCTCTCCGCCGGTCAGCCAGGACAGCTGCGAAGCCAGCACCTGGAAGGCGGAGGCGACCGCGAGCGTGATCATGGCAAAGAAGATCGCGGCGACACGCAGCGAGAACAGGCCGATCGCGAGCGCCAGCAACGCTGCCAGCGGCAGGCCGACGACGATGCCCGTGGCGACCGCGGCCCAGTTCGGCCCCATCCCGTACAGCGCGATCGCGATGGCGTAGCTGCCGATGCCGTAGAACATGGTGTGAGCGAACGACACCGAGCCGGTATAGCCGAGCAGCAAATCGTAGGACGCGACCAACGCGGCGAAGACGCAGATCTTGGCGGCGACGTTCAGCGCCTTCGCGCCCGGGAACAGGAACGGCGTTAACGCCAGCGCCAGGATGATGACGACGAGGAGGACGGTGAGAACACGGCTGCGCGGCGGATCGCCTGACAGGATCATCATCGGCTGGTCACCGCATAGAGGCCGCGCGGGCGCCACATCAGAATGGCGACCATCAGCAGGATGTTGGAGACGAGGGCGAGTTTCGGCACCAGGAAGCCACCGTAATTGGCGACCATCGCCACCAGGATCGCGCCGATGAAGCAGCCGCCGATCGACCCGAGGCCTCCGATGATGACGACGACGAAAATCAGGACGGTGAGC
Source organism: Bradyrhizobium cosmicum (assembly GCF_007290395.2). Taxonomy (NCBI): domain Bacteria; kingdom Pseudomonadati; phylum Pseudomonadota; class Alphaproteobacteria; order Hyphomicrobiales; family Nitrobacteraceae; genus Bradyrhizobium; species Bradyrhizobium cosmicum. The sequence goes on along the minus strand of NZ_CP041656.2, from coordinate 7,242,325 downwards.
TCGTCGCTCATGGAGGCATGGACCTGCTCGCGATAGAGCGCCCACATCACGCCCCCGAGGCCGGCGAGCGCTGATCCGGTCATGAACACGCCGAGGAACAGCCGGCGGATGCGGTAGCCGAGCGCCTCGACCATCTCGCGGTTCTCGACGCCGGCGCGGATCAGAAGGCCGAGCTTGGTGCGATTGAGCACGAGCTGGATCGCGATGAACACGGCAAGCCCGATCAGCGTCGCCAGCACGCGATATTTGGCGATCGCGACGTCGCCGAGGATGAAAGAGCCGCGCAGCGAGGTGGGCAGCGGCATCGGGATGATCTGCGGCCCCCACAGCGCGTAGAGCGTCTGTTCGGCGACAATGAGCCCGCCCGTCGTCATCAGGATCTGCTTCAGGTGCTGGCCATAGACGGGAAGGATCAGCACACGCTCCACGACCAGGCCGAGTGCGCCGGACACCGCCATCGACAGCAGGGCCGCGGGCGCCAGCACCGCGAGGTTGATCCAGAGCGAGTCGGCCTGGATGGAGGCCGCGAACGGCGCCAGCACCAGCGTCGCGACATAGGCGCCGACCGCGATGAAGGCGCCGTGGCCGAAATTGAGCACGTCCATCAGGCCGAACACCAGCGTCAGGCCGGAGGCCATGATGAAGATCATCATGCCCATCGCGAGGCTCGCCGCGGTCAGTGTCAGCCAGGTGCTGGGCGAGCCGATCAGCGGAATCATCGCCAGCGCCAGCGCGATCGGCAGCAGGATCGGGGCGAGATCGCGCTTCGGTTTCGGCAGCGGATCGGTTGCGGCAAGTTCAGTCACTGATGCGCCTCCAGGCTCAAGCCGAGCAGCCGCTCCTGCAGCGGCACGTCGGCGGCCAGCGCCGCCATCTCGCCGCGATGGACGATGGTGCCGTTGTCCATCACGAGCACGTTGTCGCCGAGCTCGCGGGCGGCAAAGAAATTCTGTTCGACCAGCAGGATCGTCGCGCCCTTGCGCTTGATCTCCTTCAGGCACTCGATCAGCGCCACGATGATCGCCGGCGCCAGGCCCTTGGTCGGCTCGTCGATCAGGAGCAGCTTGCGCGGCTCGATGATGGCGCGTGCGATGGACAACATTTGTTTCTGCCCGCCCGAGAGGCTGCCCGCGCGCGACAGCCAGAACCGGCGCAGCGCAGGGAAGAAGCCGAAAATCCATTCCAACTGCTTGTCGTCCATCGGCCCGTCGCGGGCGGCGAGAACGAGATTCTCCTTCACCGAGAGATCGGAGAACACCGCCATGCTCTCCGGCACGTACCCGACGCCGAGCCGGGCGATGTCGGGCGTGGCGCGGCTCTCGATGCGCTGACCGGCGAGACTGATCTCGCCGCTGGAGGCCTGCCACAGGCCCATGATGGTGCGCAATGTCGTGGTCTTGCCGGCGCCGTTGCGGCCGAGCAGCATCGTGGTCTGCCCCTGCGGCACCGTGAGGTCGATGCCCTGGAGGATGTGATAGCGGCCGATATGCGTGTGCACGCCGGAGAGTTTGAGCAGATCGGTCATGCTGCGCTCTCTGCGGCGTTCTTGGGTGCGACGCCGAGATAGGCTTCCTGCACGATCGGCGAGGCGATCACCTCGGCCGGCAGGCCGTCCGCGACGAGCTGCCCGTTGTGCAGCACGATGATGCGGTCGGCGAGCGAGCGCACCACGTCCATCTTGTGCTCGACGAGGAGGATGATCTTGCTCCTGTCCTGCTTGAGCTGCGCGATCAGGTTCAGCACGACCGGCACCTCGTCGATGCTCATGCCGGCGGTCGGCTCGTCGAACATGAACACTTTCGGCTCCAGCGCGATCATCAGTGCGACCTCGAGCTTGCGCTGGTCGCCATGCGACAGCGCGGTCGCGGCGACGCTGCGCCGGTTGCCGAGCATGACCTGGTCGAGGATGGCGTCGGCGCGGGCGATCAAATCGCGGCGGACCATCCAGGGCCGCAGCATGTCGTAATGGGTGCCATCGGCGGCCTGCACCGCGAGGCGAACGTTCTCTTCCACGGAGAGGTTCGGAAACAGGTTTGTCAGCTGGAACGCGCGGCCAAGGCCGGCGCGGGTGCGCATCGGTGCGGATTGCTGAGTGATGTCGGTGCCGTCGAACAGGATGCTGCCGCTGCTCGCGCGGAGCTGGCCCGAGATCAGGTTGAAATAAGTGGTCTTGCCGGCGCCGTTCGGCCCGACGATGGCTGTGAGCTCGCCGGGGCGGAACGTGCAGGTGACGTTGTTGACCGCGACATGGCCGCCGAAGCGGATGGTGAGGTCGCGGGTTTCGAGAGTCAGCGTCATTGGATGTCTGGCAAGTGATGATCGGGATATCGCCGCGGCTACGCTGCGCTCCCTCCCCCGCTTGCGGGGGAGGGCGGGGGAGGGGGTGTCTCCGCGGGAGAACCCCAAGACGACAGAGCCCTCTCCCGGCCTCTCCCGCAAGCGGGAGAGGTGAAGAACAACTCAGCGCTTGTTCTTAATCGGAACATCCATGTCCTCGATCTTCAGTTCGCGGACCGGCTCGAGCACGGCCCAGGCGACGTTCGGATCGACCTTGACCTTGAAGTGATACATGCTCTGCAGCGCCTGATGGTCCTCCTTGCGGAACACCATCTTGCCCTTCGGCGTGTCGAACTCCAGGCCTTCCATCGCCGTGATCAGCTTCTCGGTGTCGGTCGACTTCGCCTTGGTGACGGCGGCGACGACGGACATCGCAGCGGCGAAGCCGCCGGCGGTGAAGAAGTCCGGCGGCGCGTTGAAGCGCTTCTGGTGCTCGGCGACGAACCAGTCGTTCACCGGATTCTTCGGGATGTCGTAGTAGTAATAGGTCGCGCCTTCCATGCCCGGCAGGCCCTTATAGGCCGCCAGCGCCGGCAGGATGTTGCCGCCGGTCGACAGCTCGATGCCATAGCGCTTCGGATCCATGTCCTGCAGCTTGGCCAGCGGATTGCCGGCGCCGGCCCAGATCACCCAGATCACCTTGCGGCCGGGCTTGTCCTTCAGCGCGTCGAACAGGCGCTGGCCGACCGCGGTGAAGTCGGTGGTCGAGGTCGGAGCATATTCTTCCGCGGCGAGCGTCGCGCCGGTCTTTGCGAGCGCCTCCTTGAAGGCGGCGACGCCGTCGCGGCCGAAGGCGTAGTCCTGCGCCAGTGTCGCCACGGTGACGCCCTGCTTGCCGATCGCGACCGCGTTCGAGATCGCATCCTGCGATGAATTGCGCCCGGTTCGGAAGATATAGCGATTCCACTTCTCGCCGGTAATCTGGTCCGCAACCGCAGGCTCGACGATCAGGATCTTCTTGTTCTCCTCGGCGACGGGGAGAATCGCGAGCGCTGCGGCCGACGAGGTCGTGCCGATCGCAATGTCCGCCTTGTCGTCCTGATAGGCTTCGGCGAGCGCGGCCTTGGAGAGGTCCGGCTTGCCCTGGTCGTCCTTGGTGATAACGACGATCTTGCGGCCGTCGAGCGTCATCGTGCCCTTGGTGGCGTATTCAAAGCCCATCTGCAGGCCGGTTTCGGTCTGCTTGGCGTAAGCCTCAAGCGGGCCGGTTTTGCCGTAGATCAGCGCGACCTTGAGGTCGTCGGCTCGGGCGGAGGTGGTCGCGGCCAAGCCGAGGATGGCTGCTGTGAGAATGAGCGATCGACGCACGATAGGTTCCTCCTTGAATGAACTGCCTTGATCACAGCGATTTGCACACATGTGCATACATTGCAATTCCACCTTCCGGCAGAGCCTGCATGAGGTGCATGTGACAATCTCTTGACGTGTGGGCGTCGCGACGTTCGCGATGTCTGGACGCCGCCGCGTCGTGCATCAGCCCATGCGTTTCCTCTGGCCGCCTACAGCAATCTCTGCGCCAGATGCGGAGCTTTGCGTTGGAATGGCTGAAAATGCGGCAGAAGCGCTGACGATGCCAAAGACAAGGTCGGCATCATGTTGTCGGGAATCCGAGACTCCGGACACGGATTGTCTCGAAACTCAGACAGGCGGCGATCCGGTCGCCAGCCCGAACTTGGCGAGTTTCTTGTAGAAGGTCGCGCGCGAGATCCGCAGCATGCGCGCGGCTTCCGTGATCTGGCCGTTGCTGGCGGCCAGTGCATGTTCGAGCGTCTGCTTCTCGAACTCGGCCTCGGCTTCGGCATAGGGCAGGACCGAGCCAGTCATGCGCGGCGCCGGCGCTGCGGCGACGTCTGCACTGACCGGCAGGATGTGAACGAAATCGTCGCCGGTCAGGCGCCCGGAATCGCTCAGGATCAGCGCGCGCTCCAGGATGTTGCGGAGCTCGCGGACATTGCCCGGCCAATCGTAGCGTGCGAGCGCCGAAAGCCCGCTCGGCGTGATCCTGGCATTGACGAAATCGCCGGAGGCGCTGATGTCCTCGATCAGCCGCGCGCAGATGTCAGGCAGATCGTCGATGCATCTTCGCAAGGGCGGAAGGTCGATCGAGAGCACGTTGAGGCGGTAATAGAGATCGGCGCGGAAGGCGCCGTCGCTGACGCGCTTGCGCAAGTCCACATTGGTTGCGGCGATGACGCGCACATCGACCCTGGTGATCTTGTCCGAGCCGAGCGGTTCGATCTCGCGCTCCTGCAAGACGCGCAGGAGCTTAGCCTGCAACTGCAGCGGCATCTCGCCGATCTCGTCGAGGAACAGCGTGCCGCCGTCGGCGATCCGGAATTTGCCATCGCGTCCCCTGCGGTCGGCGCCGGTATAGGCGCCCGGTGCGGTGCCGAAGAATTCGGATTCGATCAGCGTCTCCGGGATCGCCGCGACGTTGACGCTGACGAACGGTTTCTCCGCGCGCGAGGACGCATTGTGGATCGCCTGGGCCAGCAGCTCCTTGCCGGTGCCGGTCTCGCCGGTGAGCAGCACGGTCACGCTCTGTCGCGCCGCGCGTTTGGCAAATTCCTTCGCTTGGGCGATCGCCGGTGTCGTGCCGACGAAATCGGCCAGGGTGAAGCGCGCCGCGCGGGCGTGCGACAGTTGCCGCCGTGCCAGCCGCAGATCGCTCTCGAGCCGGGTGACGCGCGCGAGCAGCGGCTTCAGGCTCTCGATGTGGTCGTAGAGCACGAAGCCGATTGCGCCGATGATGTTGCGCTCCTCGTCCTCGATCGGCATGCGGGTGACCACGAGCTGCTCGCCGCCGAGCTCCATGATGTCGAGCAAGATCGGCTCGCCGCTCTCGGCCACGTTCCGCATCAGGCTGTTCGGGATGATCTCCTCGATCGGCCGTCCGATCGCTTCCGCCGTCTGCTTCAGGCCGAGCGCCGCCAGATACTTCTCGTTGACGTATATCACCCGCCCGCCGCGATCGATCGCGATCGCGCCCTCGCACAAATGCTCCAGCCGCTCGAACAGCGTCACCATCGCCCTTGCGCGGACATAGGCGGGATCGCTGACGGAGGGGGCAGAGGGCATGGCGTACCTCGGGGGAGTCCGCCTGTATTAGCAAAAGAGTAGCAATTTCAAAGGGGGAATCGATGTGGCGGGTTAACGCCGGTAGCTGCGCGCCAGCAATCCATCTCCGTCACCCTGAGGTGGCCGCTTCTTCAGGGGCCCTCGAAGGGCGACGGCCCGGCTGGCAGCTCGGCCGCGCATCCTTCGAGGCTCCCGGCGCGATGCTTGCATCGCGCCACTCGCACCTCGGGATGACGGAATTAGCTTATCGGGTGATCGAGCAGCTCCGTGCCCTACCGCCGATACCCGTTCGCCCGTGAATAACTCTGGCGGTTCTGCTGCAGCGGGCGGCTGGCGACGCTGCCCCGTGCCTCGCTGGAGGCGGGCGTTGCGAGCTTCAGCTCCTCCAGGAAGATCGGCCGGGCGAAATAATAGCCCTGCGCGTAGCGGATCTTGGTCGCGGCCTGGAGATAGGCGAGCTCTTCGTAGGATTCGAGCCCTTCGGCGATCACGGTCATGCCGAGCGCCTCGCTCAGGGATTCGATCGCGCGCAAGATGCCCTGGCTGCGCGGGCGCTTATGGATGTCGGTGATGAAGGAACGGTCGATCTTGATCTCGTCGGCGGTGATGTCGGCGAGTGCCGAGAGCGAGGAATAGCCGGTCCCGAAATCGTCGATGGAGATGCCGACGCCGAGCTTGCGGAACATCGGCAGGATTTCCGACTGGAAATGGTTCTTGGCGACGAAGGCGTCTTCCGTCACCTCGATCATGAAGCGCTGCGGAAAGCCGGTGTTTTGCAGCGCCTGCGCGAAGTTGCGCATGAATTCCGGGTTGCCCGCCTGCTTGGCGGCGACGTTGATGCTGATGGTGGCTTCCGCGCCAAAGGTGTCGTTGATCAGGTCGATCGACTTGACGATCTCGGCCAGCACGAGATGGGTCAGCTCGTCGATCAGCCCGAGCTCGCCGGCCAGGTTGATGAACGAACCCGGCGCCTGGATCACGCCTTCGTCGTCGCGCAGCCGCACCAGCGCCTCGATGCCCTTGACCGCCTGCGTCCTGATGTCGACCTTGGACTGGAACGCGCAGCAGAAGCGTTTTTCCAGGATGGCGAGCCGCAGCGACTGCTCGATCTTCATCCGCGCCAGGGCCTCGCGCTCCATGCTGGAATCGAAGAAGGCCGCCGATCCCTTGCCGCCGTTCTTGATGCGGTACATCGCGATGTCGGCGTTCTGGCGCAGCGCCTCGAAGGTTCGGCCGTGATCGGGATAGAGGCTGACGCCGACTGAGGTGGAGGCGAAGACCTCCGAATTGTCGATGAAGAATGGCGCGGTCAGTCGCTCCAGCGTCGATTGAATGAATTCAGCGACCTCCTCCTGGCTCTGGATCGGGGAGAGCAGCAGCAGGAATTCGTCGCCGGAGATGCGCGACAGCATGTCGGACTCGCGCAAGTCGCGTCCGAGCCGCTTCGACAGCTCGACCAACAGCGCGTCACCGACGGCGTGGCCGTAATAATCGTTGATGTGCTTGAAATTGTCGACGTCGAGAAAGGCGAGCGCGAAGCGTTCAGTCTTGCTGTCGCGCGTCAGCAGGCCGTTGGCGCGATGCTCGATCACGCGCCGCGAGGGCAGGCCGGTCAGCTCGTCGAAATAGGCCGACCGGAACAGCTGGTCCTCGAAGTTCTTCTGCTCGGTGATATCCGAGGAGGCCGAGATCAGGAGCTCGCGTCCGGCTAGGCGGACCGGACGATGTGTGGTCAGCAGCACCTGGCGCGCGGCGCCGTCGTGAAGTGCTTCCTCGGTGACGACAGCCTGGCCGGCGGTCAGTGCCCGCTGGCAGGCTTCCCGGCGCTGCGCAAGATCGGGTGAGGGACGGCTGCCGTCCATGCCGAGTTGGGCGGCCGCGACATCGTTAACCAGCAGAAGCTCGCCTTGCGCGTCCTGCACGGTCAGGCCGGCCGGAAGCATTCTAACGATTTCCTTGAGAAATCCGAGTTCGGCTTCGCTCGCGCCGGAGTATCTGTTGTCGTTCATAGAAGTCATGAATCTTGTTGTTTCAGCGCGCCTTTGCAATGGACGCGATCTTGCGCAGTTCCCTCTTAGGTTTGGTTAAGGGGTCCGCAGAAATACGAGGGTGTTTCGGGGCAAACTTGCGGCGATGCGACGCGTGCGCCCGATCGTCATTAACAGAGGGTCAACGCCGCTTGCGAAACCGCGAGCGGGGCGCGCGGTGCTGTTTCTCTTGTACTGGATCTAGCCGCTTGGCGGGATGCGGCATTGCATGATGCAATGCAGGCCGGTCGCCAGATACGAGACCTCGGTCTTTCCGTCGAACGCCGATAGCGCGGACTTCAGCAATTTGGTGCCGAAGCCCGGCGCCGACACCTTGCCGATGCTCGGGCCTTCGGTTTCGTCCCAGGTAATGGTCAGACGGTCGCCGCTGACGGTCCATGACACCTGCAACAATCCGCGCGGCGACGAGAACGCACCATATTTGCCGGCGTTGGTGGCGAGCTCGTGAAACATCAATGACAGCGTGACCGCGAGCTTCGGCGGCAGGAACAGGCGGTCGCCATTGAGAGTGAAGCGGACATGGCCGTAAGGCCCGAGCTCCGCGATCAACAGGTCGCGGATGTCGCAGCCCGCTTTGTCGATCTGCGAGATCAAATCGTCGGTCGTGGCCAGAGAGCGCAGCCGGGGGTCGATCCGGGCCCAGACCTGCGGTTCGTCATGCAGCACCTGATGCAGCACGGCATGCACCGTCGACAGCTTGTTCTTCAGACGGTGCTGAAGCTCGTCGACCAATAGCTTGCGATAGTCCTCTTCCTCGATCAGGCGCTTGGAAATCCGCCGCTGCTCCGTCAGCATCGTGCGATAGTGCTCGACGCCCCAGATGGTGAGGGCGCAGACGCACCAATACAGCGTCAGCAGGGTGAACCGGGACCGATCGGCAAAAACATCGCTGAAATTGACGATGACGCCGAGTAGGCCGCCGACCAGCGCGGTGATGATGCCGATCCGCAAGCCGCCGAACGCCGCGGCGAAGAACACCGCCGGGAAGTACGGCGTGAAGTAGACGTCCGGTCGCACATGCGCGAGGCCCCAGCGCGCCAGCGTCGCGACCAGCAGGCAGGCGACCGCGAAGGCGATGCCCAGCGCGGGCGATGGCGGCGCCTCGCCCTGCCAACCCTTGCGGAATTCTTCGATCAGCTTCTGCATGCGCCGCCCGGTTGCCAGATGCGCTCGAAAATCGAGAGGTGGGCGAGGATGTTACGCATCTCGCATGCGCAAGCAAAGCTTGCCTTGTCGATAGCTGGCAGGAATAGTGAGCGTCGCGACCCCGACTGTCGCAGCGCCGTCATCGATCGGTGTCGGCCATTTGGCATCAAATCGTTCAAGAGCAGGGAGATTCCATGGGCAGGCTTGACGGCAAGGTTGCGGTGATCACTGGCGCGACGAGCGGGATCGGATTGCGCACTGCGGAAGTCTTCGTTGCCGAAGGTGCCAAAATTGTGATCGCGGGGCGGCGTATACCGGAGGGTGAGGCGCTGGCGAAGCAGCTCGGGGCCAACTGCCTCTTCCGCCAGACCGATGTGACGGTCGAGGCGCAGATGCAGGCGCTGATCGCGCTCGCGGTGGAGAAGTTCGGCCGGATTGACTGCCTCTTCAACAATGCCGGCGGTCCGGCGCAGACCGGCGGCATCGAAGGTCTCGAGGTCGAGCGCTTCGACGCGGCGATGGCGACGCTGGTGCGCAGCGTCATGCTCGGGATGAAGCACGCGGCGCCCTTCATGAAGAAGCAGGGCTCGGGCAGCATCATCAACAACGGCAGCATTGCCGGCCGCCTCGCTGGCTTTTCCTCGTCCTTGGTCTACGGCGCGGCCAAGGCGGCGGTGATCCATCTCACCAAATGCGTGGCGATGGAGCTCGGCGAGTCCAACGTGCGCGTCAATTCGATCTCACCCGGAGCGATCGCGACCGGCATTTTCGGCAAGGCGCTGGGCCTGTCGACGGAAGCTGCCGAGAAGACGCCGGCGGTGATGCGTGATGTCTACAAGACCGCCCAGCCGATCCCGCGTGCCGGCATCCCCGACGACATCGCCCATGCAGCGGTGTTCCTGGCGAGCGACGAATCCAGCTTCATCAACGGCCACGACCTCGTCATCGACGGCGCCATCACCGGCGGCCGCAACTGGAGCCAGCAGCAGCAGGGCCTGGCGGCCTTGCGCAATGCTTTCGATCAGGGGGCGTAGGAAGGTCTCGTGCCCCGGACGCAGCGCAGCGCTTCAGCGGTGCGCTGCAGAGCCGGGGCCTATCTCTCTGGAGTGGACGTGTCTCAAGATTTTGGGTCCCGGCTCTGCGCAGCAGCGCAAGCGCTGCAGCGCGTCCGGGACACGAGAGGCGTGGGCGCTACACCGCCTTCATCCTTACCCTCAGCCCATCCCGCGGCTTCGGGATCGGCCACATCTGCCAGTCCGGCTTGTAGCCTGGCTCCAGCGAGACCTCGATGTTCTGCAGGAAGTGCCGCGCGAAGCATTTGGCCTGCATGTAGGCGAAGTGCAGGCCGAGGCACATATGCGCGCCGCCGCCGAACGGCACCCAGGCGAAGCGGTGGCGGTTGCGCTGGGCTTCCTCGGTGAATCGCAGGGGATCGAACTTATCAGGCTCCGGCCAGATCTCCTTCATGTGGTGCGTGTAGAGCGGATTGACGCCGACCGCGGTGCCGGCGGGAATCGTGAATCCCCTGAAGGTGAAGTCGCGCATCGCGCGGCGCGGCATCGAGGGCACCGGCGGCTTGATCCGCAGCGCCTCCTTGAACGCCATCTCCGACAGCGGCATCTTTTCGAGATCGTCAAAACTGCTCGGCGCACCGGGAGCAAGCCCGAGTGCAAGGACCTCCGCCCGCAGCCTGTCCTGCCAGTCCGGATTGGCGGCGAGCTCGCCGACGAAGGACGTCAGCGACGAGGTCAGCGTGTCGTGCGCCGCCATCATCAGGAAGCTCATGTGGTCGATGATGTCCTGCTCGGACAGCAGGGCACCATCCTCATGGGTGGCACGGCAGAGCTGCGAGAACAGATCGTCGCCGCCATGATTGCCGCGCCGCAGCGGAATCTGCTGGCGGAAATAGGCGACGATGCGCTTGCGGCCCGCCACGCCACGCGCCATCTGCGTGCCCGGGAGGGGGCGGCGGATCGGCGCGACGGCGGCGGCGACCATGTCGACGAAGGCGCGGTTGATCTCGTCGACCTCCGGCCCGATGTCCGCGCCGAGGAAGGACGCCGCGGCCAGATCGAGCGTGAGCTGCTTCATCGCCGGATAAAGCTGCATCTCACCGGGGTTCGCCTTCCATTGTGCAACCCGTGCGGCGATGCCGCTGTCGAGATCGGACAGATAGGATTTCATCGGCCCGGACTTGAACGCGACCGACAGTGCCTTGCGATGCAGCCGGTGCTCGTCGAAATCGAGCAGCATCAAGCCACGCGGAAACAGCAGCCCGAGCACCTTGTTCCAGCCATGGGTCGAGGAGAACAGCTTCTGCTGGTCGAACATCACGAGCTCGTTGGCCTCGGGCCCGAGCAGCACGACATTGGTCTCGCCGAAAACATGGGTGCGGTAGACTGGGCCGTATTTGGCGGCGTTCGCCTCGATGTGTCCCTTGGGATCGGCGAGCACCTGAAAGGTCTTGCCGATCACCGGCCAGCCCTCGTCGCCGGGGATGTGCGTCAGCTCGTTGCGTTTGGGTGCGGTGAACTGAAGCGCAGGGGCGGCCACATTCTGCATCGACATTGACGATTGCTCCGGTTGGCTGACCGAACAGCGCGCGGCCCGTGACAGCATTCCGGCCTGCGCCAGCCGACCGGGTCAGCATAGCACAGGCCGATATCGCCTGCTCGAGATCGTGGTTACGCGTGTAACGCCGGCGCAGCCTATCGCTTCGCCGCTTCCTTCTGCAGATCCGGGGCGTTGACGGCGGGAATGGCGACGCGGCCGGGGCCGGTCACCTTCAGCGCCTCGGCGGCCTTGTCGTTCTCCATGATCTTGGCCATCACGGCCTGTCCCGCACGCTCGAAGATCGCGCGGTTCTCGATCACGAATTTCTGCGACCTGCGCAGGCCGTCGGTATAGCCGTTGATCTCCGGCACGACATAGCGGGCCACCATGTCCCAGCTCCGGCGCGTGGCTTCCGGATTGGCCCAGTCGTGCACGAAGCCGATCACGGCGCCGACGCCGCCGGAGACCTGCATCACGTTCTTGATCATCTTGACGAGATCGTCGGGCGTGCCGATGACGGAGGCGGCGCCCTCGACGAACGCGGTCTTGTCCACGGCCTCGTCGGGGGAGGCGAATGCGGTCAGGCCCGGCCGCTTCAGCGTGCCGACATTATATTCGTTGTGCCAGCGCATCAGCCCGGCGCCGGCCTCCTTGCGGGCCTGCTCGCGGGTCTCGGCGACGTGGAAGGTCAGCAGCACGCGCCAGTTCGCGCGATCGACCGTGGTGCCGTGCTTCTTGGCGGCGTCCTCGGCGAACTGCCATTGCTGCTGCAGCGACATCAGGCCCTGCGTCGTCATCGAGCCCAGCGAGATGATGCCGATGCCGTATTTGCCGGCGAGCGTCATGCCGGAGGGCGAGATCTGCGACGCCACCACGAACGGCATCTCCTCCTGCAGCGGCAGGATCTGCAGCGCCGCGTCGTTCATGGTGAACCAGTCGCTCTTGGCGGTGACGCGCTCGCCGTTGAACAGCCGCCGTATCACGCCGATCGCCTCGTCCTGGCGGTCGCGCTGCGTCATCGGGTCGATGCCGAGCGTATGCGCGTCGGAGGCCAGCGCGCCGGGGCCGGAGCCGAAGATGGCGCGGCCGCCGGTCATGTGGTCGAGCTGCACCATGCGCTGCGCGACGTTGTAGGGATGGTGATAGGGCAGCGATACCACGCCGGTGCCGAGCTTGATCCGCTTGGTGCGCTCGCCGGCTGCCGCCAAGAACATCTCGGGCGAGGCAATCATCTCCCAGCCGGAGGAATGATGCTCGCCGCACCAGAACTCGTCATAGCCGAGCGCGTCGAGCTGCTCGACCAGATCGAGATCGCGCCGGAACTGAAGCATCGGATGCTCCCCGATCGGGTGATGCGGGGCAAGGAAAGCTCCGAATTTCAGGCGCGCCATGGCGGTTTCTCCGGCTGTCATTTTCTGTTTGTTGAGCGGCGAGGCTACGTGCTGGAAACAGTGAACGCAATCGCGCGGTGTCCCGCGTTACGGAATGCAGGCATGCGCGTCTTCTTCCCTCTCCTCGCAGTCGTATCCCGTGTCCTTCGCGATCGAATCTGTGCAATCTGCGCGCGCAGGCCTTGTCGTTTCCCCGTGCTGTTTACGGCGTTGATCACGATCTCGACCGCATTCCGGCGTGAATGTGCCGCGCATCTGCACGAAGTTGAGGCATTACGGTTAATCCATGCGAATTTCCGCAGGAATTCCCGTGATTCCACGCTGATCGACAGCACACGGTCTTTTTATTTTGCACTGCAGCAACTATTTGGTTGAGGTGGACGTTGATTGGGTCACCCCACCTGGAGCTGCCGGTGTCATTAGCCAAAAATCTCGAACTGTTACGGCAGCTGCCCAAGCTGGATGGGTTTCGCTTGCGCGAATTCGGCCTTGGCGCCAGCGTATCGAGCCCGCTGGAGGAGGTCACAGGCTTCGGCTCCAATCCTGGTCAGCTGCGCATGTACAGCTTTGTGCCGGCGCAGTTGCAGCAGCCGCGCGCGCTGGTCGTCGTCTTGCACGGCTGCGGCCAGACTGCAGCCGCTTACGATCTCGGCGCGGGATGGTCGACGCTGGCAAATCATTACGGATTCGCCCTTGTGATGCCGGAGCAGCAGCGCGCCAACAACGCCAACACCTGTTTCAACTGGTTCAACACCGAAGACATCACGCGCGACAGCGGCGAGGCGCAATCGATCCGCGAGATGATCGCGCACATGGCCGAAACGCACGGCATCGACGCGCGGCGAGTCTTCATTACCGGTCTGTCCGCGGGTGGCGGGATGACCTCCGTGATGCTCGCGACCTATCCGGAAGTCTTTGCGGCCGGGGCTGTTGTCGCGGGCCTGCCTTACGGCATCGCGACCAATCTGCGCGAAGCACTGGAGGGCATGTTTCATTCGCCGGATCGGCCGGCGCGGGAGCTCGGAAAGCTCGTACGACAGGCGTCGAACCACCGTGGGCCTTGGCCGAAAATCTCGGTTTGGCATGGCAGCGCCGACCGCACCGTCAATCCCGGCAATGCCAACGCGATCGTCAAGCAGTGGCTGGATCTGCACGGTCTGCCCGGCGCGCCGATGGCCGAGACGATCGTCGACGGCTACCCGCGCCAGACCTGGTGGGACAAGGACGGCGAAACCGTCGTCGAATCCTACGCCATCACCGGCATGTCGCACGGCACGCCGCTTGGCATTGCCGACAACGATCAGCGTTATGGCGTCGAAGGCGCCTTCCTGATTGAAGCTGGAATTTCGTCGTCCTACCACATCGCCAAGTTCTTCGGCCTGACCGGCTGGATTCCGAACCTTGCCACGAAGAAAGCGGCAGCAAAGTCTGCGCCAGCGCCGAAGCCGGTGCCAGCACTGTCACCAGCGCCGCATCTTGCCAGGTCGATCCGATCGGCCGTCGCCGATCAAGCGGCGAAGCCGCCCCCCGAGAAAAGCCGTCGCCTCGATATCAGTGCGGTCATCACCCGGGCGCTGACGGCCGCGGGGCTGATGAAGTAGCGCGCGCCGCGCTCACATCTCGCCGGTGATGAACGGATTGGTCATCCGCTCCTGGCCGATGCTCGATCCGGCGCCGTGGCCGCAGATGAAGCCGACATCGTCGCCGAGCGGCAGCAGCTTGGTCTTGATCGAGTTGATCAGCGTGGCGTGACTGCCGCCGGGCAGATCGGTGCGCCCGACCGAGCCCGCGAACAAGACGTCGCCGACATGGGCGAAACGTAAGTCCTTGTTGAAGAACACCACGCTGCCGGGCGAGTGGCCGGGGCAGTGCAGGATGTCGAACGACAGGTCGCCGATCGACACGGTGTCGCCCTCCTCCAGCCAGCGGTCCGGTGCAAAGTTGCGCCCGCCCGTCATGCCGAAGCGCGCGCCGCTCTCCACGACGTTGTCGAGCAGGAACTTGTCCGCGGCATGCGGGCCCTCGATCGGCACCTTGAGAGCATCGCGCAATTCCGCCGCGCCGCCGACATGGTCGATATGGCCGTGGGTCAGCCAGATCTTCTCGACGGTGACGCCGGACTGCTTGATCGCTTCCAGAATCTTCGGCACGTCGCCGCCCGGATCGATCACCACCGCCTTCTTGCCGGGCTCGTCCCAGATGATGGTGCAGTTCTGCTCGAACAGCGTCACGGGAACGATGATCGCGCCGGCCTTGGATTGGGGGTCATTTTGCTCGCTCATGGCGCCACAATGCCGATTTTTGGCCGAGGGCCAAGCAAAAGATTCGTGCCGGCGCATCGGGAACAACGGCCCCATCCGTCACACGGCTGTCCCAATTCGCCTGTCGGTTTGAACCGGGGCGTGGCTTCCGCGTTCTCTCGCGCATGGCGCAGTTACAGGGTGGTATTTCGAGGATGGCACAGGGCGGCGAGAACTGGTGGCGGCACGGCATCTTCTATCAGATCTATCCGCGCTCGTTTCAGGACTCAGACGGCGACGGTGTCGGCGATCTCGCCGGCATCTTGCGGCGGCTGCCTTATGTGAAATCGCTCGGTGTCGATGCGATCTGGCTGTCGCCGGTCTTCCCCTCGCCGATGGCGGATTTCGGCTACGACATTTCCGACTATACCGGCATCGCGCCGCTGTTCGGCACGATGGAGGATTTCGACGCGCTGCTTGCGGCCGCGCATGACAGCGGCCTCAAGCTGATCCTCGATCTGGTGCCGAACCACACCTCCGACCAGCATCCCTGGTTCGTCGAGAGCCGCGCCTCGCGCGACAATCCCAGGCGCGACTGGTACGTCTGGCGCGATCCGGCGGCCGATGGCGGGCCGCCCAACAACTGGCTGTCGGAGTTCGGCGGCAGCGCGTGGCAATTCGACGAGACCACGGGTCAATATTACTACCACGCCTTCCTCGCCCAGCAGCCGGATCTCAACTGGCGCAATCCCGACGTTCGCGCGGCGATCTACGACGTGATGCGGTTCTGGCTCGAGAAGGGCGTCGACGGCTTTCGCGTCGATGTGATCTGGCACCTGATCAAGGACGCCGAATTCCGCGACAATCCGCCCAACCCGCACTACGTCGAGGGCCGGCCGCCGCACGAGAAGATCCTGACGCAATATTCCACCGATCAAGCGGAGGTGCACGACGTGATCGCCGAGATGCGGCGCGTCATTGATTCTTTCGGTGACCGCGTGCTGATCGGCGAGGTCTATCTGCCGCTGCACCGCCTCATGGCCTATTACGGCAACGATCTCAGCGGCGCGCAGATGCCGTTCAATTTCGCGCTGCTCTCGACCTTCTGGAGCGCGCGCTCGATCGAGCAGATCATTCACGATTACGAGAAGGCGCTGCCGAAAGGCGCCTGGCCGAACTGGGTGCTCGGCAATCATGACCGCCCGCGCGTCGCAAGCCGCGTCGGGGCGGAGCAGGCGCGCGTCGCCGCCATGCTGCTGCTGACATTGCGCGGCACGCCGACGCTCTATTACGGCGACGAGATCGGCATGCATCAGCTCGCGATCGCGCCCGAGGACGTGCGCGACCCCTTCGAGAAGAATGTCCCCGGCATCGGCGTCGGCCGCGACGGCTGCCGCACGCCGATGCAGTGGGATTCTTCGCAATTTGCCGGCTTCTCGGAAACGAAGCCCTGGCTGCCGCTGCCCGAGGATCATGTCCACGAGAACGTCGTCAACCTCGACGCCGACACGCGCTCGATTCTCAGCCTCTACAAGCGTCTCATTGCGTTGCGGAAAGGCTGCCTGCCGCTGGTGGCCGGCGACTATCATCCGATCGCCACGCAAGGCGATCTCTTGATCTATCGCCGTGACGCCGAGGGCAGGGGCGTGATCGTCGTGCTCAATCTCGGGCCAGAGCCGATCGCGGTGACGACGAGCGCGATAAGGTTTGGCAGCGAGATTCTCATCTCGACCTTCCTCGATCGTGAAGGCGAAAAGCTTGAAGGCGTACTGGATCTGCGCGGCAACGAAGGGGTGATCGTGACGCCGCCGGCCTAACTGTCGTCGACATTCCCTCCCCGTCATTGCGAGCGCAGCGAAGCAATCCAGACTGCCTCCGCGGAAAGATTCTGGATTGCTTCGCTGTGCTCGCAATGACGCTCTTGGGAGCGGTGGAGTAAAACCCCAGCGACGTCACCCCGGATGCTTGTTGCCGGCCGTGCTCTCGTCGATATCGCTCCGCTTCAGCAGGTAGTCCAGCCCGCCCACCCGGTACCAGCGATAACCGTAGGGCTCCAGCACGATCCGGTGCTGGCCGCGCTTGTCGGCGTGGCTGTGGTCTTCCGCGAGCAGGTTGATGAGATGTTCGCCGGCACCGCCCGGCAGCCCCACCGAGAACGCGGTCTCGCGTGGCTGTTCGTCGAGATTGTGCACGAACAGTACCGAGTTGTTGCGCCAGTCGTAGCGCATGATGAGGATTGCGGGATCGCGCGTCGCAATGATGGCGAAATCACCCCAGCCGATCTCCGGTACCTCCTTGCGCATGCGGACGATGCGCTCGGTCCAGTTCAGCATGGAATTGGAATCGCGCCGCTGTTTTGCGACGTTGACGTGCTCGTAGCCGTAGGGACCCTCGTCGATCACGGGACATGCCGGCTTGTCGCTCTTGGTGAAGCCGCCATGCGGTTCGGTAGACCATTGCATCGGCGTGCGCGCGCAATTGCGTTCGGGCAGTGAAAGATCATCGCCCATCGCGATCTCGTCGCCGTAGCGGATGACCGGCGTCCCCGGCAGCGTGCACATCAGGCTGTAGGCGAGCTCGAGCCGCCTGCGGTCGCCGCCGACCATCGGCGCGAAGCGGCGGCGGATGCCGCGGTCGTAGAGCTGCATGTCCTTGTCGGGACCGAAGCGCTTGAAGACCACGTCGCGTTGCGCCTTGGTCAGCCGTCCCAGATCCAGTTCGTCGTGATTGCGCAGGAACAGCCCCCATTGCGCCGCGGTCGGCCTTGGCTTGGTCGCCTTCAACGCCTTCGCCAGCGGCCGCGTGTCGCCGGAGGCCAGGGCGTAGAACAGGTGCTGGTTGACGTGGAAGTTGAACATCATGTGCATGCGGTCGCCATCGCGGCCGAAATATTCCATGTCGGTCTCGGGCAGCACGTTGGCTTCGGCCAGGATGATGGCGTCGCCTTTCCGCCATTGCAGGAACTCGCGGAACGCGCGCAGCATGTCGTATTGCTCGACCGGCTTTTTCACCTTGGCGCCCTTGGTCGCGATCACGAAGGGTACGGCGTCCATGCGGAAGCCGGAGACGCCGAGCTGAATCCAGAAGCCCATGATCTTGAGGATCTCGGCCTGCACATGCGGGTTCGAGGTGTTGAGATCAGGCTGGAAATCATAGAAGCGATGGAAGAACCAGGCGCCGGCTTCCTTGTCGCGCGTCCAGGTCGATTTCTGCACGCCGGGAAACACCATGCCCTGGTTGGCGCCGGCCGGCTTCTTGTCGGACCACACATACCAGTCGCGGTAGGGCGAGTTCTTGTCGCGCCGCGCCTCCTTGAACCAGGGGTGCTGGTCCGAGGTGTGGTTGACGACGAGATCGATGATGACGCGAATGCCGCGCTGCTTGCAGCCATGGGTGAATTCGACGAAGTCGCCGAGCGTGCCGTAGCGGGTATCGACGCTGTAATAGTCGGCGATGTCGTAGCCGTCGTCGCGGCCCGGCGAGGTCTGGAACGGCATCAGCCAGATCGTGGTGATGCCGAGGCCGTGCAGATAATCGAGCCGCCGCAACAGGCCCTTGAAGTCGCCGATGCCGTCGCCGTTGGCATCCATATAGGTGCCGACGGACAGGCAATAGATTACGCCGTTCTTGTACCAGAGGTCGTCGATCATGCCGGGGCAGCCTCGATGGTTCCGCCGAGCTGCGGCGGCTGCGTGATAAGTGCGAGAGGGAGGCGTGGTTCCCACTTCATGCTCGTTGTCGCCCCCGCGAACGCGGGGACGACACAGAGTAGGTGGTGGCGATTCGCCTCTATCGGACGGTGTCCGCACCCGACGGAATCGGCTAAACTCCCCTCATGGACAGCCCCGCCCGAAACATCGCCCTCGTGCCGCCGCCGGACCGTCGCCAATCGGAGACGGCGCTGGCGATCGCGCGCGGCACCGCGCGGCTGTTGCGCTCGCTGGGCTTCACCTGCATCAGCGAATTGCCGCTGCCGTCGGGGCGGCGCGCCGACCTCGTGGCGCTGAA
Source organism: Bradyrhizobium cosmicum (assembly GCF_007290395.2). Taxonomy (NCBI): domain Bacteria; kingdom Pseudomonadati; phylum Pseudomonadota; class Alphaproteobacteria; order Hyphomicrobiales; family Nitrobacteraceae; genus Bradyrhizobium; species Bradyrhizobium cosmicum. The sequence goes on along the minus strand of NZ_CP041656.2, from coordinate 7,223,524 downwards.
CGAGCGCGGCGAGATCTGGATCGTCGAGATCAAGTCGTCGGTCGAGGATCTGCGCGCCGACCAGAAATGGCACGAATACCGCGCCCATTGCGACCGGCTGTTCTTCGCCTTTACGCAGGACCTGCCGTGCGAGATCTTTCCGCGAGATACCGGCCTGATCATCGCCGACGCCTATGGCGCGCATCTGCAGTGCGAGGCACCCGAGCACAAGATCGCAGCCGCCACGCGCAAGCAGATGACGGTGCGGTTTGGAATGGCTGCGGCGCTGCGGATCAACCGGCTGGTCGATCCGCAGGGGCATGCGGAATTTTGGGAGTAGGGCGGTCTCGTGTCCCGGACGCGCTGCAACGCATTGGCGTTGCTGCGCAGAGCCGGGACCCAGAAGGCGACGTATTAAGCTGAGGCATGGGCCCCGGCTCAGCAGCGCATCACTTCGTGCTGCGCTGCGTCCGGGGCACGATTGCGGTGATGATTACCTCGGCGCGCGCTTCGCCAGGATCCGCTGCAGCGTACGGCGGTGCATGTTGAGCCGGCGCGCCGTCTCCGAGACGTTGCGATTGCACATTTCGTAGATGCGCTGGATGTGTTCCCAGCGGACACGGTCGGCCGACATCGGGTTTGCCGGCAGCTCGGACTTGTCGGTGTTGGTCGAGAGCAACGCTGCGACCACGTCGTCGGCATCCGCGGGCTTCGAAAGATAGTCGATCGCACCCATCTTCACCGCGGTAACGGCGGTGGCGATGTTGCCGTAGCCGGTCAGCACGATGGCGCGGGCTTCGGGGCGCTTCTTCTTCAGCGCGGAGACGACGTCGAGGCCGTTACCGTCGCCGAGGCGAAGATCGACCACGGCGTATGCCGGCGCGGCCTTGCCGATCTGTGCAAGACCATCCGAAACCGTGTCACACGACGTCACCGCAAAACCGCGGGTTTCCATGGCGCGCGACAGCCGCTCCAGAAACGGCTTGTCGTCCTCCACGATGAGAAGCGAGCGGTCGGTCTGTTCGTTCAGTTCGGCGATGGCGTTCAAGGTGTTGTCCTCTGTCCTGCACATCTACATATGGCGTCGCAAGCAAGCGGTGCCAAGGCCGCCAATAGTCGATCGGCCCTGCCGTGCGACGCAAGGTCGCGGTCTATCCTATTGTTTCTTCGAGCGTCTCGATAGCCTCAAAACGCTCTCGCGGCCACGTGATCTGGACCACGGCGCCGTGTTCCGGAAAGGTCCGGTTGGTAAACGACACCTTGGCGCCGGTGCGTTCCAGCAAGGTCCGCGCGATGAACACGCCGAGGCCGAGGCCGCGCTGCTGGCCGCCGCCGTCATCCAGGGTGCGCCGCCGCGACAGATAGGGTTCGCCGATCCGGTTCAAGATGTCGGGCGGAATGCCGGGACCATCGTCGGAAATCACGAGTTCGATATTGTCCTTGTTCCACCATGCATTCACCTCGACCGTGGTGCGGGCGAAATCCACCGCGTTCTCAACGATGTTGCCGACGCCGTACAGGATCGCCGGGTTGCGCGAGCCGACCGGCTCGGCGGCCACGGCGACCGCGATCCGCACCTTGATGTCGACGCCGAAATCGCGGTGCGGCGCCACCACCTCCTCGATCAACTCCGACAGCTTCATGCGGTCGAACGGCGCGCCGGTGGAGGAGAGCTGGGTGATCTTGCTGAGGATCTCGCGGCAGCGCTGGGTCTGTTCGCGCAGGGTCTTCAGGTCGGCGGCGAAGCTCGGATCCTTTACGGTCTTTTCGAGCTCGCGCGAGATCAGGAAGATGGTCGCAAGCGGCGTGCCGAGCTCGTGCGCGGCGGCGGCGGCGAGGCCGTCGAGCTGGGTCAGATGCTGCTCGCGCGTCAGCACCAATTCGGTCGCGGCCAGCGCGTCGGCGAGCTTGCGCGCCTCCTCGGTGACCTGGAACGAGTAGAGACTGGTGACGCCGATCGCGAGCACGATCGAGAGCCAGACGCCGACGAGATAGATCGGCGGCAGTACCAGCGGATCGTCGGAATCCCAGGGCAGGGGGAAATGGTAGAAGAACAGCACCGAAGCGCAGGCAACGGCGAGCACGCCAAGCCCGAAGGTGAAGCGGGCCGGCAGCGCGGTGGCCGAGATCAGCACGGGCGCGAGGAACAGGAACGAGAACGGGTTCTGCAGACCGCCGGTGAAGAACAACAGCGCGGCCAGCTCGATGATGTTCAGCGCCAGCAGTCCGGCCGCCTGCATCGGCTCCAGCCGCTGCAGCGGATTCGATACGGTCTGGAGTGCCAGGTTGATCGCCGCCGACAGGGCGATGATGCTGACGCAGGGGACGATCTCGACGTTGAACTCCAGTCCCTGCGCCACGATGAAGATCGCGGCGAGCTGGCCGAGCACCGCGAGCCAGCGCAGCCGCAGGATCGTGTCCAGGCGGATATGCCGCTGCGCAGGGCGAAAGTCGGAGGCGGCAATTTCGGTCATGTCGGCCAATGTGGCGGTGCCTTCTCGGTCACAAACGCGGGGCTCGCGGAACCACCCGGATTACAAGCCTTGCGCTCTCCGCTGCAATAGCAGAAGAACGCCCAGCATGACCGGGAACGACAAAGCTTCAAGTCCGCCGACTGTCGCGGAGCGCAGCTCCTCTGCGGCAATTGAGGTCGATCACCTCGTCAAGGTCTACAAGCAGACCCGCGCCGTCGACGATATCTCCTTTTCGCTCCCGCGCGGCAGCATCACCGGACTTCTGGGCGGCAACGGCGCCGGCAAGACCACCACCATTGCGATGATCATGGGCCTGGTGCTGCCGACCTCCGGCCGCGTCAGGGTGCTCGGGCGAGCGATGCCCGAGGAAAGCGCGTCCGTGCTGGGGCGGATGAATTTCGAGAGCCCCTATGTCGACATGCCGATGCGGCTCACGGTACGCCAGAATCTCACCGTGTTCGGCAAGCTCTATGCGGTGAACAATCTTTCCGACCGCATCGCGGAGCTCGCCGACGAGCTCGACCTCACCGATTTCATCGACCGCGCCAACGGCAAGCTCTCCGCCGGCCAGAAGACCCGTGTCGCGCTGGCCAAGGCGCTGATCAACCACCCGGAGCTGTTGCTGCTGGACGAGCCGACCGCCTCGCTCGACCCTGACACTGCCGATTGGGTGCGGGCGCATATGGAGCGCTATCGCAAGGAGAACAACGCCACCATCCTCCTGGCCTCGCACAACATGCTCGAGGTCGAGCGGCTCTGCGACCGCGTCATCATCATGAAGCGCGGCCGCATCGAGGACGACGACACGCCGGAAGCCATCATGGCCCGCTACAACCGCACCACCCTGGAAGAGGTGTTCCTGGACGTCGCGCGTGGCCGGGGCAACGGCGCGAAGGAGGCGGCGAGATGAGTGAGCTCTCCCTCCACCGCGGCATCTCCCTGCAGCGCATCGGCGCGATGATCCTGCGCTACTGGTATCTGCTGATGTCGTCCTGGCCGCGGCTGCTCGAGCTGCTGTACTGGCCGGCGCTGCAGGTCATCACATGGGGCTTCATCCAGTACTACATCGCCGAGAATTCCAATTTCTTCGCGCGTGCCGGCGGCACGCTGATCGGCGCCGTCATCCTCTGGGACATCCTGTTCCGCGGGCAGCTCGGCTTCTCGATCTCGTTTCTGGAAGAGATGTGGGCGCGCAATCTCGGCAACCTCATGATGAGCCCGCTCAAGCCGATCGAGTTTCTGCTGTCGCTCATGGTGATGAGCCTGATCCGGCTCGCGATCGGCGTCATCCCGATGACGCTGCTGGCACTGGTCCTATTTCACTTCAACGTCTACGGCCTCGGCCTGCCGCTGATCGCGTTCTTCTGCAATCTGATCTTCACGAGCTGGTCGGTCGGCATCTTCGTCTCGGGGCTGGTGCTCCGTAACGGTCTTGGCGCCGAGAGCATCGTCTGGACCTTGATGTTCGCGATCATGCCGCTCGCCTGCATCTACTATCCCGTCAGCGTGCTGCCGGTCTGGCTGCAATATGTCGCCTGGGCGCTGCCGCCGACTTACGTGTTCGAGGGAATGCGCGCGTTGCTGATCGAGCAGACCTTCCGGATCGATCTGATGCTGGAGGCGTTAGCCATCAATGCAGTGCTGCTGGTTGCTTCTTTTTGGGCATTCCTTGCCCTTTTGCGCAGCGCCAGGAAGAATGGCTCGCTGCTGTCGGGCGGCGAATAACGTCACTTTATCGTGGATTCAGGCTGATTTAACCGCCTTCGCTACGTAGATGTACGGAACCAAGCATTGACGCAATATTACGCATTCGGCAGTATGCTGCGATGCGAAGAGGGATTTGATCATGCCTATTGGTGAGTTCGGCGGCGCGCCGCCCCTGGCAGCTGAAGGCAGCCCGGTCCTGACGACGCCGATGTACTGGATGTACGAGATGGCGCACGCCTCTCTCAATCCGGCGCGTGCAGTTACCGACGCGACCAAATTCCTGTTTCAGAATCCGTTGAACCCCTGGACGCGCACCGAGGTCGGCAAGTCGGTCGCCGCAGCCTGCGAGTTGTTCGAGCGCACCACGCGCCGCTACGGCAAGCCGGAATGGGGTCTCGACGACACCGAGGTCAATGGCATCCGCGTCCCCGTCGAGGTTCGCTCCGTCTGGGAAAAGCCGTTCTGCCGCTTGCTCTACTTCGATCGCAAGTTCACCCGTCCGCTGCGCAGCCCGCAGCCGCGCGTGCTGATCGTGGCACCGATGTCCGGCCATTATGCGACGCTGCTGCGGGGCACGGTCGAAGCCCTCCTGCCGGCGCATGAGGTCTACATCACCGATTGGGCCGATGCCCGCATGGTGCCGCTCAGCGAAGGCCGCTTCGATCTCGACGACTACATCGACTATGTCATCGAGATGCTGCACGTTCTCGGCGGCAACACGCATGTGCTGGCGGTGTGCCAGCCCTCCGTGCCGGTCGTCGCTGCCGTCTCGATCATGGAAGCGCGGCGCGATCCCTTCGTGCCGACCTCGATGACGCTGATGGGCGGCCCGATCGACACCCGCCGCAATCCGACCGCGGTGAACAACCTCGCCCAGGAGCGCGGCATCGACTGGTTCCGCAACCACGTCATCACCAAGGTGCCGTTCCCGCATCCGGGCATGATGCGCGACGTCTATCCGGGATTCCTGCAGCTGAACGGCTTCATCAGCATGAATCTCGACCGGCACATGGATGCCCACAAGCAGCTCTTCGCCAATCTGGTGAAGGGCGACGGTGATCTCGTCGACAAGCATCGTGAATTCTACGATGAATATCTCGCGGTGATGGATCTCTCCGCCGAATATTACCTGCAGACGGTCGACACGGTATTCGTGAAGCACTCGCTGCCGAAGGGCGAGATGACCCATCGTGGAACTCGCGTCGATCCCTCCAAGGTCACGCGCGTGGCGTTGATGACGGTCGAAGGCGAGAACGACGACATCTCAGGTCTCGGTCAGACCGAAGCAACGCACACATTGTGCAGCTCGATTCCCGATCATCGCCGCGTTCATTACGTCCAGAAGGGCGTCGGCCATTACGGTGTGTTCAACGGATCGCGTTTCAAGTCGGAAATCGTGCCGAGGATTCACGACTTCATGGTCTCCGCAGCGAATCCGAGCTCGTTGCAGGCGCTCGCGGCCGAATAACTCCGCTTTTCGGCTTTCCCGTCGAAAATTCGGGGTCTGCCGGAGCCTCCGGCAGGGGGCGGGGCCCACCAGATTCGAGGTATTTAGGTAGCTTTATAGGAGTGAGTCAGGCCTCACCCCTTGGGGGTGCCGCATGCGTCCAGCGGGGGCGAAAAATCGGGGTTCCAACCCCAGTCTGTAGGGTCTCCGGACGCCAGAACCCCTGTATATTGGGCAAATGATTTGTTTTTGCGCCGAGCGCTTTCCCTGGCGGCGGTTATGGCAGAATCCGGGCGAACTCCTGCTCCCCGGACTGACAGACATGGCCACACGCGCACTCCTTTATCGGCGGCCCCACGAACCGAAGGCCCTCGTGATCACCCACGGGTCGCAAATGTTTGCGATTCGGCTGCGCCGGCATCGCCGCGCGCGCCGTTACACCCTTCGAATTCATCCGAGCGACCGCGAGGCGATCCTGACTATCCCGCCGCGCGGCACTTTGGCTGAAGCCAAGGACTTCGCGCAGCGTCACGGCGCATGGATTGCGGCACGCCTCGGCCGCTTGCCGAAGGCCGCGCCGTTCCAACCTGGCACAGTGATACCGCTTCGCGGCGTTCCTCATCGCATCGTTCATCGCGCTGGCACCCGCGGCACGGTGTGGACCGAGGTGCGCGACAGCGGTGAACGCATTCTCTGCGTCGCCGGCGGTGTCGAACATGCCGACCGTCGCGTCCATGACTTCCTCAAGCGCGAGGCGCGCCACGATCTTCAGCGCTCGGCTGACGCCTATGCCGCCGAGCTCGGCGTCAAGGTCAAGCGGCTCTCGATCCGCGACCAGTCCAGCCGCTGGGGCTCATGCACCTCGGCGGGCTCGCTGTCGTTCTCCTGGCGCCTGATCCTCGCGCCGCCCTTCGTGCTCGACTATCTCGCCGCCCACGAGGTCGCTCATCTCGTCGAGATGAACCATTCGGCGAAGTTCTGGCGCGTTTGCGGCAAGGTCTGCCCGTCAATGGAGCGCGCCAAGAAGTGGCTCGACACCTACGGCAACGACCTGCACCGGTACGGGGTCGAGGATTAGGGCGCGCGGCTAGCCCAACAACACTCCCTGTCGTCCCTGCGAAAGCAGGGACCCATAACCACAGAGAGAAGTTTGGCGAAGACCAGTCATTCGGTACTCCCACCCTTCGCTATCGATAGATCGCGCGGTATGGGTCCCGGCGTTCGCCGGGACGACACCGAGAGTGGGACGACGTTGGAGCCTCCCGCTCAATTCTCGCCACATCTCTCGATCATTGCGTGTCGCGCAATTTACTCCGCCGCATCAAAGCGTTCGCACACCTCACCCAGCATCACGCGCGAAGCCGTCGCCTACTGTGCATGGGGTTGTTTTCGCGGTTTTGGTTGCGGGGCCTCAGCAACGCCTACCGATTCCCGCCAAACAGCCGGTCCATCAGCCAGCCATCGAGCCCCGCGGCTGCTTCCGGCCGCGCATTGGCGCGCGTGGGCGGCGGGCGATAGCCGCCACCGTATGAAGGCTGGGCCGGCGCTGGTCCTGATGCTGGCGCGGTCGGCGGCGACACCTGCGAGGCGGCCTGTGCGAGGTTCGACAGCCCCCAGCCACCTGGTGCGCTCGGCAGGTTCGCCACCGGCACACCCTCGTGCGCGGTCTTCATGAAGCGCGTCCAGACTTCCACCGGCAGGCCGCCGCCGGTCGCCTTTTTGGTTGGCGAGTTGTCGTCATTGCCGAGCCAGACGCCGGTGACGAGGTTGGCGGTGTAGCCGATGAACCAGGCGTCGCGGTAATCCTGGCTGGTGCCGGTCTTGCCGGCGGCCGGCCAGCCGGGGATCTCCGCCTTCTTGGCGGTGCCGCTGATCAAGGTCTCCCGCATCATCGCGTTCATCATGCCGACATAGCGCGGGTCGACCACCGGGTTGCGCTCATCGGGCTGGCGCATGTAGAGCAGCTTGCCGCTGAGCGTCCTGATCCGCGTGACGACGTGCGGCGTCACCGCGAAGCCGCCATTGGCGAACGGGGCATAGGCGCCGACCAGCTCGACCACCGAAACTTCCGAGGTGCCGAGCGCGATCGAGGCGTTGGGCTCGAGCTTCGAGGAGATGCCGAGCCGGTGCGCGGTGCGCACCACGTTCTTCGGCCCGACCTCGAGGCCGAGGCGGATCGCGACCGTGTTGAGCGACATCGCCAGCGCCTGCGTCAGCGTCACCGCGCCGAAATATTCATGGGTGTAGTTCTCAGGCTTCCAGCCCTTGACCTCGATCGGCGCGTCCTGCCGGAGGGTGTCGGGCGTCAGGCCCTGCTCGAGCGCAGTCAGGTACACGAACGGCTTGAACGAGGAGCCCGGCTGGCGTTTGGCGGTCACCGCGCGGTTGTACTGGCTGTCGGAATAGTTCCGCCCGCCGACCATGGCGCGCACGGCGCCGTCGGGCGTCATCGCCACCAGCGCGCCCTGGCTGACGTTGAACTTCACGCTCTTGGCCGCGAGCTCGTCGATGATGGCGGCTTCCGCCACGCCCTGCAGCTTCGGATCGATCGTGGTCTCGACCTTGATGCTCTCGTCGATCTGGCCGACGAGATCGTCCAGCACCTCGCCGATCCAGTCGGCAACATAGTTGACCGTGCCGGCACCGGCCGGCTTCACATTGTAGGAGGGATGGCCGATCGAGGCCTGCGCCTGCGCGTCGGTGATGAACTTCGCATCCGCCATCGCCGCGAGCACGATCTTCGCGCGCGCTTCCGCGCCTTCCGGATTGCGGTTCGGCGCAAGGCGCGAGGGCGATTTGACGAGGCCGGCCAGCATCGCGGCTTCGGCGACGGTGACGCTCTTCGCCGGCTTGCCGAAATATTTCTGCGCCGCGGCCTCGACGCCGTAGGCGCCCGAGCCGAAATAGACGCGGTTGAGATAGAGCTCCAGAATCTCGTTCTTGGAGTGCTTGCGCTCCAGCCAGATCGCGAGCTCGGCTTCCTGCAGCTTGCGCTGCATGGTGCGTTCCTGGGTCAGGAACAGGTTTTTCGCGAGCTGCTGTGTCAGGGTCGAGCCGCCCTGCGACACGCCGCGATGGAGCACGTTGGTGACGAGCGCGCGCAAAATGCCGACGGGGTCGATGCCGAAATGCGAATAGAAGCGGCGGTCCTCGATGGCGATGAAAGCCTTCGGCAGATACGGCGGCAGGTCCTTCAGCGAGACGTTGGCGCCGGCCATCTCGCCGCGTTGCGCCAGCATGCTGCCGTCCATGCCGACGATCTGGATCGTCGGCGGGCGCTTGGGGATCTCCAGCGAGTCGATCGGCGGCAGATGGGCGCCGACATAAACCACGACGCCGACCACGGCGATCGCGGCCCACAGGCTCAGCACCGCGCCCCAATAGACCAGGCGGCCGAGGCCGGCACCGAAGCGCGATTTCGAGCGGCGCTTGGCGCCGCTGCGGCCGGCCGACGCCTTGCGCTCCCGCGGCGGCTCGTCGTCCGGTTCTTCAACCTTGCGCTTGGCGGATGATTTCGTTGGCTTCTTCGGCTTGTCCTCGGCGTTGGGGATGCGGTCCGCCGCGGTCAGGCGCAGATCGGCGAGCGCAGCAGGCAAGCCGAACAACGGCTCCTTCCGCCCACCCTTTTTCTTTCCCAACCCCATACGCAAACGCCCGGTCAGCCCGCCCCGCCGCACGCTAGCGGTCGCTGTTTAAGGCCCGGTTACCCCGACGTTAACGCGCGATTAGGAGGTGCGGCATTCGCTCGCCGCAGTTCCGCTTCCTGGGCCGCAGGGCTAGGATCGCGGGCATAAAACAAGAGGGAACCGCATGGGCCACATCGATCCGACCAAGGACGTCTTCGCGCAATTCCGGGACAACAACCGCCCGGGCCCGATCCACATGCTCAACCTGGTCCGCTTGCGCAAGGAGGCGGCTTACCCTGATGGCCGCAAGGCCAGCGGCGCGGAAGCCTATGCCGCCTATGGCCGTGAGAGCGGCCCGGTGTTCGAACGCCTCGGTGGCCGCATCGTCTGGCAGGGCAGGTTCGAGCTGATGCTGATCGGCCCGCAGGATGAGCGCTGGGACCATTGCTTCATCGCCGAGTATCCGAGCGTCGGCGCCTTCGTCGAGATGATCCGCGATCCCGTCTACCGCGAAGCGGTAAAGCATCGGCAGGCTGCCGTGGAGGATTCGCGCTTGATCCGGCACGCGGTGCTGCCGGTGGGGAAGAACTTTGGGGAGATACCGGACTGAGAGCCGAAGGCGCGCCTCTCCGCCGTCATGGCCGGGCTTGACCCGGCCATCCACGGCTTCCTTTATCGCCCCAAGAACGTGGATGCCCGGGACAAGCCCGGGCATGACGTCGTCGAGGCAGTTGTTTTCAACCGCTAACCCGCCGGACCGGCATCCTCCAGGATCGGGCCGAACAGCTCCCAGCGCTCGCCGTTGAACTTCATCATCTGAAGCTGCTTGTTGACGCGGTAGTCGGTCGGCGAGGTGTTGGCCTTGATGCCGGGCAGCGCGGTGTCGCTGACGACGTCCTTCAGCGACGCCGCCTGTTTCATGACGTTCTCGCGCGTCAGGTCGTCGCCGCACTGCTTCAGCACATGGACCAGGAGCTGCGCCGTGCTGTAGCCGTAGGTGTTGAAGTTCGAGTCCTTGTCGCCGTCCGGATAGTATTTGTCCATGAAGTCGAAATACCTCTTCAGGCCGGCGTCGTCCTTCCAGGTCGGATCGAGCGGTTCCTTGCCGTAGTTGACGCTGATCAGGCCCTTGGCGGCATCGAGGCCAGCGGGCTTCAGCACCGCGCCGACCGAGGTGGCGTTGATGTCGACGATCTGCACCGGATGCCAGCCCATCTCCGCGATCTTCTTGATCGCCTGCGCAGCCTGCTTCGGTGTCGTCGCGCTGAAGAACAGATCGGCGCCGGCGTCCTTGATCTTGAGGACCTGCGAGTCGACCGTCGGATCGGAGACTTCGTAGGACGCTTCGGTCACGATCATCTTGGCGGCCTTGTCGCCGAGGCCGGCCTTGATGCCGTTCAGATAGTCCTTGCCGAGGTCGTCATTCTGATAGAGCACGCCGATCTTGGCGTTCGGATGCTCCTTCAGGATGTACTGGCCGTAGATGCGGCCTTCGACGAAGTAGTTCGGATTGAAGCCCATCGTCCACGGGAAGTTCTTCGGATCGGTGAACCTCGATGCGCCGGTGGCAGCGAACAGCTGCGGCACCTTCTTGGAATTCAGATATTTCTGCACCGCCGCGTTCACGGGCGTGCCGATGATCTGGAAGGTCAGCAGCACCTCGTCGCTCTCGACCAGCTTGCGGATCTGCTCCACGGCTTTCGGCGGCGAATAGGCGTCGTCATACTGGATCAGATTGATCTTGCGGCCGTTGACGCCGCCCTGGTCGTTGATCATCTTGAAATAGGCGGCCTGGGTCTTGCCGATCGACGAATAGGCCGACGCCGGTCCGGAGAACGGCATGGTCTGTCCGACCTTGATCTCCGTGTCGCTGGCGCCCGGATCATATTTTTTCTGGGCATTGGCCGCAGAGACCGACAGCGCCAGGGTCAGCGCCGCGGCCGTGGCCGCATGCAGAATTCCGTTCCTCATTCGCAATTTCCTCAGTTTGTTATCGCCGATGGTCTGCCGGGCGCACGGTGCGTCCGATGCCATCGCTGAGGGCGATTGTGGATGAGGCCTTGCTGCAACGCAAGGTGGGGAGGTGCCCGTCCTTGGTAGGGTGGGTGAGCCGAAGGCGTAACCCACCTCTTCAGCTTCCGCGGAAACCAAAGAGGTGGATTACGCTTCGCTAATCCACCCTACGAAGCGAGACTAACCCGCAGGGCCATTGTCCTCGATGATGGGTCCGAACAGCTCCCAGCGTTCGCCGTTGAACTTCATCATCTGCATCTGCTTGTTGACGCGGTAGTCGTTCGGCCCGGTGTTGATCTTGATGCCGGGCAGCGCGAAGCTCGGGGTGAAGTCCTTGATGTTGGCGACCTGCTTCATCACGTTCTCACGCGACAGGTCGTCGCCGCACTGCTTCAGAACCTGCGTCAGCAGCTCGGCGACCGAATAGGCATAGGTATTGACCGTGTTGAGCTTGTCGCCTTCGGGGAAATACTTGTCCATGAAGGCGAAGAACGCTTTCACGCCCGGATCGTCCTTCCACTGCGGATCGCTCGGCTCCTTGCCGTACTGGGTCGAGATGATGCCTTTGGATATGTCGAGGCCGGCCGGCTTCAGCGTCGCCGAGATCGGGCTCGCATTGATGTCGAGGATGTGCACCGGGTTCCAGCCGAGCTCGGCGACCTTCTTGATGGCCTGCGCCGCGAATTTCGGCGTCGAGGCATCGTAGAAAAGATCGGCCCCCAGCGACTTCAGCTTGACCACCTGCGAGTCCACCGTCGGATCGGTGACCTCGTAGGAGACTTCGCCGACGATCATGCTGGCGGCCTTGTCGCCGAGACCGCTCTTCAGGCCCGCGAGATAGTCGCGGCCCATGTCGTCGTTCTGGTAGAGCACGCCGATCTTGGCGTTCGGATGCTCCTTGAGAATGTACTTGGCATAGATGCGTCCCTCGGACACGTAGTTGGGATTGTAAGCGATGGTCCAGGGATAGTTCTGCGGATCGTTGAATCGCGCCGCGCCGGTCGAGGCCAGCAGCTGCGGGATCTTCTTGCCGTTGAGATATTTCTGCACGGCGGCGTTCGCGGCCGTGCCGATGATCTGGAAGGTGAACAGCACCTCGTCGCCCTCGACGAGCTTGCGCACCTGCTCGACAGTCTTCGGCGGCGAATAGGCGTCGTCATACTGGATCAGATTGATCTTGCGGCCGTTGATGCCGCCCTGATCGTTGATCATCTTGAAGTAAGCCGCCTGGGTCTTGCCGATATTGGCATAGACCGAATAGGCCCCGGAGAACGGCACGGTCTGGCCGATCTTGATCTCGGTGTCGCTGGCTCCGGTGTCGTATTTCTTCTGGGCGAAGGCTGGACTTATGAAGGCTTGGTTGGCGGAGAACGCGAAGGCGAGCGCCGCCGTGGCAGCTACGAAAGCTCTGCGATTGCTCATGTTGGGTTGTTCCTCCTGACGGAATTTTCCGGTCGACGGTCTTTTCCCGTTGATTGCCAACGGTCGCCATCGCTGCCGAAGATTGTGGAGGAAGGTGAGGTGCCGCGCAAGGATCGCGGCGCTGCGCTCTAGCGTCTCAGGCAAAGAACCTTAAGCGAGGAACAGGACAACCAGCGCGATCGCCGCCGGCAGGGCCTGTACGATCAGGATGCGCGTGCTGACGGTCGCGGCACCGTAAGCACCGGCGACGATCACGCAGAGCAGGAAGAATGCCTTGATCTGGAACGCGAAGGCCGGGTTGCCATGCACCAGGCCCCAGATCAGGCCGGCGGCAAGGAAGCCGTTATAGAGGCCCTGGTTGGCCGCCAGCACCTTCGTGATCTCGGCTTTCTCCGGCGTATTGCGGAATGTCTTCAAGCCAAGCGGCTTGTCCCAGAGAAACATCTCGAGGATCAGGAAGTAGGCGTGCAGTGCGGCGACCAGCGCCACCAGGATATTGGCGATCAGAACCAAGTTGAGCTCCCCCAAAAAGCATCAGCTTTCGGGTGGACGTTAGCACGGCCGGCATGGCAAGTGCGATGCCGTGTTTCGGTTCAATGGTGTCGTCATGCCTGCTCGGTCAACCAAGACGCCTGTCAGCTTCGGCCTCGATCGCCTGACGACGCCGATCGGGATCGCGCTGCTCGTCACCGATGCCGAGGGCGCCTTGCGCGCGCTCGATTGGGACGACTACGAGCACCGCATGTGCGAGCTGTTGCGCCTGCACTACGGCTCCGTGGATCTCCGCGATCGGCCTGCGCCGACGGCGATGAAGACTGCGCTGTCGGAGTATTTCGAAGGCGACCTCGGCCGGCTCTCATGTGTCCCGTGGCGGATCGCTGGCACGCCGTTCCAGCAAAAAGTCTGGACCGCGCTGGCGAAAATACCAGCCGGAACCACCATGAGCTACGGTGCGCTCGCCGCAAGGATCGAGACGCCCAGGGCTATTCGCGCCGTCGGTCATGCCAACGGCTCGAACCCGATCAGCGTGGTGCTGCCCTGTCACCGCCTGATCGGCGCGGATGGTTCGCTGGTGAAGTACGGCGGCGGGCTGGAACGCAAGCGCTGGCTGTTGCGGCACGAAGGCGTGGCGGTCTAGCGACGCAACGCGTCGTTCCTCACGCCGCCGGTGCAGCAACCGCCTTGTCGCCGGCCATCACATGGGTCAGCGCACTCTTGATGGCCGATTGCCGCGTCGGGGCGTTGATCTGTGCACCCAGCAAGTCGGTGACGTAGAACACGTCGCGGGCGCGCTCGCCGAAGGTCGCGACATGGGCCGAGGCGATGTTGAGGTTGAGCTTCGAGATCGCGGTGGTCAGCTCGTAGAGCAGGCCGGGGCGGTCGAGGCCGGATACCTCGATCACGGTGTAGCGGTCGGACCACTGGTTGTTGATGGTCACTTCCGGCTCGATCACGAACGGCCGCGCCTTGTTGCGCACGGTGCGCCGCGCCACCACTTCGGGCAGGCGCAGCTTGCCTTCCAGCACGTCCTCGATCATCTCGCCGATGCGGGTGGCGCGCCGCCCCTCGTCCTCGTCGCGGTCGTATTCCCGCGAGATCGAGATCGTGTCGAGCGCGCGTCCGTCGGTCGTGGTGTAGATCTGCGCGTCGACGATGTTGGCGCCGGCCGAGGCGCAGGCGCCCGCGATGATCGACAGCAGCCAGGGATGGTCGGCGGCGAAGATCGTCAGCTCGGTGACGCCTCGCACCTCGTCGAAGCCGACATTGATCGCGAGCTTGTGGCCGGCCTGCTCGCTGGAGCGGACGAAGCGCGCGTGGCGGATCTTGCGCGGCAGCTCGACCTTGAGCCAATAGGCCGGATAGTGCCGGCCGATATAGGCATCGAGCTCGTCCGCCGGCCATTCGGCAAAAGCCATGCGGAATTCGGCATAGGCGGCGGTGAGGCGCTTGCCGCGATCGACTTCCGAGAAGCCGCCGGTCAGCACCGGCTCGGTCTCGTAATAGAGCGAGCGCAGCAGCTGCGCCTTCCAGCCGTTCCACACGCCCGGGCCGACGCCGCGGATGTCGGCGGTGGTGAGGATCGTGAGCAGCTTCATCTGCTCGACCGACTGCACCACGGCGGCGAAATTCTCGATCGTCTTGCGGTCGGAGAGGTCGCGCGACTGCGCCACCGTGGACATGGTCAGGTGTTCCTCGATCAGCCAGGCCACGAGCTCGGTGTCGGCCGCGCTGAAGCCGAGCCGGGGGCACAGCCGTCGCGCCACCTTGGCGCCTGCGATCGAGTGATCCTCGGGCCGGCCCTTGGCGATGTCGTGCAGCAGCGTCACGATGTAGATCACCGCGCGGTGCTCGGGCCGGATCTTGCGCATCAGGTCGCTGGCGAGCGCGAACTCATCGAGGCCGCCGCGCTCGATGTCCTGCAGGAAGCCGACGCAGCGGATCAGATGTTCGTCGACCGTGTAGTGATGATACATGTTGAACTGCATCATTGAGACGATCTTGCCGAAGGCGCGAATGAAATGGCCGAGCACGCCGGTCTCGTTCATCCGCCGCAGCACGATCTCGGCGTTGTCGGAGGTCAGGATCTCCATGAACAGCCGGTTGGCCTCGGGATTTTCGCGCATCTGCGCGTTGATCAGGCCGAGCGAGCGCGTCACGTCGCGCATCGCGTCCGGATGGAAGGCAAGGTTGTTCTTCTGCGCCAGACGGAAGATGCGGATCAGATTGACCGGATCGTGCTTGAAGATGTCGGGGGCGGCGACGTTGATGCGGTTGTTGTCGACGATGAAGTCGTCGCTGTCGGGCACGCGCCGCTTCACCGGGGTCGGGCGCAGCCGCGCCATCATCCGGCTCAGCACCGGCGCGGGCTTGGCCTGCTGGTCCTCGAGCTTGGCGCAGAGAATAGCGGTGAGGTTGCCGACTTCCTTGGCGACCAGGAAGTAGTGCTTCATGAAGCGCTCGACGTCCTGCATGCCGGGATGCGAGGTGTAGCCGAGCCGGACCGCGATTTCGCGCTGGAGGTCGAAGGAGAGGCGCTCCTCGGCGCGTCCCGAGTAGAAATGCAGATTGCAGCGCACCGACCAGAGAAAATCGGCGCAGCGGCGGAAGGTGCGATATTCCTGCGCGTCGAACACGCCGCGCTCGACCAGCTCGTCGGTGTCGCGCACGCGATAGACGTACTTCGCGATCCAGAACAGCGTATGCAGGTCGCGGAGCGCCCCCTTGCCGTCCTTGACGTTGGGCTCGACCAGATAACGCGACTGGCCGCCGCGGCGGTGCCGCTCCTCGCGCTCGGCGAGCTTTGCGGTGACGAATTCGGACGCCGTGCCCTGCACCACTTCCTTGTCGAAGCGTTCGACCAGCTCGTCATAGAGCGGCTGGTCGCCGGTGAGGAAGCGCGTCTCCAGGATCGCGGTGCGGATCGTCATGTCGCCGCGTGCCTGGCGGATCGACTCGTCGACCGAGCGCGTGGCATGGCCGACTTTCAGCCCCATGTCCCAGAGGCAATAGAGGATGGCTTCGGCGACCTGCTCGCCCCAGGCGGTCTGCTTGTAGGGCAGGATGAACAGCAGATCGATGTCGGACTCGGGAGCCATCAGGCCGCGGCCATAGCCGCCGGTCGCAACCACCGCCATGCGCTCGGCCCCGCTCGGGATCGGCGAGCGATAGAGATGACGCGTTGCCGCCGAATAGAGGATGCGGATGATCTCGTCCTGCACGTGGCACAGCCGCTCGGCACAGTGCCTTCCGTGACGGTCCTTGAGCAGGATCGCCTGTGCGACGTCCCGCGCCGCGATCAGCTCGGCCTTGAGCAATTGCGCCATGGCCGTGCGAAACGCGTCCTCACGTCCCTGGTGCCTTTCGGCAAGTGCGTCGACCGCGGCGGTGATCCGCGCGGTGTCGAAGCGATCATCAACCCCTGGCTTCTGCTCAGTCGCAATGCTGTCCATGTCTCACCGGATATAAGAGGTGACAGGCGCTGTCACCCGCCATTCTCGGGCAATGCTCGTTCCATGCCTGCCCGAGCCGATCTGCAGCCGGCGGGAGCCCCCGAGAGATCGGAATCGTGCTGCTCGCATCTAAGCATAACTTATTGCAAAACAATAAAAAATTACCGGATAACGCGGGGTGGCCGCCGCGCGGGTAGCTCGGCGTCGTCGACAATCCCGGCTCAAGCCGGTACTTCGTAGAGACGATTTTTCCGGGAGAGAACACGATGGACGCTGCAGCACTGCGCCAGATGCAGGCCCCGATCAAGGAACGCTACAAGACCGATCCCAAGACCGCGATGATCACGTTGAAGGCCAAGGGCTCAACGGATAGCGAAGGCATCGCCTGCAAGGTCGAGACTGGCCGCGCCATCGCAATGGCAGGCCTACATCCCGGGACCGGCGGCTCCGGCCTCGAGCTCTGCTCCGGCGACATGCTCCTCGAGGCGCTGGTCGCCTGCGCTGGCGTCACGTTGAAGTCGGTTGCGACCGCGATCGAGGTGCCGCTCAAGACCGGCAACGTCTATGCCGAAGGGGATCTCGATTTCCGCGGCACGCTCGGCGTCGACAAGGAGGCCCCGGTCGGTTTCGCGGAGATCCGCCTGCGCTTCGAGGTCGACACCGATGCGCCCCAGGACAAGCTCGATCTGCTGCTGAAGCTCACCGAGCGCTATTGCGTGGTTTATCAGACCATCAAGAACGGCCCCAAGGTTTCGGTGTCGATGCAGCGGATGTGACCTTGCTGATCCTCCCCTGGAGGGGGAGGGTCGATCGCGCGCAGCGCGAGCGGGGTGGGGTGATCTCTCCACTCGGCACCGCATGCGTCGAGAGACTGTCACCCGACCCCGTCTCATATTTCGCTACGCTCCATATGAGCCGACCCTTCTCGCTCCAGGGGAGGGTAAGAAGAAAAAATGTCCCTCGACCTCCACTTCATTCTCTTCCTTCTTCTGCGCATGGCGATCGCGGCGGCGTTCGTCGTGTCGGCGTCTGTCATCACCGAGCGTTCGGGACCGGTGATCGGCGCGTTGGTCGCAACCTTGCCGGTCTCGGCTGGTCCGTCCTACGTCTTCCTCGCGATCGATCATGACGCCGCTTTCATCGCGCAGGGCGCGCTGTCGAGCCTACCGGTCAACGCGGCGACGATCTTCATGGCTCTCACCTATGTCGTGTTGGCGCAGCGGCACAGTCTTCTGGTGAGCTGCGGGAGCGCTTTCGCGGTCTGGATCGCCATTGCCTCGGTCATCCGCATGTTCGACTGGAGCCTGACGGCTGGGCTCGCCGTCAACCTGATCGCATTCGGCATCTGCATTCCGCTGCTCGCGGGCTATCGCGACGTGAAGATGCCGCTGGTGACGCGCCGCTGGTACGACATTCCGATGCGCGCCGCGCTGGTCGCGACCCTCGTCGCCATCGTCGTCTCGACGTCGAGCTGGGTCGGTCCTCGCATCAGCGGCATCATCGCGCTCTATCCCGTCGTGTTCTCCAGCATGATGGTGATCCTGCATCCGCGCATCGGCGGACCGCCGACCGCCGCCGTGCTCGCCAACTCCGCCTGGGGCCTGCTGGGATTCGGGATGGCGATTGCCGTGGTTCATGTCGGTGCCACCAGTTTCGGTTCCGCGATCGGCCTCAGCCTCGCGCTCGCGACCTGCATCGCGTGGAATTTGACGCTATGGTGGAACGGGCGACGAAAGCGAAGGGCCGCCTGAATCAGGATTCGAACTCGGCCCAATGCAGAACGCATTTTGGCCCGCGTCCCTTTGCGTGCGAGCGGCTGCGACAGGACGTCTCCGTAGTCACCCGGTGGTCGGCCTTGGATCGCCGTGGCGCCGTGATTCCCGTAAGCCGTTGAATTCTCGATTCGCAGATGACTTTCAGATTAATGCTGCCTGCGGATAATCGGCATCTTCATTATCAATCGATTTGAGAGTCTTATTTAGAGGGTTTCTCGCCCTCAGCCGTTCAATTCGACCGGTCGGGCAGCAGTGGCCTGCCGAGGTGGCACAGACGTGCCGCGATTTGGCCGAGGCCACTTGGAATCCCTCATTGAAAATTGCAGGTCGGCACTGCCGCAAATGCTCCGCCGCGAGCATGTCATTTTGGAGAGCAGAGAATGTTTGGTCGCAAGTCCTACAGTGATGCACAGGCCCGGATCGAGGCCTTCGGCCGGTCGCAAGCCATGATCGAGTTCGATATGGACGGAACGATCGTCACCGCCAACGAGAATTTCCTGAAGGCACTCGGCTACGCGCTCGACGAGATCAGGGGCAAGCATCACTCGATCTTCGTCCCGGCCGACGAGCGCGACTGCGCCGACTATCAGGCGTTCTGGGCGGCGCTCAATCGTGGCGAGTTCCAGTCGGGCGAATTCAAGCGGATCGCAAAGGGCGGCCGCGAGGTCTGGATCGAGGCGTCCTACAACGCGGTGGCTGGCAGTGACGGCAAGCCGGTCAAGGTCGTCAAGATGGCAACCGACATCACTGAGAAGAAGATCCGCGGCCTCGCCGACGCCTCGAAGATTGCCGCGATCGGCCGGGCGCAGGCAGTGATTGAATTCAACCTCGACGGCACCATCGTCACCGCCAACGAGAATTTCTGCAACGCGCTCGGCTATTCGCTTGGCGAAATCCAGGGCAAGCACCACAGCGTTTTCATGCCGGCGGAAGAGCGCGATAGTGCAGCCTATCGCGAATTCTGGGCGGCGCTCAACCGCGGCGAATGCCAGACCGGCGAGTTCAAGCGGATCGGCAAGGGTGGCCGCGAGGTCTGGATCCTCGCCAGCTATAATCCGCTGCTCGACGAGAGCGGCAAGCCGTTCGGCGTCGTCAAGTTCGCAACCGACGTTACCGCCGAGAAGCTGAAGAATGCGGATTCCGACGGCCAGCTTGCGGCGATCGACAAGGCGCAGGCGGTGATCGAGTTCAACATGGACGGCACGATCATCACCGCCAACGCCAACTTCCTCGGCGCGCTCGCCTATTCGCTGGCCGAGATCAAGGGCCAGCATCACAGCATGTTCGTCCAGCCGTCGGAGCGCGACGGCGCCGCCTATCGCGAGTTCTGGGCCGCTCTCAACCGCGGCCAGTACCAGGCGGCGGAGTACAAGCGCATCGGCAAGGGTGGCAAGGAGGTCTATATCCAGGCCTCCTACAACCCGATCATGGATCTCAACGGCAAGCCATGCAAGGTCGTGAAATACGCCACCGATGTCACGAGGCAGGTGCTGGTCCGTATGGGCAACGAGCGCGTCCGCGCCATGATGGAATCGGTCGCCGCCGGGTCGGAGGAGCTCAACGCCTCGGTGCGGGAAATCTCCGAAGCCATGACCAAGTCGCGCCAGACCGCAGGCAGTGCCGTCGATCAGGTCGCTGCCGCCGACGCGCAGGCTCAGCGTCTCACCGAAGCCGCGCAGGCGATGAGCGGCATCGTCGAACTCATCAACAACATCACCGGGCAGATCAACTTGCTGGCGCTCAACGCGACGATCGAATCCGCTCGCGCGGGCGAAGCCGGTCGCGGCTTTGCGGTGGTCGCCTCCGAGGTCAAGAGTCTCGCCAACCAGGCCAAGCAGGCCACCGACAAGATCGGCGCGGAGATCGGCAGCCTCAACGGCATCTCCAGCGACGTCGTCACGGCCCTGGCCTCGATCAAGACGGCCATCAACAACGTCAGCGAATATGTGACGTCGACGGCTGCCGCGATCGAGGAGCAGAGCACGGTGACCAACGAGATGTCGACTAGCATGCAGCGCGCGGCCGCGGAAGCCGCCGCCATGGCCGCGAGTGCGTAGCAACACGCTTGAAAGCGTAGGGTGCGGCCCTCGCCGTGCTGCACGTTGCAGTAGCGCAGTTCAGCGCGGCGTTCGGAATCTGTCTTGCGCTCGGCACCTGCGTTACCTTGGAACCTCCCCGCAAAACTCCGGTGTTTTGAGCGGAGCGCGCGTGGCAGCGATAGGTGCCTGCTTTTTTTCGATAGGTAAGTTAGCGATTTATTTTTGCTTACTCCGTATACGTGGACCCGCTGGCTTCCAGTTTAGCGTTCAAGGCCATTTCATCGCGCTCATCGATCAATGCCGCGCGAGCGCAACCAGATTGATACGGAGGAACCATGTTCAAGCGCAAGTCGAATGCAGGTGCATTGGTTACGATGGCTGCCAAGGCTGTGAGTGCCAACCTGATGGTGGCCGACAACGACCTGAACATCGTCTACATGAATGACGCGGTGACCGACCTGCTGCGCGCGGCTGAGTCCGACCTCAAGAAGGAACTGCCCCACTTCAATGTGGCTACGCTCGTCGGAACCAACATCGATGTGTTTCACAAAAATCCCCAGCATCAGCGCCAGATGCTGGCGAGCCTCAATGCGGTGCATCGCGCAATGATCCAGGTCGGCGGCCACAAGTTCGACCTCGTTGCGACGCCCCTGAAGAACGACGACGGCAGCCGGGCCGGAATCGTTGTGGAATGGTCGGATGCCTCGATCCGTCTTCAGAACCTTGACTTCGGAGCGCAGGTTGCGGCCGCGAACCGTTCACAGGCGGTCATCGAGTTCGCGATGGATGGCACGGTCCTCTCGGCCAACGAGAATTTCCTGCATACGCTCGGCTACACGTTGAACGAGATCCAGGGCAAACATCACAGCATGTTCGTTCCGCCTGTCGAGCGCGATACCCCTGCCTATCGTGAGTTCTGGGCCGCGCTCAACCGCGGCGAATACCAGGCCGCCGAATACAAGCGGATCGGCAAGGGCGGCAAGGAAGTCTGGATCCAGGCCTCCTACAACCCTATTTTCGATGAGAAGGGCAGACCCTCCAAGGTGGTGAAGTTCGCGACCGACGTCACCGAGCAGAAGCTCAGGAATGCCGACCTTGCGGGCCAGATTGAAGCGATCGGCAAGGCGCAAGCCGTGATCGAATTCAACATGGACGGCACGATCATCACCGCCAACGCGAATTTCCTCGGCGCGCTCGGCTATTCGCTGGCCGAGATCAAGGGCCATCATCACAGCATGTTCGTCGATCCGGCGGAGCGCGACAGCGCCGCCTATCGCGAGTTCTGGGCTGCGCTTAACCGCGGCCAGTATCAGGCGGCGGAGTACAAGCGCATCGGCAAGGGTGGCAAGGAGGTCTACATCCAGGCCTCCTACAACCCGATCCTCGATCTCAACGGCAAGCCTTTTAAGGTGGTGAAATATGCAACCGACACCACGAAGCAGGTGCTGGTCCGCATGGGTAACGAGCGCGTCCGCGGCATGATGGAGTCGGTCGCGGCCGGTTCGGAGGAGTTGAACGCCTCGGTGCGCGAGATATCCGAGGCCATGACCAAATCGCGTGAGACCGCCAGCAGTGCCGTGGATCAGGTCGCCGCCGCCGACTCGCAGGCCCAGCGCCTCACCGAAGCGGCACTGGCCATGAGCGGCATCGTCGAACTCATCAACAACATCACTGGGCAGATCAACCTGCTGGCGCTGAACGCCACGATCGAATCGGCGCGCGCGGGCGAAGCCGGTCGCGGCTTTGCGGTGGTCGCCTCCGAGGTCAAGAGCCTTGCCAACCAGGCCAAGCAGGCCACCGACAAGATCGGCGCGGAGATCGCCAGCCTCAACGGCATCTCCGGTGACGTCGTCACCGCCCTTGCTTCGATCAAGACGGCCATCAACAACGTCAGTGAATATGTGACGTCGACGGCCGCCGCGATCGAGGAGCAGAGCACGGTGACCAACGAGATGTCGACCAGCATGCAACGCGCGGCCGCGGAAGCCGCCGCGATCGCGGCAAGGGCATAGGCAGGCGCTGCTGGGGCGCGCTTCGCCGTGCCTGCCCTGCGGCGCCGTCACTGTTTCGGCAGCTTGGCCTTCAACGCATACAACGCATCCAGCGCCTCGCGCGGCGACATCTCGTCGGGATGCAGCGCCTTCACGGCGTCCATCAGCAGTTCGGCCTCGCTCGGCGGCGCGGCTTCGGCGGCGGCGCGCGAGGGCACGGCGAACAGCGGCAGGTCGTCGGCGAGCGCGCGGGCGGTCTGGCCGCGGTCTTGTGCCTCCAGCTTTGCCAGCACCGATTTCGCGCGCGTGATCACGGCCGGCGGCAGGCCTGCGAGCTTGGCGACCTGGATACCGTAGGAGCGGTCGGCCGAGCCCGGCAGCACCTCGTGCAGGAACACGACATTGCCCTGCCATTCCTTGACGCGCACGGTCGCGTTGAACATGCGCGGCAGCTTGGCCGAGAGCGCGGTCAGCTCGTGATAATGCGTCGCGAACAGCGTGCGGCAGCGGTTGCTTTCGTGCAGATGTTCGATCGCGGCCCAGGCGATGGAGAGGCCGTCGAAGGTGGCGGTGCCGCGGCCGATCTCGTCGAGGATCACGAGCGCGCGCTCGCCGGCTTGGTTGAGGATTGCGGCGGTCTCGACCATCTCCACCATGAAGGTGGAGCGGCCGCGGGCGAGATCGTCGGCGGCGCCGACGCGCGAGAACAGGCGGTCGATGATGCCGATCCGTGCGCGCGTCGCCGGCACGAAGCTTCCGATCTGCGCCAGCAGCGCGATCAGCGCGTTCTGGCGCAGGAAGGTCGACTTGCCGGCCATATTGGGACCGGTGAGCAACCAGAGCTGGCCGGACTTTTGCGCAGGTCCTGGCGACAGGTCGCAGGCATTGGCGATGAACGGCTCGCCATTGCGCTTCAAGGCCTGCTCCACCACGGGATGGCGGCCGGCCTCGATGGCGAAGCCGAGCGATTCGTCGACTTCCGGCCGCACGTAATTGTCGTCGACCGCGAGCCTGGCCAGCGAGGTCGCGACGTCGAGCAGCGCAAAGGCATGGGCGGCCGCGCGCAGATCGTCGCTGATATCAAGTGCTTTGGCTGAAAGCCGCTCAAAAATCTCGAGCTCGAGCCCGAGCGCGCGGTCGCCGGCGTTGGCGATCTTGGCCTCGATCTCGCCGAGCTCGGATGTGGTGAAGCGCACCTGGCCAGCCAGCGTCTGGCGGTGGATGAAGGTCGTGTTCAACGGCGCCGACATCAGCTTGTCGCCATGCTGTGCGGTGACCTCGACGAAATAGCCGAGCACGTTGTTGTGGCGGATCTTCAGGCCCTTCACACCTGTGTTGTCGGCGTAGCGCGCCTGCATCGAGGCGACCACGAGACGTGAGGCGTCGCGCAGATTCCGGGCTTCGTCCAGCGCGGGCTCGTAGCCCTGGCGGACGAAACCGCCATCGCGCTTGATTAGCGGAAGCTGATCGTCGAGCGCGCGGGCGAATTCGGCTGCAAGCTCGCGCGACGGACGCTGCAGCGCCGCCATGACAGCCTCGATCTCCTGTGGCGGCTGGTCGAGTTCGCCCAGCCGCGCCAGCACCTGGTCGGCGGCGATGATGCCATCGCGCAGGCCGGCGAGGTCGCGCGGGCCGCCGCGACCGACCGAGAGACGGGCCAGCGCCCGCGACATGTCGGGCGCGCCGCGCAGGATGCTGCGGATGTCCTCGCGCGCAGCGGAGTCCGCAACGAAGGCGCTGACCGCATCGAGCCGCCGCGCAATCGCCGGAGCGTCGGTCAGCGGTGCTGCCAGCCGTTGCGCCAGCAGGCGCGAGCCGGCCGAGGTGACGGTGCAGTCGATCGCGTCGAGCAGCGAGCCGCGGCGTTCGCCGGCGAGCGTCCGCGTCAGTTCGAGATTGGCACGTGTCGCCGGATCGATCGCCATGGTCGCGCCGGAGGCCTCGCGTGCGGGCGGCGATAGCGGCGGATGCTTGCCGACCTGGGTGCGGTCGACATAGGTGACTGCGGCGGCCGCGGCGGTCGCTTCCAACCGCGTCAGTTGCGCCAGCCCGTCCATGGTCGCGACCGCGAAATAATCGCACAGCCGCTTCTCGGCGGTGGCACCGTCGAAAACGTCGCGGGTCAGCGGCGTCACCGCCGGCAGCTCGCGCAAGGTCTGGCTCAGCTCATTGTCGCTGTAGAGCGCGTCGGTGACGATCGCCTCGTTCGGATTGATGCGCGCCAGCGTTGCCGCGAGCTCGCCGCCCGAACATTCCATCACCGTGAATTCGGCGGTCGAGATGTCGATCCAGGCGAGCCCGAAGCGGTCGCCGCCGCCGGACGAACGGGCGCGCGCGATCGCCAGCAGATAATTGTTGGCGCGCGCATCGAGCAGCGTGTCCTCGGTCAGCGTGCCCGGCGTGACCAGCCGCACCACGCCGCGGCGCACCACGCTCTTGTTGCCGCGTGCCTTGGCGGCGGCGGGATCCTCGGTCTGCTCGCACACCGCGACCCGATGGCCGGCGGTGATCAGCCGATGCAGATAATCCTCGGAGCGCTCGACCGGTACGCCGCACATCGGGATATCCGCGCCCTGGTGCTTACCGCGCTTGGTCAGCACGATGCCGAGCGTCTTGGAGGCGATCTCGGCGTCCTCGAAGAACAGCTCGTAGAAATCGCCCATCCGGTAGAACAGCAGCAGGCCCTGATGCGCCGCCTTGATCTCGAGGTACTGTTCCATCATCGGCGTGACGCGCGCGGCGGCTTCCGCTGGCGGCGCTGGCGCTTCGTCGGGGGGCGGGACGGGTATCGGCTGTTGCATTGTCATGGGCGGCGCAACCTACAAAATTTCGTCCCGTGCTCCTATCGCTTTGGCCGGGGAGGACGGGTTTTCCACGTTGTCCGCACCGCGGCATGCGCTGCCGGCGTGTGCGGTCCCCGGAACACGCGCGCATCCGTCAATTGACCTGCCGCGGGCGCCCTCCTAAAACTCCGCCGTCATTGAAGAATTCTGGCCGAACCGCGGCATTGAGGGAGAACAACGATGCGTGACGTCTTTATCTGCGATGCCGTGCGGACCCCGATCGGCCGCTTCGGCGGCTCGCTCGCCAAGGTGCGTGCCGACGACCTCGCCGCCGCCCCGATCAAGGCGCTGATGGCCAGGCACCCCAATCTCGACTGGGCGCAGGTGGACGAAGTCTTCTTCGGTTGCGCCAACCAGGCCGGCGAGGACAACCGCAACGTCGCGCGCATGGCACTGCTGCTGGCGGGCCTGCCCGACTCGGTTCCCGGCCAGACCCTGAACCGGCTCTGTGCCTCCGGTCTCGATGCGGTCGGTGCGGCGGGGCGCGCCATCCGTTCCGGCGAGATCGAGCTTGCGATCGCGGGCGGCGTCGAATCCATGACCCGCGCTCCCTTCGTGATGGGCAAGGCGCAGGAAGCTTTTTCGCGCTCCGCCGAAATCTTCGACACCACCATCGGCTGGCGCTTCATCAATCCACTGCTGAAGGCGCAGTACGGCGTGGATGCGATGCCGGAGACCGGGGAGAACGTCGCCGAGGAATTCCAGGTCTCGCGCGCCGATCAGGACGCCTTCGCCATCCGCTCGCAGCAGCGCGCAGGAGCCGCGATCGCCGCCGGATACTTCGCCGAGGAAATCATCCCGATCATTATTCCCGGCGGCAAGGCAGGCCCTGTTACGATCGACAAGGACGAGCATCCGCGCCCTGAGACGACGCTGGAGGCTCTCGCCAAGTTGAAGCCGATCGTGCGCAATCCCGGCACGGTGACCGCCGGCAACGCCTCCGGCGTCAATGACGGAGCCGCCGCGATGATCCTCGCCTCGGAAGCCGCCGTGAAGAAGCATGGCCTCACGCCGCGCGCCCGCATTCTCGGCCTCGCCTCGGCCGGCGTGCCGCCGCGCATCATGGGCATCGGGCCGGTGCCCGCGACCCGCAAGCTGATGGAGCGGCTCGGCAAGAAGATCAGTGACTTCGACCTGATCGAGCTGAACGAGGCCTTCGCCTCGCAGGGTATCGCCTGCATGCGCCAACTCGGCGTCGCCGACGATGCCGATTTCGTCAATCCGCATGGCGGCGCCATCGCGCTCGGCCATCCCCTCGGCATGAGCGGCGCCCGCCTCGCGCTCACCGCCGTGCACGGCCTGGAAAAGCGCGGCGGCAAGCTCGCGCTCGCCACCATGTGCGTCGGCGTCGGCCAGGGCGTTGCGGTTGCGATCGAGAAGCTGAACTGACGGTGTCTCCTCTCCCTCTCCCCGCTTGCGGGGAGAGGGTTGGGGTGAGGGGGAGTCTCCACCAGGACGGCATCAGTTGGACTCGCGGAGAGTCCCCCTCACCCGGAATTCGCTGGCGCAAATTCCGGCCCCTCCCCGCAGGCGGGGAGAGGGAGAGCAAACCCGCTTCCCTAGATTAGTTATATTCTATAATGATTGGCGGAAGCGTTGACCGGCCGGACCGAAATGGCTGGGGAGGAGTTCGCCAATGACATTCATCTACCCCACGGACAGCAACAAGGCGCATCCGCTACCGCTGTCGCCCGAATACAAGAGCTCGATCAAGCGAGCGCCGAACAAGCCGCTGATCCCGATGCGCCACACGCTGTCGGAGCTGACCGGTCCGGTCTATGGTCACGAGACCGTGCGCGACGGCGACAATGATCTCACCACCCAGCACACCGGCGAGCCGATCGGCGAGCGCATCATCGTTCACGGCCATGTGCGCGACGAGGACGGTCGCGGCGTGCCGAACTCGCTGGTCGAGATCTGGCAGGCCAATTCCTGCGGCCGCTACGTCCATGTCCGCGACCAGCACCCGGCGCCGCTCGATCCTAACTTCACGGGCGCGGGCCGCACCGTGAGCGATGCCGCCGGCTACTATCGTTTTGTTACGATCAAGCCCGGCGCCTATCCGTGGGGCAATCATCACAATGCCTGGCGTCCCGCGCACATCCATCTCTCGGTGTTCGGCTATTCCTTCGTCACGCGCCTCGTGACGCAGATGTATTTCCCGAACGACCCGCTGTTCCCGTTCGATCCGATCTTCAACTCGGTGCCGGACGAAAAGGCGCGGGCGCGCATGGTCTCGTCGTTCGATTTGGAGAACACCAAGCCCGAATGGGCGCTGTGCTATCGCTTCGACATCGTGCTGCGCGGCAAGAACGCCACCCCCATGGAGAACCACTAAGGTGCAGGATGCTCTGAAGCCCCAGGATTCTTTGAAGTCCAGCGGGATCACACCGTCGCAGACCGTCGGTCCGTTCTTCAAATACGGCCTGACGCCGAATGGCGAGTACGCCTGGAACGACGCTTTCACCAACTCGACGCTTACGCCTGACGTCACGGGCGATCGTGTCCGCATCGAGGGCCGCGTGTTCGACGGCGACGGCGTCGCCGTGCCTGACGTCATGCTGGAGATCTGGCAGGCGGACGCGCAAGGGCGCTTTGCCGACCCGCAGGACAAGCGCGCGCTGCCGAACGCCAGCTTCCGCGGCTTCGCCCGCTGCGGCACCGACAAGGACGGCCATTATTCCTTCGAGACCGTCAAGCCGGGCACCGTGCCCGATCCCGACGGCAAGCCGCAGGCGCCGCACATCGTTCTTGCGGTGTTCGGCCGCGGCATGCTGCGGCATCTCTACACCCGCATCTATTTCAGCGACGAAGCCGGCAACGCCGCCGATCCCGTGCTGGCGGTGGTGCCCGCCGACCGCCGCGCCACGGTGATCGCGACGCGTGAAGCCGGCAAGCCGGTCTATCGGCTCGACCTGCGCTTGCAGGGCGGCGACGAGACGGTGTTCTTCGACGTCTGAGGCGAGGACATGCCGGCGACATCAGGTCGCCGGCACACGCTTCTCACCGAACGCATGGGCGATCGGCCTGCGTCATATTCGCCGTGCGACACGATCGGCTTTTGCTTCCATGGGTCAGCTTTACTGACTCAAAAACAGGCAGATCGACGCCGATTGCCGTAGTTTTGCGGAGTGCATTGCGCGACGGCGGTTCTATCCCGCAATTCCGCATTTACCACATTGATCTAGAATCACCGCGGTTTCGGCGCGCGACCTGGATCGTTTCATGAAAATTCGCCTTTCGCTGTCTTCCGCGATCATCGCGTTCGGCGTCGCTCTCGCCATCGGCTTCACGGCTGTTGTCCTGACCAGCCTGTACGCGGTGCGTGAGCTCAAGGTCGGCGGGCCTCTCTATGCCGACATCAAGCTCGGCAACGACCTCATCGCGGACATCCTGCCGCCGCCCGAATATGTCATCGAGGCCTATCTCGAAGCGACCCTCGCCATGCGCGAGCCGGACCAGCTGGCGGCTCACAGCGAGCGCCTGGTCCAGCTCCGCAAGGATTACGACGAGCGCAAGGCATTCTGGGTCACGTCAAGCCTGGCCGCCGACCTGAAAACCGCGCTGGTGTCGAAATCGGACGCCGAGGTGCAGAAGTTCTGGAAGCTCCTTTCCGACCAGCTCCTTCCGGCCTTGAAGAACAAGGATATGGCCGCGGCCGAACGCGCCTATGCGCAGGTCAAGGACGCCTACACCGCACATCGCGCCGTCATCGACAGCATCGTCGAGAGCGCCAACAAGCAGAATGCCGACATGGAGAAGCTGGCCGCGGAACGCGACACCTCCATCCTCTACATCCTGCTCGGTGTTTCTGCTGCCGTCCTGGCCTTCATCGCCGCCGGCCTGCTCGGCGTCGCGCTTGGCGTGGTGCGCCCGATCGTGCGCATGACCGGCGCCATGCAGAAGCTAGCGACCGGTGACCTCTCCGCCGACATTCCCTTCGCGCATCGCCAGGACGAGGTCGGCTCGATGGCCGGCGCGCTGCTGGTGTTCAAGGAGGCCGCGGTCGAGAATTCTCGCCTGCGCGAGGAGCAATTGCGGAAGGACCAGGAGGCCGCGACGGCCAAGCGCGGCGCCCTGCACCAGATGGCCGAGACCGTCGAGCGCGAGACCGGCCGCTCCGTCGACACCGCGAGCGCAGCGACGCAAGGGGTGGAACGCGCCGCCTCCAGCCTGTCCGAGATCGCCCGGTCGCTGTCCTCGGAGTCCCAGGCGGTTGCCGCGGCTTCCACCCAAGCGCTCGGCAGCTCGCAGACCGTCTCGGCCGCCGCCGAAGAGCTGAGCGCCTCGATCCGCGAGATTGCCGGCCAAGTCGCGCGGACCAGCACGGTCACCAAATCCGCAGTCGCCGGCCGCGAGCAGGCACGTTCGACCATCCAGGCGCTGGCCGGATCGGTGAAGAAGATCGCCGAGGTCTCCGACCTGATCGGCGGCATCGCCGGCCAGACCAACCTGCTGGCGCTCAACGCCACGATCGAGGCGGCGCGTGCCGGCGAGGCCGGGCGCGGCTTTGCGGTGGTCGCTGCGGAGGTGAAATCGCTGTCCGATCAGACCGCCAAATCCACCGAGGAGATCGGGCGGCTGATTGCGGAGATTCAGGCTTCGACGCAGGCCGCGGTCGATGCCGTCGAGACCATGGGCGGCCACATCGTCGAGATCGACGGCGTGGCGACGTCGGTTGCGGTCGCGATGGAACAGCAGGACGCAGCGACGCGCGAGATCGCGCGGTCGATCTCCGAATCGGCCTCTGCCGCGAAGGAGGTCTCGGCCAAGATCGGCAATGTCAGCCGCGATGCGGCCTCCGTGAACGAGCGCGCCGCGGAGGTGCGACAGACGATTGCGGGCATGGCGGCCAATCTGGAATCGTTGCGGTCCGTCGTGGTCCGGACCGTGCGCGACTCGACCGCCGCCGCTTGAAGCCGGGCATCTGGCCGGCGGCTGGTGCCCGGGGGTGTGATCGTGCAGTATGGCGCGGGACAGGGGCATCGTGACTTTCATGACACCTCCACAACTGCCTGAAGTCGTCGAGCCCGCCCGATTGACGGCGGCGCTGCGCAGGGGCGGCGTGCTGGATGCCGGCGCCGTCCGCGAAGTGAAGGTGCTGCATCAGCGCGACACCGTTGTGTCACACATTGTCCGTCTCGGCCTGCGCTACGTCGGTGACCCCGGCGGCGCCCCCCAATCGCTGATCCTGAAGACGGCGCAAGCGGCTTTCTCCAGGACACCTGCAGATCGCGGCGAGCACGAGGTGGCCTTTTACACGCAGCTCGCGCCGTATATGCCGCCGGGGCTCGTGCCGCGCTGCTTCGACGGACATTTCGACGAGGCGAGCGGGGCCTGGCATCTCCTGCTCGAAGACCTCACCGACAGCCATGAGCTCGCGACCGTGCCGACGCTGCCGCCGTCGCGCCATCAGGCAATGGCTATCGTCACGGCACTGGCGCGCATGCATGCAGTGTGGTGGGATCATCCCAACCTCGGCGAGACCTTCGGCACCTGGGCGAGTCCCGAAGATAGCGCGGCGCGCATGGAGACTTTCGCCGGTCATTATGACCGCTTCGCCGATCAGCTCGGCGATCGCCTCAGTGAGGAACGACGCATACTGTATCGCCGTCTTATCGAGCAGTCGGCCCGGCTGTCGCAGCGCTATCATTCGCGCCGTCATGTCAGCATCGCCCATGGTGACGCCCACACTTGGAACTTCCTGCTGCCTCGCGCCGGAATTGTCGACACCGTGCGTATCTTCGATTTCGACCTTTGGGGCATCAATGTGCCCACCAGCGATCTCGCCTACATGATGGCGATCCAATGGTATCCGGAGCGCCGGCAGGCGCTTGAGCGGGCGCTCCTCAATCGCTACCACGAGACACTGCTCGCACACGGTGTGGCCGGCTACACGCGCGGCGCGCTCGATCAGGATTATCGCTGGTCGGTGCTCTGGCACATCACCAAGCCGGTCTGGCAATGGAGCATCAACCTCCCGCCGGGGATCTGGTGGAACAATCTGGAGCGGGTGATGATGGCGGTCGAGGATCTAGGCTGCGAGGAGCTGTTGTAGCGGGGGGGTGAAGCGCGACGGCGGCTCAGCCACTCCGCTGTCGTCCCCGCCTAGTGCGCAATTGCGCACGGGGGCGGGGATCCATAGCCACAGGGTGACGTTGTAGCGCGAGCTGGCAACTACGAGCCCTCGTCAAACTACTCCCTGTGGCTATGGATCCCGGATCTGCGCTTCGCTTGTCCGGGACGACGAGCGAATATGACGCGACCTCACGAGACCGATAACTACTCCATCACCGCATGTTCCGGCCCGGCCGACTGCTTGCGCAGGGTGGCCTTGGTCGAGCCGATCATCAGGGCGAGCGGGATAGTGCAGAGGATGAAGACCATCACCAGCATGTAGTCGTGCGCGAACGCGATGATCTGCGCCTGCACGCTGACCATCCGGTCGGCCATGGCGCGGCCGGCGTCGGAGGAGAGGTTGATCATGCCGCGCACGTCGGGCATCTGCAGCGCGTGGTTGAAAGGATTGATGTGCTCGGACAGGATTGCGTAGGTCCTGCGCGTGCCCTGCGTCAGCTGCGCGATCACGATGGAGATGCCGACCGAGCTCGCGACGTTGCGCAACAACGTGAGCATCGAGGTGCCGTCGGTGCGCAAGTGGTTCGGCAACGTCAGGAATGCGACCGTCGAGAGCGGCACGAAGACGAGGCCGAAGCCAAAACCCTGGATCACGCTGACGACCACGATTTCCGGCACCTGGGTCTGGTCGGTCCAGCCGGTCATCTGGAACAGCGAGGCTGCGGTCAGCCCGAGGCCGCAGATGATCAGCGTGCGCGCCTCGATCCAGCGCATGATGCGTCCGACCATCATCATCGCGAAGAAGGTGCCGAAGCCGCGACTCGCGAGCAGCCCGCCGGCGGTCATGATGGGATAGCCGATGACGTTTTGCAGATAGGGCGAGGCCAGCGCCATGGTCGAGTACAGCACGAGCCCCATCACCGTCATGAAGATGCAGCCGGTGAGGAAGTTGCGGTCCTTGAACAGGGCGAACTGGATGAAGGGACGCGTGGTCGTGAAGGAATGGGCGAAGAAGTAATAGAAGGCGACGCCCGAGATCACGAACTCTGTCACGATCTCGACCGACTCGAACCAGTCGAGCTGCTCGCCGCGATCGAGCGCAAGCTGGAGTGCGCCGATCCCGATCGCCAGCGCGGCGAAGCCGAACCAGTCGAATTTGAGGTCGGTGTCTTGCTTGGTCTCGTCCATGAAGACGCTGAGTCCGAGCACGGTGATCGCACCGAATGGAATGTTGACGAAGAATACCCAGTGCCAGGAATAGCTTTCGGTCAGCCACGCGCCCAGCGACGGCCCCATGATCGGACCCATCATCACGCCCATACCCCAGATCGACATCGCCTTGGCGCGCTCCTGGAGCGTGTAATAGTCGAGCATGACCGACTGCGACAGCGGCACCAGCGCGGCGCCGAACACGCCCTGCAGCAGTCGGAACAGCACCATCTGGTTGATGTCCTGCGCGAGGCCGCACAGCACGGAGGCCAAGGTGAAGCCGGCCGCGCAGATGATGAAAATGCGCTTGCGCCCAAAGCGGTTCGAGATCCAGCCCACCGGCGCCGTCATGATCGCGGCGGCGACGATGTAGGACGTCAGCACCCAGTTGATCTGGTCCTGCGAGGCCGACAACGTGCCCTGCATGTAGGGTAGCGCAACGTTGGCGATGGTGGTGTCCAGCGCCTGCATGATGGTCGCGGTCATGGCGCAGATCGTCACCATGTTCCGGCGCAGGCCGGGGACCATGAGGGCGGGATTGGACTCCGCCATCGGATCAGTCCTTGTCCTGATCTTTGTCTTGGCTCGCCGTCGCCGACAAGCCGAACAGACCGGCGAGCGAGCGCTTGTGGCCGGTGTCGATGGTGGCATAGACGCTCATGCCGGCCTTCAGCTTCCGGACATATTTGTCGGTCTCGTCGAAATAGATGCGGATCGGCACGCGCTGCACCACCTTGACGAAATTGCCGGTGGCGTTCTGCGGCGGCAGGATCGCGAATTGTGCACCGGTGCCGGGCGAGAGCGAACCGATCTTGCCCTTGAAGATATGGTTCGGGAACGCATCGACCTCGAGCGTGACGGGCTGGCCTTCGGTGACGTAGGTGAGATCGCTCTCCTTTGGATTGGCATCGACCCAGGGATGGGCGACGTCGATGATGGAGAACACCGGCGTGCCGGCGGTGACGTAGCGGCCGAGCTGGATCTGCTCGACCTGCGTTGCCACGCCGCCCATCGGCGCGCGCACCACGGCGTGGTCGAGATTGCGCTCGGCGTTGTCGAGCTTGGATTTGGCCTGGGCGTAAGGCGGGAATTTCTCCAGCGGCAGGTCGCTGTCGCCGAGCAGCTGCGTCTTGGCCGTCGAGATCTGCTGCTTCACGTATTGCGCGATCGAGCCCGATGTCACCAGCGCGTTCGCGGCGTTGTCCAGGTCGAGCTGCGAGCCGTAGTTGTTCTTCACGAGCGCCTGCTTGCGCTCGACGTCGCGCTGCTTCAGGTCGACGCCTTGCTGCGCGAGGTTGAGCATGTCGCCATAGATCTTGATGTTGGCGCGAAGATTGTCATAGGTCGATTGCGCCTGCATGACCTGCGCTTTGGCCTCGTCGACCGCGAGGCGGAACGGCACGGGATCGATCTCGAACAGCTCGTCGCCCTGCTTGACGATCTGGCCCTCCCTCACGACGACCTTCTCGATCTTGCCGGAGATGTCGGGTGTCACCAGCACCTTCTGCGCGCCGACATAGGCGTCGTCAGTGCCGACATAGCGGCCGCCATTGAGATAGAAGGTGATGCCGCCGATGGCGACGATGACGGGCAGCACCACCATCAGCAGGAACCGGCGGTAGCGGCGCAGACCGGCCAGCAGGCGGCGGCGCGGGTTGGTGCCGGCCTTCTTGGTGGGCTTGCCGCTGTCGCTCTTCTGCTCGGGCTGGAACTTGAGGACCTGATCAGCCATAGCGCTGCTCCTTCCGTGCCTGTTCCGCTCCGGATGCCTGGATCGCGTGACGCACGTTTTCCTTGATGGTTTCGAGTTGGGTGAGGAGGCGGTGGGCGTCCGCCGGGCTGATGCCCTCGAGCGCGTTTGCCGTCAGCTCCGACTTCAGGCCGCTCATCCTGCCGAGCAAGGTGCGGCCGGCCTTCTTCAGATAGAGCCGCTTGACGCGGCGGTCCGAAGCGTCGTTGCGGCGCTCGATCCAGTCGCTGTCGCAGAGCTTGTCGATCAGCCGCGTCAGCGTGATCGGCTGCATCTCGAGCAGTTCGGCCAGTTCCGACTGCTTCATGCCCTCGCTGCGCTCGACCTTGGCCAGCACCGCCCACTGGGCGCGGGTAATGCCGAAGCGCGAGGCCTCCTTGTCGGCGTAGACGCGGAGCAACCGGTAGAGCTCACCGAGCGTGAACAGGAAGTTCTGGTCGACGGACCCGCGGGTCATAAGCCTTGTCTCCAATAAGCTCGCATATGATAAGCAAGCTTATGATTATTTCACGGCGGGTTAACGCGATGCTGTCCCGCAGCAAAAGCATGGCTGGCAGCCGCTCGCCGGTCGCGCTTTGGGTTCCCCGGCTGAAATGCTAGAACGTCGATCCCATGACCCTCGCCAAGCCGGCCTTTCCCGCGCCCGACCACGATCACGGCCGCTGCACTGCGGACGCGCTGTCGCATGCCGAGGCGGTTTGTGAGCAGCGTGCGCAGAAATTCACGCCGATCCGCCGCCAAGTGCTGGGGGCTCTGTTGTCGAGCCATCGTCCGCTCGGCGCCTATGAGGTGATCGACGAACTCGCCAAGTCGATGGCGCGGCCAGCGCCGATCACGGTCTACCGCGCTCTCGATTTTTTGATCGCCAACGGCCTCGTGCACCGCATCGAGAGCCGCAACGCCTATCTCGCTTGCGCCGCCCACGACCATGATTCGACCTCTGCAGTCGCTTTCCTGATCTGCGAGCGCTGCGGCCTGGTCGGCGAAATTCCATCAGCCTCGTTCGCGAAAGACCTCAACGCCGCCGCGCGCAGCTCGGGCTTTGCGCCAAAATTGTCCGTGGTCGAGATCACGGGCGTCTGCACCCATTGTCAGAAAACGTCTTAAAGCAACAACGGCGCGAAGCCGGATTTCGGGAAGAGATGTCCTCACCTCAAGCCACGCCGTCCGCCGGTCGCCCCCTCAGTGCTGGCGCCATCGCCCTGATGCTCATGCTGTGCCTGACCTGGGCCTTCAACCAGATCGCGGTGAAGCTGGTGCTTCCGGATATTCCGCCGATGCTCCAGGCGATGTTTCGCTCGATGGGCGCGCTGCCTGTGTTGTTCATCATCGGCAGCCTGCGCGGCGTCAAATTCTTCGAGCGCGACGGCACATGGAAGCCGGGCCTGGTCGCGGGGCTGATGTTCGGCATCGAATTCGTGCTGATCTTTCAGGGGTTGCGCCTGACCTCCGCCTCGCGCGCGGTGGTGTTTCTCTACACCGCGCCGTTCTTCGTCGCGCTCGGCTCCTACCAGGTGCTCGGCGAGCGCCTTGGCAGCACGCAATGGCTTGGACTGGCGATCAGCTTTGCCGGCGTCGCGCTGGCGATCGGCGTGCCGCAGGCCAATGTCGATTCCCACGTCCTGCTCGGCGACCTCATGATCGTCGCCGGCGCCGGATTGTGGGCGGCGACGACGCTGGTCGCCAAGGGCACCAGCCTTCGCTTCGCCGCGCCGGAGAAGGCGCTGGGCTACCAGGTTGCGACCTCGATCCCGATCCTGGGACTGGCGGCGTATCTGTTCGGCGAGACCATCAGCCATACCCCGTCGCCCCAGTCGATCGGCCTGATGGCGTTCCAGGCGATCTGGGTGGTTGGAACCACGTTCACGCTTTGGTTCGCGCTGGTGAAGACCTATTCGGCCAGCAAATTGTCGGCTTTTACCTTTATCACCCCTTTGTTTGGCGTGGTGGGTAGCTATTTCATCATGCACGATCACCTGAGCCTGGCCTTCGGGGCAGCAGCCGTCCTTGTAATTGCTGGGCTTTTTCTGGTTAACCGTCCGAGCCAAACGGCTGCGGCGCCTCGTGATGCATTGCTGAACGTCACCAAAACCTGATATTTGGACCCCATGAACAAGCTCGAAAACCCCATCGATTCCGATATCGCGGGCCCGGCGCCCAGGCACCAGACGACCCAGGTCAAGGTCGGCGACGTCGCCGTCGGCGGCGGTGCGCCGATCGTCGTGCAGTCGATGACCAACACCGACACCGCCGATATCGACGGCACCATCGCCCAGGTCGCAGCGCTCGCGCGCGCCGGCTCCGAAATGGTCCGCATCACCGTGGACCGCGAGGAGGCCGCTGCCGCCGTCCCGCACATCCGAGACGGCCTGCTCAAGCGTGGCATCACCACACCCCTGATCGGCGACTTCCACTATATCGGCCACAAGCTGCTTGCGGCCTATCCGGCCTGCGCCGAGGCTCTCGCCAAGTACCGCATCAATCCGGGCAATGTCGGCTTCAAGGACAAGCGCGACACCCAGTTCGGCGACATCATCGAGATCGCGAACAAGAACGACAAGCCGGTGCGCATCGGCGCCAATTGGGGCTCCCTCGACCAGGAGCTGCTGACCAAGCTGATGGACGAGAACGCCGCATCCGCCAATCCGCGCGACGTCCGTGCGGTGACGCGCGAGGCCATGGTGCAGTCAGCACTGCTCTCGGCGGCGCGCGCCGAAGAGCTCGGCATGCCGAAGAATCGCATCATCCTCTCAGCCAAGGTCTCGGCGGTGCAGGATCTCATTGCGGTGTACCAGGATCTCGCGGCGCGGTCGGACTATGCCATCCATCTCGGCCTCACCGAAGCCGGCATGGGCACCAAGGGCATCGTGGCCTCCTCGGCCGCGCTCGGTATCCTGTTGCAGCAGGGTATCGGCGACACCATCCGCATCTCGCTGACGCCGGAGCCCGGCGGCGACCGCACCCGCGAGGTGCAGGTCGGCCAGGAACTGCTGCAGACGATGGGCTTCCGCACCTTCGTGCCGCTGGTTGCGGCCTGCCCCGGCTGCGGCCGCACCACGTCCACCACGTTCCAGGAACTGGCCAGCTCGATCCAGGCATTCATCCGTGACGAGATGCCGGGCTGGAAGACGAAATATCCCGGCGTGGAAGAGCTCAACGTCGCGGTGATGGGTTGCATCGTCAACGGCCCCGGCGAATCCAAGCACGCCAATATCGGCATCTCCTTGCCCGGCACCGGCGAAGCCCCGGCCGCGCCCGTCTTCGTCGACGGCAAGAAGTTCCGTACGCTGCGCGGACCCACGATCTCCGCCGACTTCAAGGCGCTGGTGATCGACTACATCGACCAGCGCTACGGCCAGGGCGCCAAGGTGCCGGTGACCGCGGCGGAGTAAACGCCTACAAATATCGAAATCGTAGGGCGGGTTAGCTTAGCGTAACCCGCCTTATTTTTTGCGCGTGCGAAGTGGCGGGTTACGCTTCGCTAACCTGCCCTACATTGCTACGATGCCTCCCAATCAAAACGATCGGGAGACATGCCATGAGCTCACTCGCCGGCAAGCAGGGCCCGCGCTACCGCCACACGGCCGAAGGCGGCGCGCCCTATGAAACGATCGCGGTCGAGAAGCTCACCCCCATCATCGGCGCGGAAATCACCGGCGTTGACCTCGGCAGGCTCGTCTCCGACGATTCGCGCTCGAACCGGCAGATGGACGAGATTCACCGCGCGCTCGCCGAAAACCTCGTCATCTTCTTCCGCGATCAGCACATCACGCCGCAGCAGCATCTCGCCTTCGGCCGCAAGTTCGGTGAGCTGCATTTTCATCCCGCCGCGCCGCATGAGGACGAAGACCCCGCGCTGATGAAGATCTACGCCGACAAGAACTCGCCGCGTGCCAATGGCGAGGGCTGGCATTCGGATGTGTCCTGCGATCTCGAGCCACCGATGGGCTCGATCCTCTACATCAAGCAGTGCCCGCCGCGCGGAGGCGACACGCTGTTCGCCAACATGTATGCGGCCTATGAGGCGCTGTCGGATCGCATGAAGGCCTATCTCGACGGGCTGACCGCACTGCATGACGGCGAGCCGATCTATCGCGGGCTCTACGCCAATTACGGCGTCGCCGACCGTCCCTCCTATCCGAATGCCGAGCATCCCGTGGTGCGCACGCATCCGGTCACGGGCATGAAGGCGCTCTACGTCAACCGCGGCTTCACCCGCCACATCAACGGCATCCCGCGCGACGAAAGCGACGCGATGCTCGCCTACCTCTACCAGCACGCCGAGAACCCGCTGTTCCAGTGCCGCTTCCGCTGGACCGAGAACGCCATCGCCTTCTGGGACAACCGCTGCACCCAGCACCGCGCGATGTGGGACTACTGGCCGCACACGCGCTCGGGGACGCGCGTGACGGTGAAGGGGGAGCGGCCGGTGTGAGGAAGCCGTGGCGCACCATCGCCGCTGTCGCTGTCTCGCTGGTCCCGCTTCTGCTCTCCTCCGTCGACGATAGCCAGGCGGCCGGGATGCGGAAGGCTGCAAAGGCGAGATCGAAGCCGCCGGAAACACAGGCCAGGTGCGAACCGCCGAAATTCCGGATCGTCCTTGATGTCGGGCACACCCCGGAATCCTACGGCGCGTTGAGCGCGCGCAACGATCCGGAATTCGGCTTCAACTTCCGTCTTGCAAGGCTCGTCGCGGCGAAGCTCAAGTCCGAGGGCTTTGCGGCCACCCGCCTGCTCGTCACGGACGGCAAGGCCAAGGCGAGCCTCGTCAAGCGCGTCAGCGCCGCGAATGACGGCCGGGCCGATCTATTCCTGTCGATCCATCACGACTCGGTGCCGGACAAGCTGCTCGATATCTGGGAATTCGACGGCGCAAAGAGCTATTTCAGCGATCGCTTCTCCGGCCATTCCTTGTTCGTATCCGAGCGCAATCCACACTTCACCACCAGCCTGACGCTGGCCCGGATCATCGGACGGCAGTTGAAGGAACAGGGCCTGCGCTATGCCAGCCAGTACACCTTGCCGGTGATGGGCCGCTACCGGCGCCAGTTGCTCGACAAGGATGTCGGCGTCTACCGCTATGACGGCCTCGTCGTGCTGTCGCAAACGCGCAGCGCCGCTGTGCTGCTCGAAGCCGGCTCCATCATCAACCGCGACGAGGAAATGGCGTTGAACTCATCGGAGCGGCATGAGCTGATCGCAGGAGCGGTGGCCGCGGCGGTCGGAGAGTTCTGCGAAAAGCGGTAGATCGCAACGGAAGGCTACAGCGGCGCTCCCTGATACTCGCGGTTCGCGAGGCTCGCCTCCTCCAGATCAAGATCCCGCTCGATCCGGCGCCTTGTTTCGTCGGTGATCTGGCCGTCGCGCAGGAGGTCATGGATGAATTTGCGTTCGGCGGCGATCAGCTCGCGGGTCAGCGCGGTGCCTGCGGCGGAGACGTCGTGGTGGGCGGGATCGAGCGAATCGGGAAGCTGGCTGAAGCGAATTTCGTGGCGCGCGCGCAGGAGTCGCATCACCTCGTCGGAGATGTCCTTTTTCGCGGTGAACGCTTCGAGCGACTTCAGCGCGGCGTCGAGGGCCCGGCGCCGCGCCGCGATCTCGGCTTCGTGCTCGGCGACATGTTCGTTGCGGCCGGCTTCGGCGATGCCGAGCCAGCGCACCACCGGCGGCAGCGTCAGGCCGACGCCGATCAGCGTGATGAAGATGACACCGAAGGCGACGAACAGGATCAGGTCGCGATACGGGAAGGCTTCGCCGCCCGGCAGCGTGAACGGCAGCGCCAGCGCGGCCGCGAGCGACACCGCGCCACGCACGCCGGTGAAGGCGAGGGTAAATGCCCATTGCCATGGCGGCGACGGATCGCGCTTGCGCAGCGACATGCTGAGAATGCGCGGCAGATAGATCGCCGGGTAAAGCCAGGCAAAGCGCGCGAGGACGATGACGACCATGACCACGGCGGTTGCGATCATGATGTCGTCGAGCGGAAATGCCTTGGACTTCTCGTAGAGCGCGCGCATCTGGAAGCCGGTGAGCAGGAACAGCAGGCCTTCGATCAGGTAGATCACGAGGTCCCAGAAGAAGATGCCCTGCAGGCGCGTCGCCGACGAGATCAGCAGCGGGCCGTTCCAGCTCACATAGAGCCCGCAGGCCACCGTTGCGATCACCCCGGAGCCGCCGACATGCTCGGGCAGCCAGTAGGAGACGTAGGGCGTGATCAGCGACAACGTCAGCTCGATCTGCTGATCTTTCGCCCATTTGCGGAGGCGCAGGGAGAGCCAGCCGACGCCGATGCCAAAGGCGATCTCGCCGGCGACGATCAGCACGAACTCGCCGGCCGCGAGCGGCAGCGAGAAATGCCCGACCATGATGGCGGCGAGCGCAAAACGGTAGAGGATCAGCGCGGTGGCGTCGTTGGCGAGCCCTTCGCCCTCGAGGATGACCAGGATCCGGCGCGGCATGTGCAGCCGGCGCGCGATCGCGAGCGGCGCCACCACGTCGGGCGGCGCGACGATGGCCCCGAGCAGGAAGCCGATGGTCCAGGGCAGGCCGATCAGATAATGCGTGGCGGCCGCCACCATCGCCGCGGTGAAGATCACCGCGCCGACCGCGAGCAGCACGATCGGGCGAAGGTTGTTCCTGAACTCACGCCAGCTCATGGCGACGCTTGCCGAGTAGATCAGCGGCGGCAGCACCAATAGCAGCACCAATGCCGGCGGCAACTCAACCGGCGGCATGCCCGGCACGAAGGCGAGGCCGACGCCCACGAGCATCAGGAGGATGGCGGGCGCGACGTTGAAGCGGCGTGCGGCGAGCGCCGTGCCGGCCAGCACGGCGAGCAGGATGAGAAAGATCTGAAACTTCACTTCCATGATGGTCTGTCTTGACCCGGAAGCGCCCGCAAGGTCAATGCGGCCGGCTCACGCCAGCCGCTCGGCTACCATGCGTCCGATCCGCGCGAACACGGCCTCGATCTGCGCGGCGTTGGGGGCGCCGCCCTGGGTATAGGCCGCGATCAGGATCGGCGTATCCGGACTGGTGTTGGGCCAGACCACCGCGATGTCGCCCGATGCATCCTTGCCGTTGTTGCCGGTCTTGTCGCCGATTGTCCAGTTCGCCGGCAGGCCGCCGCGCAGCCGGTTCGCGCCGGTCTTGCAGCCCACCATCCATTCGGTGAGCTGCGCGCGCGAGGCCGGTGACAATGCCTCGCCCGTCACCAGCCGCCGCAGATTGCCGGCCAT
Source organism: Bradyrhizobium cosmicum (assembly GCF_007290395.2). Classification (NCBI taxonomy): domain Bacteria; kingdom Pseudomonadati; phylum Pseudomonadota; class Alphaproteobacteria; order Hyphomicrobiales; family Nitrobacteraceae; genus Bradyrhizobium; species Bradyrhizobium cosmicum. The sequence continues at coordinate 7,181,983 of NZ_CP041656.2, read as the reverse complement.
CGCCGCCGGCGTCGTGGTGTCGTGGGGATTGCCGGGCGGCGAGCGGTTGAGCTCGGGCTCATTATGGTCGAGCCGCGAGGTGGCGTCGCCGAGCGATCGCCAGAACGTCGTGAGCGCGGCGGGCCCGCCGATCCGCGCCAGCAGCAAATTGGCGCAGGTGTTGTCGCTGAGCTCGACGATCGCCTTGCACATCTCGGCGACCGACATCCTGCCGGTCGCGAGGTTTTGCTTGGCGACTGGCGCGTAGTCCAGCAGGTCGGCCTTGCCATAAGGGATCATGGCCGCAAGGTGCTCCTCGCCGCGATCGACTCGCGCCAGCACGCAAGCCGCAAGCGAGGCCTTGAAGGTCGAGCACATGACGAAGCGCTCATCGGCCCGCCAGCTCAGCTTTGCGCCGGTCGCAAGGTTCTCGGCATAGAGTCCAATCCGCCCGCCGCTGTCGCGCTCGTAGGATTCGAGTTCGGGTAGCGCGTCCGCGGCGAGCACGGGAGAAGCGGCCATCCAGCACAGCGAGGCGAGCAGGGAACGGCGGTCGAGAGGCATGGGGAGCTTTCAGACATCGTCATTGCGAGCGCAGCGAAGCAATCCAGCCTGTCTCTGGGGAAAGATTCTGGATTGCTTCGCTGCGCTCGCAATGACGGAGGATATGGACAGAGCGTCCGAAACTGCGGGCAGAGCGAAGAGGCGCCCCCTCACTCCTTCAGGTCATACCGATACGACTTCGACACGATCTGCCAGCCGTCCGCGAGCTTCATCGCCACCAGATAGTCGGTGAAGAAACGCGGTGGCAGCTGGCAGCGGACTTTGATGAAAGCGGTCTTGTCGTCGGAGCGGTCGATGGTGACAATGAAATCCTCGCGCGGCTTGCCTTCGGCCTTGCCGGAGGGGCGCTTGCGCACGCGGTCGAGCCAATCCGGCACGGTCAGCACCTGAAGCTCGCCCTTCTCGACCCAGCGCAAATCGGCGGAGGGGTGGAAGATGGCGCCGAGCTTTTCGGCATCGCCCTCGTAGAGTCCGTCGAAATAGCTTTGCACGACGGCTTCGACGCTTGAACGATTCTGGCTCATGGGTCCTCCCTTTGGCTGATGGATTGGGGCGAACTTAGTCGTAGACATCAGAATGCGCTATGGTTGTGTCAGCCATTTGCGCCAAGGCGTCGCCATGACCGGATCAGAAAATTCGAACGCTCGCATCCTCACCGGCGAATGCTATTGCGGCGCCGTGCGCTATGAGGTGGCCGATGCGTTTTCCTACGCGATGAACTGCCACTGTTCGAATTGCCGCCGCACCACCGGCTCCGCCTTCAAGCCCTTCGCCGGAATTGTGCAGGACCAGCTCCGTCTCGTCCGGGGTGAGGACCAGCGCCTCATCTACGGTGACGCCACCACCCATGATGCGCACTGTGCCCGCTGCGGCTCGCTGCTTTATTCCCGGGTGCGCGACGGGAAATGGGTCCATGTCGCCATGGGAACCCTGGTCGATGCCCCCTCGATCCGGCCGAGCGCCCATATTTTCGTGGGCTCGAAAGCGCCCTGGCATGAGATCACGGACGACCTGCCGCAATATCGGGGGCATATCGGGGATGCCTGACGGGAACCCGGCCCACACGCCCATGTCCCGGCGAACCCCGACCGGGCTGGCGCGACAAACCAAAGGGGTCTTTCGGCCAGTCGCCGGCGCCGCCTTCGTGACCTCCATCACAAGCGCCGGCGGTGGGTTTTGCTAAAGCGGTCCCAAAGGGGCTTGAACTGCCCTGAACTCGTGGAAGTCGTGTCATGCGCAATTTGCTCAGACTTTGCCCGCTCCTCCTCGCTGCCGCGCTGCTGTTCGGCGCCGGGCCCGCGTTCGCCGGAAAGCGCGTCGCGCTGGTCATCGCCAATTCGGCCTATCAGCACGCGCCGTCGCTCACCAATCCCGTCAACGACGGTTCGGTGATGGCGAGGACCCTGAAAGAGGCCGGCTTCGACATCGTCGATTCCCGGCACGATCTGTCGGCGTTGGACACGCGGCGTGTGCTGCGCGAATTCGCTGATGCAACCCGCGGTGCCGACATCGCCGTGGTCTATTATGCCGGGCACGGCATCGAGGTCGAAGGCTCGAACTATCTGATCCCGGTTGATGCCAGGCTCGAGCGCGACACCGACGTTTTCGACGAGGCGCTCTCGCTCGACCGCGTCCTGGTCGCGGTCGAGCCGGCCAAGCAGCTTCGCCTGGTGATCCTGGATGCCTGCCGCGACAATCCCTTCGGCAAGACCATGCGGCGCACGATCGCCTCGCGCGGCATCGGCCGTGGCCTCGCCCAGGTCGAGCCGACCAGCCCGAACACGCTGATTGCCTATTCGGCCAAGGCCGGCTTCACGGCGCAGGACGGCGACGGCGCCAACAGTCCCTTTACCGTCGCGCTGTCGAAGCATCTGACGACGCCGGGCCTCGATGTCCGCCGCGCCTTCGGCTTCGTGCGCGACGAAGTGCTCAAGTCGACCGGCAACAAGCAGGAGCCGTTCGTGTACGGCTCGCTCGGCGGCGAAGACGTGCCGCTGGTGCCGGTCAAGGTGGTGGCAGCAGCCCCGGCGGCGCCGGTGGCGAACCCGCAGGCCGATATCCGCCGCGATTACGAGCTCGCGCTCCAGGTCGGCAACAGGCCGGCATGGGATGCATTTCTCGCCCAGCATCCCGACGGCTTCTATGCGAGCCTCGCCAAGCTTCAGCTCGAAAAGATCGGCGCCGAGCAGGCCCATGCGGCTGCCGCCGAGAAGGCGAAGCAGGCCGAGGCGGAGCGGGATCGTCTTGCCGCGCTTGGCGCGCAGAAGGATGCGCAGGCCAGGGCCGCGGCCGATGCGAAAGCTGCCGAGCAGGCGCAGCTGACCGCGCAGAAGGTCAAGGAGCAGGCGCAGCAGCAGGCCGCTGCCGCCGAGCAGCAGCGCGTCAATCTGGCCGCCGCGGCGCCGAGCGCTGCCCCGGCCACCACGGCCAGCCCCGCTGGCACCAACGTCGCCTCGTTGACGCCCGCGACTGCGCCCGCCGATCTCAACCGGTCGGTGCAGACCGAGCTCGGCCGCGTCGGCTGCTTCTCTGGCCAGGCCGACGGCAACTGGAACACGTCCGCGCAGCGGTCGCTGTCGCAGTTCAATCGCTATGCCGGCACCAAGCTCGACGTGAAGGTGGCGAGCACAGATGCGCTCGACACGGTCAAGTCAAAGCCGTCGCGGGTCTGTCCGCTGGTGTGCGAGCACGGCTTCAAGGCCGACGGCGACAAGTGCACGAAGATCGTCTGTGGTGACGGTTTTGCGCTGAACGACGACAATGAATGCGAGAAGAAGCGCGCCGCCAAGCCGCCGGCTTCCAAGCCCGCGACCTCGCGGCGTGAGGACAGCGAAGATCGTCCCGCGCGGCAGCGTCGGCAGGTCGGCGCTGCAGGCGGTTACGGCGGCATGGGCGGAATCGGCGCCGCGGCTGGTGCTGCAGCCGGCGCAAGCCGTGCTGCGGGTGGCGGGCAGGTCTACTGCAATGGCGGCGGCTGCCGTCCCGTCAACCGCGGCTGCCATCTTGAATATCGCGGCGGTGGCGGCCCCGGCAACGATGCCAATGCCGAGGTGTGCAACTAGGTCTCGCACCATTCGTTGACGGCGCCCCGGAAGACCGGGGCGACGTCAGTTCGAGATCGCGCTGGCCGCGATGTTCACCGTCAGCGCCAGCAAGGCCGTGTTGTAGATGAACGACACGATGCCGTGCGCGGTGGCGGTGCGGCGGATGGTCTTGTCGGTGATGCCGACGTCGGAGACCTGCGCGGTCATGCCGATCACGAACGAGAAATAGACGAAGTCCCAATAGTCGGCGTGATCTTCCTTGTCACCGCTGGGGAACTGCAACCCGCCGGGCGGGTGCAGATAATAGTCATGAGCATAGTGCAGGGCGAAGGTGGTGTGCACGGCCGCCCAGGACAGCGCGATCGTGGTGATTGCGATCGTCAGCTCTGTGGCGCCGCGATGGTTGCCGAGCTCGGCGACGATCGCTGCGATGCTCGCAAACGCGCCGATCGCTGTCACCAGCAGGATCACGAAGCGGCCGTCGTCCTGCATCGCAGCGCTGCGGCGGATGTGCTCGTGATCGTTGCACAGCATCATCACATAGACCAGCACCAGATAGACCGCGATCAGCGCGTCCCAGCCGAGCACGAGCCGCGTCGTCAGCCGGATCGAGCCCGGCAAAAGCAGGCAGACGAGGATGCCGACGCCGAGCGAGATGAAGGTCCGTGGCCGCGCATAGATCAGCCGCATCGGCCGCGACATCTGGCGGAAGCGGACGAGGGCGGGATCTTCTTTTTTGTCAGTGGTCATGATGACTACGGCTTTCTCGCTGGCTCTCGTTGCTGCCGCAGCGGTGATCTACTCCCTCGCCCCGCTTGCGGGGAGAGGGTTGGGGTGAGGGGGAGCCTCCGCAAGGACGGTGAGAGTTGGACTCGCGGAGAGTCCACCTCACCCGATATTCAAGCTGCGCTTGAATATCGACCTCTCCCCGCGAGCGGGGCGAGGTGAAGATTGTCCGCGACGTCAGTTCTTCCGCTCGGCGACAAACCGCGCGGCGGCTTGCAGCACGGCGGCGCGGTCGCCGAAGATCGACACTGCGCTGTCGGCCCGCGCGAGCAGATCGCGCACGCGCTGCTTGGCGCCTTCGATGCCGAGCTGGGTGACGAAGGTGGTCTTGCCGAGCGCGGCATCGGCACCGGCCGGCTTGCCGAGCGCGGCCGCGTCGCCCTCGACGTCGAGCAGGTCATCGGCGATCTGGAAGGCTTCACCGAGGGCGCGGCCGTAATCGTCGAGCGCCTGGTATTCCTTTTGCGAGGCCTGGCCGAGGATCGCGCCGGCGATGCAGCCGTAACGCAGCAGCGCCCCGGTCTTCATCTGCTGAATGCGGGCGACGTCGATCGGCTCGTTGCCGCCAAAGCGGCCTTCGCCGGCGAGATCGAGGATCTGGCCGCCGACCATGCCGCCAATGCCGGCGCAGCGCGCCAGCGCGCGCGTCAGCAGCAGCCGCACATTGGCGTCGCGATGGATCTCGTCGCGGGTGACGATGTCGAAGGCGAGCGTCAAAAGGCCGTCGCCCGCGAGGATCGCGGTGGCGTCATCGGTCTTCTTGTGCAGGGTGGGGCGGCCGCGGCGCAGGTCCGAATTGTCCATCGCCGGCAGGTCGTCATGGATCAGCGAATAGCAGTGGATGCATTCCAGCGCCGCGCCGACGAGCAGTGCGGCTTCGCGCGGCACGCCGAACACGGCTGCGCTCTCGACCACCAGGAACGGCCGCAGGCGCTTGCCGCCATTCAGGCTGGAATAGCGCATTGCGTCCATCAGTCGCTTGGGCCGGGCGATCTCATCGTGCAGGATGTCGTCCGACAAGAGCCGCGCGAGCAGGGCCTCGGTATCATCAGCGGTCTTGTCCAGACGTTTGGCGAAATCGGACGGGGACGTGCCGGTCATCAAGAAGGGCTCCAGAACTAAAATTCGGCGGGACAATCCTTTATGAGCCCGCCTCAGTCAATCGTTTGGAAGGCCTAAAAAGTGCTGGAAAAGGCCCGAATTATCACAGACTTAATGCCGGGATCCGTGGCCGCATTTATTTTGCGCCGGAAAGGTCGATTTGCGCATCGTTAAAATCCTCCTCCTGCTGGTCGCGCTCGTAGCTCTCACCCCCTATGTGATCGCCCCGTTCTACCGCGCCGGCCATCCGGTTTCGACGCTGATGGCCTGGCGTTCGCTCCGCGGCGCGCCGATGCAGCGGGAGTGGATCGACCTGGCGGCCATGTCGCCCTCACTGCCGCGGGCGGTGGTGGCGGCCGAGGACGCCCATTTCTGCAAGCATCACGGCATCGACTGGGGCGCGCTGCGCGAAGCGATCGACGACGCGCAGGAGGACGGCACTGCTTTCCGCGGCGCCTCCACCATCACCCAGCAGGTGGCCAAGAACCTGTTCCTCTGGCAGGGGCGGGATTTCGTCCGCAAGGCGCTGGAGTTCCCGCTGGCGCTGTGGATCGACCTGGTCCTGCCCAAGGCGCGGATCCTGGAAATCTACCTCAACATCGCCGAGCTCGGGCCGCAGGGGCAGTTTGGCGTCGAGACGGCCAGCGCCTATGCCTTCGGCAAGTCGGCGGCGAACCTCTCCCCCCGGGAGGCGGCACTTCTGGCCTCGATCCTGCCGAATCCGGTCAAACGCAGCGCCAGGACCCCGGGGCCGGGCGTCCGGCGGCTGGCGGGGACCTATGTGGCAAGGTCGCAGGCCAGCTCACTTTTGACCTGCTGGCGGGATACTCGCTGATTTTGAGCCCTTTTCGGGCGCAATTTCCGGCCCAGAACCCTAGCTTTACGACCAGCCTTCCTCTATAAGCCCGGCCTTGATCGGCATTTGCTCGCCCCGTTGGGGTGCTGAGCCGTCCCTCGGACGATGCCCTGAAAACACCAATCCCTAGAGGATACTGAAATGGCCGTTCCGAGAAGAAAAACCTCGCCGTCGCGTCGTGGCATGCGCCGCTCGGCAGACGCCATCAAGAAGCCGACCTATGTGGAAGACAAGGACTCCGGCGAGCTCCGTCGTCCGCACCATCTCGACCTCAAGACCGGCATGTACAAGGGCCGTCAGGTCCTGAAGAAGAAAGAGTCCTGAGGCAGGACTTTTCCCTGGCGGGATTTCCTGGGCAGGATGATTTTGCCTGCCTGATTTCGGCCAACCCTTGAGATATGACAGTGACGGCGACGGAGCCAATGCTCCGCCGCCGCATTGTCCTGTCTGGATATCTTGATCGAGAAGGCATTTCGCCGATGGTCGGTTTCCCGCTGCTCCTGATTCCGCTCGCGGTCTACAACATCATCGCCTTCCTGATGCCGAGCGTGTCCTTTACGGACGTGCTGTTCAAGGTGCCGATGATCACGGGCGAAGCCTGGCCGGTCACGCTCGCCGACGTGATGCTCGCGCTCGGTATCGTGCTGCTGCTTTTGGAGGTGGTCAAAGGCGCCCGGCCCGGCTCCAAATTCCTGATGGATCACCTGCTGTCGCTGATCGTGTTCGGCGCCGCCGCGGCCGAATTCGTGATGTGGCCCAAATTCGGCAACTCCACCTACTTCCTGCTGGTGCTGCTTGCGATGGCCGATTTCTTCGGCGGCATCGCCCAGCGCACGCGCCGCCGCGTCACCTATGTCGCCGAGACGACGGTGCCGGCACCGCGCAAGGCCAAGCGTCAGGCCCCAGTGCCGCCCGATGAGGCCGTGGCGGATCCCAGGTTCGAGCCGGTGAACGCGCCGCAGCCGCCAGTGGTTGAGACGCCCGCGCCCTCGGCGCAGTCGGTTGCCGAATCCGTCCTGATGGATCACCCCGCGCCGAAGCCGGTGAACCCGCCTTCGCCGGAAATTCCCTCGCCGCATCTGCAGCCGGGCAGCGGTACGCAGCCGTCTTCCGACGAGCCGCCGCGCTGATCTCCTTTAAGCCACCTGCCGCGTGCGCGCGGTGACGCTCGGAAGCGGGCGCTTGCTGCCATAGGCCATTTGCGCGTCTTCGGAAGAGGCGCGGCGCAGCTGGCTGGTCTGGGGCAGGTGCTCGGCATTGGCAATCAGCTGGGCGACAAAGCTCGGATCGGGCCGCGGTAGCGGGGCCTTGTTGACCCACTGCAACGTCGGCAGTTGCGGCACCAGGGCAGTGCCCGGGCCGTGGTCCACCTGGTCCGATCGATCCGTACTCAACATCGCAAATCACCGTTGATCCGGCGAAGCCTGTCGCATTTCGAGACGCTGGCACCGCTGCGTGTCATGTACTCGCAAGGCCTATGCCGGCCGGGCCGGCTTGGTTCCGAGACGCCGCAAAACGTGGTTTCCAAATTGTTTATGAACTTTGCCTAGGGTTGGAAGCGAATCTGGCCGTATTCTGTCCCGGCCCAGGACCCCCCGCTGTCCCGAAACGAGGCGATTTTGACCCCTGCATTGCCGCAAGCCTCCGACATCCTGGCCGCCCTCGGTCAGGCCGTGTTCGCCTGGGACATCGCCAGCGACGTCATCGTCTGGGGTGAGCAGGCCAGTGCCATCTTCCCCGGCATCCCGGCCGAGCGCCTGGCGACCGGCGCCGAATTCGCCAAGCTGATCGAGCCCGCGCAATCGCTGCGGACCGCGGCGCTGGCGCAAACCTCGGCGGTGCATGGTGCCGATGGCACGCCCTACCGGGTCGAGTACGGCGTGCGCATGAGCGCCTCCGATCCCGTGGTCTGGATCGAGGAGACCGGACGCTGGTTTGCCGGCGCCGACGGCCGCCCGGTCCGCGCGATCGGCTCCGTCCGCATCAACAACGAGCGTCATGCCCGCGACGAGGAATTGACCAAGCTCGCCCGGCTCGATCCGCTGACCGGCGAGCTCAACCGCTCGCACCTGATTGCGGCTCTGGCCGAGGCGATCGAGGAGACGACCCGCTTCCGCTCGACCGCGGCCTTCATGCTGGTCGGCATTGATCATCTGGCCCGAGTCAATGATGCCTTCGGCTTCGACGTCGCCGACGCCGTCATCCTCGACGTTGCCAAGCGTATTCGCGCGCGGCTGCGCGGCGGCGATGTGCTCGGACGCTTCTCAGGCAACAAGTTCGGCCTGATCCTGAAGAACTGCACCGTCGACGACATGAACGTCGCCGCCGAGCGTTTCCTTGCCGGCATTCGCGACGAGGTGGTGCCGACCAAATCCGGACCGGTCTCGGTCACCACTTCGATCGGCGCGGTCAGCATGCCGCGCTATGCCCGCAACACCGACGAGGCCGTCAATCGCGCCCATGAGACGCTGGACGCCGCCAAGCGCCGCCGTGCCGGCTCGTTCGCGGCATGGCGTCCGGATGCCGCGCGCGACGCACAGCGCCGTGTCAACATCCGCGTCACCGACGAGATCGTCACGGCGCTCAACGAGCGCCGCATCAAACTCGCCTATGAGCCGGTCGTGTCGGCCGCCTCGCGCGAACGCGCGTTTCATGAATGCCTGGTGCGGATGGACCAGGGCGGCGGCCAGGTGCTGCTCGCGCCCGACATCGTGCCGGTCGCCGAGCGGCTCGGCCTGATCCGCCTCGTCGATCACCGCGTGCTCGAGCTCGTGGTCGCCGAGCTCGCGGCCGCGCCCGACATCTGCCTCAGCCTCAACATCTCGCCGGATACGACGATGGATCCGGACTGGTGGGCCAGCATCGAATCGCTCATGCACGCGCATCCCGGCGTTGCCGAACGGCTGATCGTCGAGATCACCGAGACGGTCGCGATCCAGGACATCGAGGACGTCCGCGGCTTCGTCACGCGCCTGAAGAACTTCGGCAGCCGCATTGCCATCGATGATTTCGGTGCCGGCTACACCTCGTTCCGAAACCTGCGCAAGCTCGGCGTCGACATCGTCAAGATCGACGGCGCCTTCGTGCAGAATATCACCCATTCCGCCGACGATCGCGCCTTCGTGCAGACCCTGATCGACCTCGCCCGCCGCCTCGACATCAAGACGGTGGCCGAGTGGGTCCAGGACGAGGACGCCGCAAACATGCTGCGCGACTGGGGCTGCGACTACATCCAGGGCCGCCTGATCGGGCTCGCCTCGGCCGAGCGCCCCTGGAGCCCGCCGCCGGACAGCGTGCTGCCTGCCGCGGGGTAGCGGCTCACGTCAAAATTTCCCCTTTGGAATCAACCCCCCTTCTACTGTGCATGGGGTTGTTTTGACGAACGCTGCGAAAGAAGACGTTCACGCGCCCTCATCCAGCGCCACCAGCTCGCGCTTCTTGCGCAGCGACGGCAACAGCGGTGCGACCAGGAGCACCAGCGCGAGTGCAAGGCAGGCGGCCGAGATAGGCCGCTGCACGAAGGTCCAGAGATCGCCCTGCGACAGGATCAGCGACTTGCGCAGATTGTTCTCCAGCATCGGCCCGAGCACGAAGGCGAGGACCAAAGGTGCCGGCTCGTAGCCGAGCTTGCGCATGAAATAGCCGACGATGCCAAACCCGATCATCACGTAGACATCGAACACGTTGTTGCTCGAGCAGTAGACGCCCAGGATCGTGAACAGGATGATCAGGGGGAAAAGGATGTTGTAGGGCAGCTTGAGCAGTTGGACCCACATGCCGATCATCGGCAGGTTCAGGATCAGCAGCATGACGTTGCCGATATACATGCTGGCGACGATGCCCCAGAACAGGCCGGGGTTTTGCGTGATCAGCAGCGGCCCCGGCTGCAGGCCGTGGATGACGAAGGCGCCGAGCAGCAGTGCCATCACCACGTTCGGCGGGATGCCCAGTGTCATCAGTGGAATGAACGCGCCGCCGGCCGCCGCATTGTTAGCGGATTCCGGGCCCGCAACGCCTTCGATCGCGCCATGGCCGAACCGCTCAGGCGTCTTCGACAGCCGCTTCTCCAGCGCGTAGGACGCAAACGAGGCCACCACCGCGCCGCCGCCCGGCAAAATGCCGAGCAGGAATCCGAGCAGTGTGCCGCGTGCGACGGGGCCGGCGCTCGCCTGCCAGTCGGCCTTGTTGGGCAGCAGCTGCGTGATTCTGGCGTTGATGATGTCGCGCTTGATCGCCTGTTCGGTGTTGAGCAGGACCTCGGCGACGCCGAACAGGCCCATCACTACAGGCACGAGGCCGATGCCGTCGATCAGCTCCATGCGGCCGAATGTCAGCCGCGGCTGCGCCGTGATGCTGTCGAGCCCGATCAGCCCGAGCACGACGCCGATGCAGGCCATCAGCAGCGCCTTCGGCATCGAGCCCTGGGTGAGGAAGGTGAGCACCACGAGGCCAAGCACCATCAGGCTGAAATACTCGGCCGGACCGAACGCGATCGCGATGCTGGCGAGCCTCGGCGCCACCAGCATCAGCGCGAGGAGCGCAAACGTGCCGGCGATGAAGGAGCCGAAGGCGGAGATACCAAGCGCAGGGCCCGCACGGCCCTGCTTCGCCATCTGGTGGCCGTCGATGCAGGTGACGACGGAGGCCGCCTCGCCGGGGATATTGACAAGGATAGAGGTGGTCGAGCCGCCATACATCGAGCCGTAATAGATCCCGGCCATCATGATGATGCCGGATTCCGGCGTGCCCGACAGCGTCACGGGCAGCAGCAGCGACATCGCGGAGATCGGCCCGATGCCGGGCAGCACGCCGACGAGCGTTCCGATGAAGACGCCGATGAAGCAATAGAGCAGGTTGATCGGAAGCAGCGCGACACCGAACCCGTGCGCGACGTTGAGAAGCGTATCCATGAGGTCAACCGATCCCGAACAGGCCCGAGGGCAACTGGATCAAGAGCAGGCGCTTGAGCACCCACCACATGCCTGATGGCACCAGCACGGCGATCGGGATGGCGAGTGTCCAGCGCACGGGATCGATCAATCGCAACAGCAGCAGCAGCAACGGGATCGACGACAGCAGGAATCCCAACGGCTCCAGGCGAACGAAAACGCGATGAGGCAAACGATGACGAGAAGCGGCTTGCTCCAGCTCACGTTCTCCCATCGCGAAGCCAGCGTCGCGCCGCCCTCGGTGACCGCCGAGACGATGATGGAGCCCGCGAACACGCACATCAGGATGCCCGTGTAGAACAGCACGTAGCCGGAGCCGGGATCGTTGATGGTGCCGAGCTTCAGCTTCAAGCCTTGCCAGATCACGAAGCCGCCGAGCCCGAGCCCGATCAGCCCGCCCCAGAGTTCGGAGTTGTTGAGGCGGAGCTTGACGTTGGTTTGGTCGTTCATCGATGCTCTCTCGTGCCCCGGACGCAGCGCAGCACGACGTGATGTGCTGCACGGCCGGGGCCATGAGTGTCGGACGGAAGAGTGGGTCCCGGCTCTGCGGCGCAGCGCCGAAGAAGCGCTGCACCGCGTCCGGGATACGAAACGGGCTCAGTCCTACTTCTTCGCAAGCCCGAGGCTCTCGATGACCTTGCGCTCGGATTCCGTGACCTCGACTACGAATTTCTTGTAGTCCTCGGTGTTCTTGTAGTTCGGCACCATGTCGTATTTGGCGAGTGTCGCGATCACCGCGGGGTCTTCGATCGCCTTCTTGAAGGCATCGTGCAGCTTGGCGACGATCTTGGGGTCCAGGTCCTTCGGGCCCGCAATGCCGAACGGGGAATCGTAGACCATGGGATAGCCGAGCTCCTTCAGCGTCGGCACATCAGGGTAGTTCGGCGACCGCGCACCGGTCCACACCATCAGGAGCTTCAGCTTGCCTGCGTCGACCAGCGGTCGCCATCCCGTGGAATCGGCCTGCAGCATGGTATGCTGGCCGAGCACCGCGGCATTGGTCTCCGCGCCGCCCTTGAACGGCACCTGCGTGAGCTTGATGCCCGACATGGCCGCGATCTGCTCCATGCCGATATGCAGCGAGGTGCCCGTACCCGGCGTGGCATAGGTCACCTTGCCTGGATTCGCCTTGGCGAACTCCACCACGTCCTTCCAGGACTTGAACTGCGACTCCGCGCTGGTGGTCACGCCGAACGTGTAGCCGGTGAGGTGAATGATATAGGTAAAGTCCTTGGCCGGATCCCATGAGACTTCCTGCATCAGGGGCAGGCGGAAGACGGTGATCGGGATCTGCGAGATGGTGTAACCGTCGGGCTTCGCTGCCGCTGCCATTGTCGCCGGCCCGACCGTGCCGCCGCCGCCGGCCTTGTTGTCGATGACGATCGGCTGTCCCAGCACCTTCGAGGCGCTGTCGGCGATCGCGCGCATCGAGATGTCGGTCGAGCCGCCCGCCGGCCACGGCACGATCAGTGTGATCGGCTTGATGGGATAATCCTGCGCGCCGGCGGCGGTCGCGAGCACCGCGCCCGTGATTGCAAACATGGTAGCAAAGGCAATCGTCTTCAGCCCGAATCGCGACATCGAAACTCCTCCCTCGCGGCGGCCTCGTTGGACCGCCGTCTCTCGTTGTTATGGCGGGATTGTCCTCGAAATCACGGGAGAAGAAAAGCGCATTGCGCGGCGCTCCCACGCCATCGGGATGGCGATCCCGCCGAAAAAGTCATGTGCGACAATTGGTCGTTTGGACGCGTGCCGAGAGACGGAATTTGCGGGGGCCGGAGCCCTTACGCCACGCGGCGAACCGCGTTCAGCGTCTCGATGGCGCGTCCGACCTCGGCTGCGGGGCAGGGCTTGCCGAAATAATACCCTTGCACCGCGGTGCAGCCGCACGCGCGGACGAAATCGAGTTGCTCGATCGTCTCGACGCCTTCCGCCGTGGTCTCGACGCCGAGCACGGAGCCGAGGCTCGCGATGGTGCGAACGATGGCGACGCTCTCCGGGCTCTCGCCGAGCGTGCCGACGAAGGAACGGTCGATCTTGATGCGATCGAACGGAAACTTGCGCAGATAGCTGAGCGAGGAATAGCCGACCCCGAAATCGTCGAGGCTGACGCGCACGCCGAGCGCGCGGAGCTGGTGCAGGATCTCGATCGTCGCCTCGCTGTCGTCGAGCAGCGCCGTTTCGGTGACCTCGAGTTCGAGCCGCCGGGGCGGCAAGCCGGCCTCCGCGAGTGCGCTCGTGACCATCGTCACCAGCCCGCGGGAACGGAATTGCACCGGCGACAAATTGACTGCGACCGTCAGATCCGCCCAGGGCGCCGCCGTCGCACAGGCCGTGCGCAGCACCCACTCGCCGATCGGGACGATCAGCCCGTTCTCCTCCGCGAGCGGAATGAATTCGGCAGGCGAAACCAGGCCGCGCGCAGGATGTTTCCAGCGCAGCAGCGCCTCGAATCCGGTCAGCTCTGTGGTGTCGAGACGCACCTGCGGCTGGAACACCAGGTGGAATTCGCTGGCCTCCAAGGCGCCGCGTAGATCGTGTTCCAGCGCGTGCCGGCGGCGTGCCTCTTCCTCCATCTCGGGCTCGAACAGCTGATAGGCGCCGCGGCCCTTGGCCTTGGCCTGGTACAATGCGAGGTCGGCGCACTTCATCAGTTCGTCGGCATCGAGCCCGTGATCGGGCGCGACGGCGATGCCGACGGAGACGCCGACATGGACCGACTGGTTTTCCAGCTGCAGCGGTTGAGCGATGATGTCGACCAGACGGCTAGCGAGTTTCTCTGCCGATTGCGGCTGCGGTCCGCGCTGCAGAATTGCGAACTCGTCGCCGCCGAGGCGGGCGACGGTGTCGTGCTCGCCGACATTCTCCTTCAGCCGCGTCGCTACCCAGCGCAACAGCCGATCGCCGGCGGCGTGGCCGAACCGATCGTTGACGGTCTTGAAATTGTCGAGGTCGAAGCACAGCACCGCCATCGCGCCGCCGGCGGTCGCCACCTGATTCAGCCCATCGCCCATCTTCTCATGAAACAGCGTCCGGTTGGGCAGGTCGGTGAGCGAATCGTGCCGTGCCATGTGCGCCACGCGGGCCTGGGCCTTGTGGCGCTCGGTGACGTCCTCATAGGTGACGACCCAGCCGCCATGCTCCATCCGCTTGTGATTGAGCTTGATGATGCGGCCGTCGCTCAAATGGCGATGCAGCGTGTGCTCACCTTCGCGCAGCCTTTCGACGTAGTCGGCATAGAGCTTCGCGCCTGTCGTGTTCGAGTGGATGCCGAGCTCGCAGCTATGCTCCATGATCTCGCGCATCGAGACGCCCGGCTTCACGACGTCGGGCGACAGGCCGTACATCTCGACATAGCGGCGGTTGCAGACGATGACGTGCAGGCTCGGATCGAGCATGCACAGACCCTGGCTCATGTTGTTCAGCGCCGCGTCGAAGCGCCTATACTGCTCGCTCAGCTCCTCGACCGCGTGCTCGCGCTCGGTGATGTCCTCATAGGTGGCGACGAAGCCGCCTTCAGCCAGCGCGCAGTAACGCACCGAGATCACGGTGTCGTTGACCATGCGCCGGCGCATGGGCGAGGAGTCGCGGTGCGCGAGCCGTTCGCGGGCGGTTTCCAGGATCTCCTGCGGGCTGTATTCGGTAGCGAATGCGCCGTTCTGCATCGAGCGCTCGATCAACTCAGAGAGATGCGTGCCGGGTCGCGACTGCTCCGGGGACAGCCGGTAGATCTGCCGGTACGTGTTGTTGCAGACCCGAAGTCGCATGTCGCCGTCGTAGAAGGCAAGACCGTGCGCCATGTTTTCGAGGGCCGCATCCAGCATCATGTTTTGCTGCTTCAGCGTCTCTTCATATTGCAGTCGCTCGGTGACGTCTTCATGCACCGTCACCCAGCCGCCGTCGGGCATGAACCGCGACACAGCCTGAACTTTTCCGCCGTCATAGCGTGTCACAAGGACCGCTTTCGCGCTCCTGGCCCGAACGTCGTCCATCCGTGACTCGCGGAATTTGTCTCCAGACATGTCCGCTTTGTTGCCTCGCGAGAGCCAGTGGTCGATGGCCGTGCTGTGCGCGACACCCGGTTTCACGATATCGGGGTCGAGATCGTAGAGGTTCAGAAAGCGCTCGTTGCAGACGACGATGCGGCTGTCGGCGTCATACATGATGAGGCCGTGCGACATGTTGGCGAGCGCGTGCTGGCTGCGCTCGGTTTGGAGGCGCAGCTCCGCCTCGAGTCGGGCGAGGCGGCTGACGTCGTCGCAGATCGTCATCCAGCCGCCGCCGGGAAGCGGCTTCAGCTCGAGCGACATGACGAGGCCGCTTGCGAGTGTCTGCTCGGTTCGGAAGGGCTGACCGGCGGCGATCTGCTTCACGCGCCTGGTGTAGAGCGCATCGAGCTCGCTTGCCGGGAAGTTGCCGCGTGATGCGCTGTGAGCAAGCACGTCGCGGTAGCTCGTGCCGATCCGCACGGTCTCGGCGGACATGTTGAACAGCGACAGATACCGCTGGTTGACCAGCACGATCCGGTTGTCGGCGTCGTAGACACAGACGCCCTGCTCCATGTGGTCGAGCGCAAGCTGGCTCAGCCCGACCAGGGGCTGCGGGCCCTCTTCGCGGCGTGCGCCAAGCTCGTTATCGTCGGTCGACGTCATGGGATTGGCGGTGCCTCGGCGGGCAATAGACTTAACGCAGCGTGATTCAACCGCCGAGCCTAGCGAAGAGGCCGGAAAATTCCCTTAAGCGCAGTAGTTTACGGAGGGTGACCGAAGAGGCGAAGATGCGGCCGGCGGGGCACATGCAAGCCAGAATTGGTCGAGGGCGTTCAACCCCGCTGTCGTCCCTGCGAACGCAGGGACCCATAGCCCCAGGGAGAAGTTTGGCAAAGGCTGGAAGTGAAGGGGTCTCCCGCGGTACTGGCACGCTGCTGTTACAGCTCGATCGCGCGGTATGGGTCCCTGCGTTCGCAGGGACGACAGCTGAGGTTGACGCCCAGGCTGCCTGCCTCCCTATGGCCCGTACAGCACGAGCTCGGTATCGGTGAGGTCGGCAAGCTGCGGCCGGTGCGGGCCCTTGAAATATTTCCGGCCGCGCCGCTCGGTATAAATGCCGACGAGACCGGGAATCGGAACGTTGGAATCCACCGCCACCGAAATCTTGCCGAGCCTCAGCAGCAGCCGGCCGATGCGGCCGGCGCAGGCGGCGTATTCGGCAACACTACGGCAGTAGATCAGCTTCATCGCAGGCGGCGCGATGAAGCCGCGGCGGATGCGCACCGGTTGCAGAATGAAAGGAAACGTTCCTTTCGGCGTGCGGCAGACGAGGCTGAGGCAATTGTAGCGAGCATGCCGCGTCAGCAGCTCGGTCTCGGCGTCGGTCAGCCCCTCGATCGCCTTGGCGTGCTGCGAGATGACCTCGATCTTGCTCCAACGCGGCGCGCGTGCCAGCGCGGGCACCGAGAAGAAGATTCCCTGGCAATAGGCCCTGAAGCCCTGTGTCTCGATGATCGGCCAGGTCCACGGCGCCGGGCTGATGTTGAGGTAGGTCACATCCTTGTGTCGCTGCGCGATCTTGGTCAGCAGCGGAGCGTAGTTGCGGTAGGCCGGGTCGACATACCAGCTCGACAGGTTGCACTGGATGGCGGTGGCTTCGCCGTCCTTCCGCGCCGTGTAGATCAGCAGCAGCACACCGACGGGCGTGCCGTCATTGTCGATCATGTAGCCGAAGCGCGGATAGCCCTCGGGCACGGGCCGGAAGGCCTGCCGGCGCAGGCCCTGGATCCAGTAGTCGCGCGAGCGGCCGACGAAGCCGCGCGTTAGCAGCTCCGCGACCGCGTCAACGTCGGCCTCGGTGATCTCGCGGCATCGGACCTTGGTATGGATCACGCTCGTCTTACCCGTGGAAATGGGAGGCCTCGTTCTGTTAGCGCCAACCCTCGCCATGGGCTTCGGCCGCGACTTGCGGCTGCATGCCCATGATATCCCGCACCTTGGCGGGCCATGCGGAAAGGTCGGTACCGTGGGTGTGGAACATGGCGACGGCGAGCCGGTCCATGCCAAAGGCGACGCAGCCGGTGTGAGCCGGTTCACCGTTGGCGTCCTGGATGCCCCAGGTCGTGCCGAAATGTTCGCGATGATAGTTGAAGCTCATGCAGGCGGTCGGCTGCTCTTCCGAGCGCAACGGAATCAGGAGCTCGAACTTGAGCTGCTGCTGTTTCTGGCTCACCGCCTTCATTTGGCCGACGCGTCCGAAGAAGGGGTCGCTGGCATAGTCGACACGGAAAGTGAGGCCGAGGTTGGTCGCGATCGCTTGCGCGCGCACCATCCAGCGCTCGCGGAACTCGGCGACGTCGTCGGGTGTGCCGATGCAGACATATTCGCGCATCCGGAACGACTGCAGCCGGTCGAGATGCTTTGACGGCTCGCGGCGAAAGCAGTCGGCGGCGACGTCGAAGCGCAGGCCACCCTTCGGCAGCTGTCCGCGGCTCGCGGCGATCGGGTAGACAGGATAGCAGGCGGCCGGCGACAGCACGAGATCGGCCGGCGACAGCGAGCTGGTCCAGTCGCCGCCGGCATCGAAGCGGCTCACCGCGGCGTTGATCTCGCGTTCGGTGCCGTGCAGGCCGCAGACGCATCCAAGCAGGTTCGGAAAGCTCTTGAGATAGCCGGACTTCTCGAGCTGGGTGCGGCTCATCACCGGCGGGAAGCGCATCACCTCGGTGCCGGCCTCGCGATGGTTCGTGATCAGCGCGGCAAGCTTCTCGACGACGCCTTCATAGAGCGCGGTGCGGGCATAGACGCCGTCCGCGCCCATGCGGTGGAACAGCTTGTCGGCGAGATGGTCGAGCGGATCGATGATTTGCGGCGCGGTCTCGGGCGAATCGGGGAGAACAGCAATGTTCATGTTCGATGTCCTGCTATCTGAAAATTGTTCTTGTTGATCTTAGTCACGGAGGCTCGTCGGCACGCCGCTCATCAGCGTCGATGTCGCGGCGTTGGCAAGAATGCGGTCGTTGTTGATCATGATCGGCGACGACAGGACGTCTCGCAGGTGACGGCCCATGGTGAACTCGCCGTCGTTGCGGTAACCGGAAAGACCGGCGGTGCGCATCGCGTGCATGACGGTTTCGACCGCGAGCTCGGAGGCTTGCACCTTCAACAGCGTGATCGAGGACTGGAAGTCGAGCGAGCTCAGCGCGCGCTCGTCGTGCTCGGCACGGGCGAAGGCATCGAGATTGGCTGAAATCAGCGCGCGCAGCTTGGCCAGCGACATCTTGGCGGCGGTGAAATGCGCTGCGGCCGGCGGCATCTGGCCGCCGGAGGTGCGGGCCGCCTTGCGGATGAAGGCCTGCGCACGCGTCACCGCGGCCGCGGCGATGCCGGCCCAGGCGGATGACCAGCACAGATGCGCGAACGGCGTCATGGTCTGGGCGTGGATCTTGTCATAGGATTCCGGAAAGACGCGATCGGCGGGGCAGTCGACCTTCAGTTCGAAGCCGGTCGAGCAGGTGCCGCGCATACCGAGCGTCTCCCAGCCCAGCGTCCGTTTCAGCGAATAATCGTCCTTGGCGAGCGCCAGCAGCACCTGATCGGACGCGGAAGCATTGGTGGCGCGTCGGGCGATGGTGACGAGGCCATCGGCCTCGGCGCCATAGGAGATCACGGTGGCATCGCGCACCAGCGAGACGGTGTCGCCGGCGTGGTCGACGGCGGCTGCGCTGGCGCGAATGTTGCCGCCGTTCTGGCCCTCGGTGGTCGAGGAGGCCAGCAGCCACTGGTCGCGGGCGACGCGGCGCATCATGGTCTCCATCCAGGGAATGCCATGACCATGCCGGACAACGCAGGCGACCTTGGTCTGGTGCATCGCGTAGATCATCGCCGTGGAGGCACAGGCGCGTCCGAGCGTGTAGCAGATGTCGGTGACGTCGTGGATCGAGGCACCGAAGCCGCCGTACTCAACGGGGATCATGACGCCGAGCAGCTTCTGCTCGCGCGCGGCGTCGAAAGCCTTGTGGGGGAAGCGGGCGTCGCGGTCGACGGCGTCGGCGTCGGCTGCGGCCACGGTGGCGGTTCGGGCGGCGCGCTCGATGAGGGATGGACCCCGCTCGAGAAAATTCGTCTGCGTTTCGTCGACAGTGAGGACTGCTTCACGCACGTTCATTCGTCCGCCTCCGGTTCGCCGTTCGAGATCGTCAGGCATCGGCATTGATGCTGCTTACGACCATCCGACCCTATTTACGTTTGAAGGGAGGCTAGGGATTTGACTCAAATTAGTCGATTAAATTCAGGGTAAACGCCGTCCAATTCCAAATGGACAGTTAAGGCCGAGTTGTCTGGACCTCGCAAATTCAGATGGTCGCGTTAGCAAATTGGAAGAGCCGTTAATTTTAATCAACGTGAGTCATCGTTTGCTAAGGCGAATGAGGCTATGGTGGTGCCAATCGCAGAACTGGCGGGCCGTACAGGCGGTCACTCAGGAATAACACGGGAAGCTTCAAATGCAGGCCTTCGATACCGTCGTGCGTAATCGCATCATCAAGCTGGTGAAGGGCATCCTCGAGCAGAATTCGCTCACCGCGGACGTCACGCCTTCGGCGAAGCTCGTCGACGCAGGTCTTACCTCGATGGACATGGTCAATCTGATGCTGGGCGTCGAGGCCGAGTTCGACTTCACCATTCCGCAGTCCGAGATCACGCCGGAGAATTTTCAGTCCGTGGAGACGCTGGAGCGGATGGTCGCCACCCAGCTGCAGCCGGCGACCGCGGCTTAGCCAAGACCACCGGTGTCGTCCCTGCGAACGCAGGGACCCATACCGCGGAATCTACCGACTGTTGCAGGTCGTGGTACCGAACGACGGGTCTTCACCAAACCAAGCCTTGTGGTTATGGGTCCCCGCGCTCGCGGGGACGACATCGAGTTGAGGCGCCAGCTTTACGCTCCTCACGCCACGGGCATTCTTCCACCCCCGTTCCAAAGCCGCCGTAAAGCTGGCATAGCTTAACGGTGTCGCACGTGGCGAACAGGGTGGAGCAGGCATGAATCAGGCGGTATTGGGCATCATCGGCGGCTCCGGCATCTACGATCTGCCGGGTCTCGAGGACGCGCACGAAGAGGTGATCAAAAGCCCCTGGGGCGAGCCGTCGGCGCCCCTGCGCCGCGGATCGATCGCCGGCCTGCCGATCGTGTTCCTGCCGCGGCATGACAAGGGCCACCGGCTGTCGCCCTCCGATATCAACTATCGCGCCAATATCGACGTTCTGAAGCGCGCAGGCGTGACCGACCTGATTTCGCTGTCGGCTTGCGGCTCGTTCAAGGAGGAGATGCCACCCGGCACTTTCGTTCTCGTCGACCAGTTCGTCGACCGCACCCACAAGCGCGAAAGCTCGTTCTTCGGCCGGGGTTGCGTCGCGCATGTGTCGATGGCGCATCCCGTCTCGCCGCGGCTGCGCATCCATCTCGCGGCGGCCGCCGAAGCCGAAGGCATCGCGATTGCGCGCGGCGGTACTTATGTCTGCATGGAAGGGCCGCAATTCTCCACTTACGCGGAGAGCATGACCTACAAAACGCTGGGCTATTCCGTGATCGGCATGACCAACATGCCCGAGGCGAAACTCGCCCGCGAAGCAGAGATTTGCTACGCGACCGTCGCGATGGTGACTGATTTCGATTGCTGGCATCCCGACCATGACGCCGTCACCGTGCAGGACATCATCCGTGTGCTGACCACAAACGCCGACAAGGCGAAGGCGCTGGTGGCGCGGCTGGCAAAGGAGTTCCCGCGCGAGCATGAACTGTGCCCGATCGGCTCGGACCGCGCGCTGGACTCCGCGCTGATCACGGCGCCCGAGGCCCGCGACCCGGAGCTTCTGAAGAAGCTCGATGCGGTGGCGGGGCGCATCCTGCGCGGTTGAGACGAAAGGCAGAAGGCCATGAAGGTCGACGGCAAGCATTTCCGCAGCATCTGGCGCGAGCGTGACGGCTGGGCGATCGGCGCGATCGACCAGCGCAGGCTGCCGCACGAGTTCGTCGTCGCGCGCCTGACCTCCTGCGAGGACGCAGCGGTCGCGATCCGCGACATGCTGGTGCGCGGTGCGCCGCTGATCGGCGCCACCGCCGCTTACGGCATGGCCCTGGCGATGCGTGAGGATGCCTCGGATGCGGGTTTGAAGCGCGCCTACGACACGCTTGTCGTGGCGCGGCCGACCGCGATCAATCTGAAATGGGCGCTCGACGAAATGCGCGCGACGCTCACGCCGATTGATCTTCTGGAAAGGGCAGAGGCCGCCTATGTGCGCGCCGACGAGATCGCGGAACAGGACGTCGAGATCAACCGGGGCATTGCCGACAACGGCCTGAAGCTGATCGAGGCGATCGCAGCGAAGAAGCCGGGCGAGGTCGTCAATTTGCTGACCCATTGCAATGCCGGCTGGCTCGCCACCGTCGACTGGGGCACCGCGACGGCGCCGATCTATCTGGCGCATGAGCGCGGCATCAAGGTCCATGTCTGGGTCGACGAGACCCGTCCGCGCAACCAGGGCGCCTCGCTCACTGCCTGGGAGCTCGGCCATCACGGCGTGCCGCACACCGTGATCCCCGACAACACCGGCGGGCATCTGATGCAGCATGGTATGGTCGATCTCGCCATCGTCGGCACCGACCGCGTCGCGGCCAATGGTGACGTCTGCAACAAGATCGGCACCTATCTGAAGGCGCTGGCCGCGCACGACAATGGCGTACCGTTCTATGTCGCGCTGCCCTCGCCGACGATCGACTTCGCCGTCGGTGACGGCATCCGCGATATCCCGATCGAGCAGCGCAGCGGCACCGAGGTCACCGACATGACCGGCCGTACCGCCGATGGACGGCTCGAGACGGTTCGGATCGTGCCTGAAGGTTCACCGGTCGCGAACTACGCCTTCGACGTGACCCCGGCGCGGCTGGTCACCGGGCTCATCACCGAACGCGGCGTGCTGAAACCCGACCGCGCCTCGCTGGCGGCCGCCTTTCCCGAGCGGATCGCCGCCGCGGCGGAGTAGTAGCCTTTAGCTGAGCTTCAGCCCGGTCGCCGCCTCGAGCTCGGCGATCGCCTGGGCGCCGCTCGTAACCTTGACCGTGGTCATGCCCATCTCGCGTGCGGGCTTCAGATTGACGCCGAGATCGTCGAGATAGACGCAAGCCTTCGGATCGACCTTCAGCGTCTCGACCATCAGCCGGTAGATGCGCGGATCAGGCTTGCGCAGGCCGATCTTGGCGGATTCGATGACGTGGTCGAACAGCACCATCACCTCGGCGACGTAGAGCGAGCGACCGGTCATGCTGCCGATCGCGTTGGCCGGCAGATTGTTGGTGATGCAGCCGGTCTTGAATTGCGCCTTGATGCGTTTCAGGGCCTCGACCATTTCCGGGCGCAGATCGCCCTGGAGCAGCGGCAGCACGTCGCGGCCGCGCACCTCCGCTCCGAGGGCGCGTGACTCCTCCGCGAACAAGCGATCGAAGGTGTCGATATCGACCTCGGCGCGCTCGAACCTGGCCCAGGCGTTTTCAAGATGATTGGCGGCATTGGTGCGCCGGATGATGTCGATGGGCAGGCCGCGCTCCGCTTCAAATCGCGCAAATGCCTCGAACGGCGAGCTGGTCAGCACGCCGCCAAAATCAAAGATCACAGCCTCGATCGCCACTATCCTGCCCTCGTCAATTGCTTTCCAAGAGCGCTAGCATGCGCTATCGGCAAGGGCCAGTCCGAAGCAATCGCCCGCCTTACCGATGCCGACGCCAAAGCGTGTTCCCATGAAGAAGCCTGCAACTCTCATCATTGCGGCGTCGCTGCTTGCCACGCCCGCTTACGCCATTGTCGGTGGCGGTACGCCGCAGACCGACGGCGTCGCGCGCGCTGTCGTCACCATCGTCGGCTCGCGCGGTAATTTTTGCACCGGCAGCCTGATCGCACCGAAGCTGGTGCTCACGGTCGCCCACTGCGTGCAGCCCGGCGCAGACTACAAGGTCGTCGATCGTGGCGCCGACGGTACGCCGCAATTGCTGAACGTTCGAACTGTCGCGATCCATCCGAGCTTCAACATGCAGGCGATGCAGGTGCATCGCGCGACCGCCGATGTGGCGTTGCTGCAGCTCGATATTCCACTCAAAGGAAAATCGGCGGTCGCGGTCGGCGCACCGAATATTCCGATCCGGGTTGGCGGCCGCTTCGTGATCGCCGGGATCGGCGTCACCGTGCGCGGTGATGGCAAGAGCGGCGGCACGACGCGGGTCGCCGGCCTCGTTGCCACGGGCCAGCCGGGCACGCTGCAAATTCGCCTGGTCGATCCCGTAACCAACGGTGTTCGCGACGGAATTGGCGCCTGTACCGGCGATTCCGGCGGGCCCGTCTTCGAGGACAAGCCGAACGGCCCCGTCCTCGTCGGCGTCGTCAGCTGGTCCACGGGACCGAACGGTGCCGCCGGCTGCGGCGGATTGACCGGCGTCACGCCGCTGACGCTCTATCGCGACTGGATCTTGCAGACCGCGCGGAGCTGGGGTGCGGCGCTGTGATTTGACCGCGACTTGATCTATGTCATTTTGTAGTGGAAGCGCGATGGGCGACGATGCCTGTCGCGGAGGAAACGCGTCGTCCAATCAAGGGCGGCCACAAAAACAAGCAAGGCATACAAGCAACAATGAATGTCGCTGTTCGCAGTCACGCCACGGCCAAACAGGCTTCTGAACATTTCGATGTGCTGATCGTCGGTGCCGGCATCTCCGGAATCGGCAGCGCCTATCACATCGAAAAGCAGCTTCCGGGCACGAGCTACGTCATCCTGGAAACGCAGGCAACCTTCGGTGGCACATGGAGCACGCATCGCTATCCCGGCATCCGCTCGGACAGCGACCTCCACACCTTCGGCTACAGCTTCAAGCCCTGGGTCGGCCCGCCGATCGCGACCGCCGAGGAAATCCTCGCCTATATGAACGAGGTGATCGACGAGAACGATATCGCTCGTCACATCCGCTACAAGCACAAGATCAATTCGGCGAGCTGGTCGAGCGAGAGCAATCTCTGGACCATTGAAGCGGTCACGACCGATACCGGCGAGAAGAAAACATTCACCGCGAACTTCCTCTGGATGTGCCAGGGCTATTATCGCCATTCCGAGGGGTATACGCCGGAGTGGAAGGGCACGGACCGCTTCAAGGGCCGCATCGTCCATCCACAGACCTGGCCTGACGATATCGATCTCGCGGGCAAGAAGGTTGTCGTGATCGGCTCGGGCGCGACGGCAGCAACGCTGGTGCCGAACATCGCAGACAAGTGCACGCATGTCACCATGCTGCAGCGTTCGCCGACCTATTTCCGTCTCGGCCGCAACGCCATCGAGATTGCGGAGGAGCTTCGCAGGCTTCAGGTCGACGAGGCCTGGATCCACGAGATCGTCCGGCGCAAGATACTGTTCGAGCAGGATGCGTTCACGAAGCTCTGCATCTCCAAGCCAGAGCAAGTGAAGAAAGAGCTGATCGGCCAGATCAGCGCTGTGCTCGGTCCCGACTATGACGTCGAGACGCATTTCACGCCGACTTACCGGCCGTGGCGGCAGCGCATCGCCTTCGTGCCGGATGCCGATCTGTTCAAGGGCATCGCCAGCGGCAAGGCTTCCGTCGTCACCGACGAAATCGAATGCTTCGTCGAAAACGGCATCCAGCTCAAATCCGGCAAGCTGCTCGAGGCCGATGTCATCGTCACCGCGACCGGCTTCAATCTTTCGGCCCTCGGCGACATCGCCTTCGAGATCGACGGCAAGCCGCTGGCGTTCGGCGACACCGTCACCTATCGCGGTATGATGTTTACGGGCGTGCCGAACATGGTCTGGGTGTTCGGCTATTTCCGCGCCAGCTGGACGCTGCGTGTCGATCTCGTCGCCGATTTCGTCTGCCGGCTGCTCGGCCACATGAAGGCCAAGGGTGCGAAGAAGGTCGAGGTCCAGCTCCGCGCCGAAGACCACAACATGCCGATCCTGCCCTGGATCGATCCGGAGAACTTCAACCCGGGCTACATCATGCGCGATATGAATTTGCTGCCCAAGCGCGGCGACAAGCCGGAATGGCAGCACAGCCAGGATTACTGGACCGAGAAGGACGAGATCCCGAAGACGGATCTGGACGACAAGGCGTTCGTGTACGGGTGAGGAGGAAGATGTAAGGGGCGGCGATTGCCACACACTCCACTGTCGTCCCGGGGCGCGAAGCGAACCCGGGACCCATCCTCCGAGTGAGTGGTTATAGGGCGAGCGGGCAACTCCGAGTCTTCACCAAATGTCTCCCTGTGGCTATGGATCCCGGATCTGCGCTTCGCTTGTCCGGGACGACACCGGTTGTTGGATGAGTGATGTCTCAACTCACTCGCACCGCGACTATGAATTCCTTCGCGTCGCATTCGTCGCGATCGCTGCCGCCGCGGTCCGGTTCTCCACTCCGAGCTTGGCGTAGATCTGCTCCAGATGCTTGTCGACCGTGCGTGGGCTGAGGCCGAGGATCTGCGCGATGTCGCGGTTGGTCTTGCCTTTGCTCAGCCAGGCCAGGACCTCGCCCTCGCGAGTGGTGAGGCCGAGCTCGCTGGTGAATTCCGGCGGCAGCGCGGTGCCGGATTCCTTGGACAGCCGCAGCAGGAATTCGTTCGGCGCGGTTTCGCCAAGGTAGTAGAAGCGGAGCTGCGGATTGTCCGGCAGGGAGGCGGCCTGAGACTTCGAGCTGCCCTTGCCCTTGGCCTGTTCCAGCCATTGTAGCAGTGACGGCGGCAGGACGAAGTCGTCGTCGGCCTGCGCACCGTGGTGGTCGGCCAGCAGCTTCTGGGCCTGCGGTGTTGCCCAGAGCAAATTGCCCTGGCGGTTGACCGCGAACAGGAACCGGCCGGAGACGTCGAGCGCGGCCCGCGCGCTCTGGGTCAGGCGGGCATTGCCGAGATGGACGCGGATGCGCGCCAGCATTTCCTCGATCACGATCGGCTTCGTCACGTAGTCGACGCCACCGGCATCCAGCCCGCGCACGATGTGCTCGGTTTCGGCAAGGCCCGTCATGAAGATCACGGGTACGTTGGCAAGGCCGGCATCGCGCTTGAGTCGGCGGCAGGTTTCGAACCCGTCCATGCCGGGCATCACGGCGTCGAGAAGCACGATGTCGGGCGTGATCTGGTCGACGATGCGCATGGCCGCGGCGCCGTCGAGCGCCACCATCACCGTCATCCCGGCGCCGTCGAGCGCGTCGGTGAGCAACCGCAGCGTCTCCGGGGAGTCGTCGACCACCAGCGCGACGTCGCGCTTTTTCGGCTCAGTGCTCATGCGCATGCAATGTTTTCAATGTGGCCATATACTGGTCGAGATCGAAGCGGTCGACCAACGATCGCATCTGCGCGACGAAGTCGGCATGTTCGGGATGCTCGCTGCCGATCTCGTCCAGCTTCAATTGGATGCCCTTGACGTAGCCGATCTGGCCGAGCCCGATCAGCGCCTCGATATGCTGAACCGGCGGCCGCGAGCCGCTCTCCGGCCGCCATAGCGGAACGACGATCTCGTCCGAGCCGTATTGCCATTCGATCTTGAGGAGCTGGCGGATGGTCTCGAGCAGCCTCGGAATGTCGATCGGCTTCATCAGATAGCCGTCGTGGAAGGGTTGCGCCAGCGGAGTGCCGTGGGCTTCGAGGGCGCTGGCCGACACCATCAGGATGCGTGCCTGATGATGGCCGTTCGCACGCAGCGTCTCCGCGACGGTCCAGCCGTCCATGCCCGGCATGGAAATGTCGAGCAGAAACAGATCGGGACGGCAATGCTGCGCCAATGCGAGGCAACCCGGTCCGTCGGGCGCGCTGAGCAGGATGAAGCCGAGCGGTGTCAGCACCTCGCGCAAGAGGTCGCGATGAACGGGATCGTCGTCGGTGATGAGGATGGTCTTGCGCGCGCCGTGATAGCCGGAGACCGGGGCCTCCACCGGCGCGATACGCTGCGGATTGGTGACCTCGGACAGCAGCATCTTCACCTTGAACGTGCTGCCGCGGCCAACCGTGCTGGTGACCTTGATATCGCCGCCCATCACCCCGGCGAGCAAACGGCTGATGGTGAGGCCGAGCCCGGTCCCGGTCTGCGGCTGTGATACGCCGAGCGCGCCGCGCTCGAAGGGCGCGAAGATGCGTTCGAGATCGTCACCCTGGATGCCGGGGCCGGTATCGATCACCTCGAACTCGGCGACGGGGCTGCGATAGTGCACGACGAACTGCACGCTGCCGGCCTGGGTGAACTTGATCGCGTTGGAGAGCAAATTGATCAGCACCTGGCGCAGCCGCTTCTCGTCGGCGTAGACCACGACCGGCAGGTGCATCGGTCGGCGGAATACGAAGTCGATGCCCTTGGCCGCGGCCTGAAGGCGGAACATGCCGACGAGCTGGTCCAGGAATTCGCCAAGCCGGACCTCGTCGCGCGACAGATACAGCCGCCCCGCCTCGATCTTGGAGATGTCCAGAATGCCGTCGATCAGGCCGGAGAGATGATCGGCGCTGCGGCGGACGACGCGGACCTGATCCTTCGGCTTGGTCTGAAGCGAGGCGTCCTGCTCGAGGAGCTGGGCATAGCCGCTGATCGCGTTCAGCGGAGAACGCAGCTCGTGGCTGAGGCCCACCACATAGCGGCTCTTGGCGAGGTTGGCGGATTCGGCAACCTCCTTGGCGCGCTGGAGCTCGGCATCGGTGCGCTTGTGTGCGTCGATCTCCTGAATCAGGAGCGTTGTCTGCCGTCTGGTTTCAGCCTCTGCCGCGCGGCGGCTCTGCTGCGCCAGCACGAACAGCCAGGCGACCACGCCGATGATGATGCTGAGCGAGAAGAACACCTTCCAGAGCACGTTGGAGATGAGCGTGTTCTCGCCATGCACGCTCGCGGAGGTCTGGAGATAGATCAGTCCGAGCACCAGCGCGACGAGGCCGGCCGAGACGAGGAACACGCCGATGTAGTGGCCGAACTGCGAGTTGATCCGCTGGTAGATCGGCTGCGGCAGAATCTTGCTCAGCGCATCGGCAAACTGCACCTGCGCGCGCGCGTGAGGCTTGCAGAGGTCGTGGCAGCGCGCGTCGAGGGAACAGCACAGCGAACAAATGGGGCCGGCATAGGCCGGGCAGGATGTCATGTCCTCAGGCTCGAAGCTATGCTCGCAGATACAACATTGGATGGACTCGATGTTGGCCCAGCTCCGCTTCGGCTTGCGCGCGATGTAGAACTTGCCGCCGGTGAGCCAGGCGATGATCGGGGCTGTGACGAAGGCAACCGTCAGCGCGACGAAGGCGGCGAGCGCCTTCATGGTCGGGCCGAACAAGCCGTAGAACGCCGCGATCGAGACGATGATCGCGAGCGTCATCGCGCCGACGCCGACGGGATTGATGTCGTAGAGATGCGCGCGCTTGAACTCCATCTGCGGCGGACGCAGGCCGAGCGGCTTGTTGATCACGAGATCGGACACCAGCGCGCCGACCCAGGCGATCGCGACGTTGGAGTAAAGCGCGAGCGTCTGCTCCAGGGCCTTGTAGACGCCGATCTCCATCAGCAGCAGCGCCACCATCACGTTGAACACCAGCCAGACGACGCGCCCGGGGTGGCTGTGCGTCAGGCGTGAGAAGAAGTTCGACCAGGCAATCGAGCCGGCATAGGCGTTGGTGACGTTGATCTTGAGCTGCGACAGCACCACGAAGACGCCGGTGAGGGCCAGCGAGAGATCCGGATCCGACAGCACGTATCGAAACGCCACGAGATACATATGCGCGGGCTCGGCGGCTTCTTCCGGCGGCACGCCGTGGCTGAGCGCAAAGAAAGCGAGGAACGAGCCGGCCAGCAGTTTCAATGCGCCGAGCACGATCCAGCCCGGACCTGCGCTCATCAACGCAATCCACCATGACGTTTTCGACGTGCGGCGGTCGCGCGGCAAAAAGCGAAGGAAATCGACCTGCTCGCCGATCTGCGCCACCAACGAGAACACCACGGAGGATGCGACGCCGAACAGCAGCAGGTCGAAATGACCGCCGAGGTCGCCGTGCTCGCCGGCGAATTTGTGCCATTCCGTGAAGGAATGGGGATTGGCCCATGCGATCGCGGCGAAGGGAAGGATGTGAAGGACGATCCAGAGCGGCTGCGTCCAGAGCTGGAAGCGGCTGATCAGCGTAATGCCGTAGGTCACGAGCGGGATGATCGCGACGGCACTGATGAGGTAGCCGATCGGGCGCGGAATCCCCAGGCACATCTCCAGCGCAGTCGCCAGGATCACCGCCTCGACCGCGAAAAAGATGAAGGTGAAGGACGCGTAGATCAGCGAGGTGACGGTCGAGCCGATGTAGCCGAAGCCGGCACCGCGGGTGAGCAGGTCAATGTCGATGCCGCATTTGGCGGCATAATAGGCAATCGGGACACCGCAGAAGAAGATGATGGTGGAGACGACGAGGATCGCGGCAGCGGCGTTGGTGACGCCGTAGTTGAGGGTGATGGTGCCGCCGATCGCCTCGAGCACCAGGAAGGAGATTGCGCCCATCGCAGTGTTGGCGACGCGGGCGGCGGACCAGCGCCGCGCGCTCTTGGCGGTGAAGCGCAGCGCGTAGTCTTCCAGCGTCTGGTTGGCGACCCATTGATTATACTGGCGCCTGACGCGGTCTATTCGCTGCCGCCCTGCCACTTAACCCCACTCCCAAAACTCTTCCGTCCCTCGCAAATCCCGTACCAAAAGCCTACGTCGGTATTTTGCGGTGCAGTATACGCGATCTTGCGTATGCTTGCGCTGCACAAATTCGAGCCATCCTCACGGCACCAATCGCGTGTCCTCGAACAAGAAGTGGGGTGCTCATGTCAGACGAAGCAAACAAGGGTCTGTTGTCGCCGCTACGGCGCAAACTATTGATGGGAATGGCCGCCGTGCCGGCCATCACGATGTTGCCGCGGGCGTCTTTCGCTCAGGCTCCGGCGACCTCGGCGGTCAACACCACGGGCCTCGCGGTCACCGACACCGAGGTGACGGTCGGCATCCTGCATTCGGCGACCGGCACCATGGCGATCTCCGAGACCGGCTCGATCGAAGCCGAGAAGCTCGCCATCGAGCAGATCAACGCCATGGGCGGCGTGCTCGGGCGCAAGATCAAGTTCATCCAGGAAGACGGCGCCAGCGACTGGCCGACCTTCGCCGAAAAGGCCAAGAAGCTGCTGGTCAACGACAAGGTCGCGGCGATCATGGGCTGCTGGACCTCGGCATCCCGCAAGGCCGTGCTGCCGGTCATGGAGCAGTATAACGGCATGCTCTACTACCCGACCTTCTATGAAGGTCTCGAGCAGTCCAAGAACGTGATCTACACCGGCCAGGAGGCGACCCAGCAAATTCTCGCCGGGCTGAACTGGATCGCCAAGGAAAAGGGCGCCAAGTCGTTCTTCTTCATCGGCTCCGACTACATCTGGCCGCGTACCTCGAACAAGATCGCGCGCAAGCACGTCGAAAACGTGCTGAAGGGCAAGGTCGTCGGCGAGGAATATTATCCGCTCGGCAACACCCAGTTCAACTCGGTCATCAACAAGATCAAGCTGACCAAGCCCGACGTGATCTTCACCGACGTCGTCGGCGGCTCGAACGTCGCGTTCTACAAGCAGCTCAAGGCTGCCGGCATCGACCTGTCCAAGCAGGCCCTGCTGACGATCTCGGTGACCGAAGACGAGATCGACGGCATCGGCGGCGAGAACATCGCGGGTGCCTATGCCTGCATGAAGTACTTCCAGTCGCTCGACAACCCGAACAACAAGACGTTCGTGCCCGCGTTCAAGAAGATGTGGGGCGAAAAGACCGTGATCGGAGACGTCACCCAGGCTGCCTATCTCGGCCCGTGGCTGTGGAAATTGACGGTCGAGAAGGCGGGCTCCTTCGACGTCGACAAGATCGCGGCGGCTTCGCCGGGCGTCGAGTTCAAGGGGGCTCCGGAAGGCTATGTGCGCATCCACGAAAATCATCACCTCTGGTCGAAGACCCGGGTGGGACGCGCCAAGCTCGATGGTCAGTTCGAGCTGATCTACGAGACCGCCGATCTCGTCGAGCCGGATCCGTTCCCGAAGGGCTATCAGTAACAGGCGCGGCGTCGATCGCCGTTTCCCTCAAAGACCAAGCCTCTCCCTGGCGTGGACAGCAACTCCACGCCCAAAGCCCCCGCGTCGCGAACCTGCTCGCGACGCGGGACCTTATCCCGACGGAGGACATCGATGTTCGGCGACTATTCGCTTGGTGATCTTGGCTCCATCTTCGTCATGCAGGGTTTTGCGGGACTGATCCTGTTCTCGGTCTACGTGCTGATGGCGCTGGGTCTTGCCATCATCTTCGGCCAGATGGGCGTCATCAACATGGCCCATGGCGAGTTCATGATCCTCGGTGCCTACGTCACCTGGATGACCTCGAATTTCTTCCAGACCTATTTGCCGAGCCTGTTCAGCGGTTACTTCTTCCTCGCGATGATCCTGGCCTTTGTCGCATCAGGTGCGCTGGGAATGCTGGTAGAGTGGGTGCTGATACGGCATCTCTACAAGCGCCCGCTCGATACGCTGCTGGCCACCTGGGGCCTCAGCTTGATTCTGCAGCAGGCCTATCGGTCCGTGTTCGGCGCGCGCGAGGTCGGTGTCGAGCTGCCGCAGTGGATGCTCGGGTCGCTGCACGTGACCGACAGCATCGAGGTGCCGATCAACGGCGTCTTCGTGATGTGCCTGACCGTGCTGATCACCATCGGTGTCGCCTACGTGATGTACAAGTCGCGCTGGGGCCGGCAGGTTCGTGCGGTGGTGCAGAACCGCATCATGGCCGGCGCCGTCGGCATCAACACCGAGAAGGTCGATCGCTACACCTTCGGACTCGGTTGCGGCATCGCCGGCGTCGCCGGCAGCGCCTTCACCATGATTGGCTCCACCGGGCCGACGTCCGGTCAGCTCTACATCGTCGATACGTTCCTTGTCGTCGTGTTCGGCGGCGCCGCGAGCCTGATCGGCACCATCGCCTCGGCTTTCTCGATCTCGCAGACGCAATCCACCCTCGAGTTCTTCATGTCGGGCTCGATGGCCAAGGTGCTGACGCTGCTCGCCGTCGTCGGAATCCTGATGCTGCGGCCGCAAGGGCTGTTTGCCCTCAAGGTCCGCAAGTGAGAAACGGAAGGCTGATGCAATGACCGACAATCGCTTCTTCAATCGATCGGAGCTGATCGGAATTCTGTTGCTCGCGGTCTTCCTGGTGGTGGTCCTCCCGCTCACGCTCGATGTCTTCAGGCTCAATCTGGTCGCCAAATACCTGACTTATGCCTTCGTCGCGCTGGGGCTGGTGATCTGCTGGGGCTATGGCGGCATTCTCAGCCTCGGTCAGGGCGTATTCTTCGGCCTCGGCGGCTACTGCATGGCGATGTTCCTCAAGCTCGAGGCCTCGAGCGTGGAGAACACCAAGATCCAGTCGACCCCCGGCATTCCCGACTTCATGGACTGGAATCAGATCACCGCGCTGCCGCTGTTCTGGAAGCCCTTTCACAGCCTTACCTTCACCATCGCCGCCATCATTCTGGTGCCGGGCATCTTCGCCCTGATCATCGGCACCGCGATGTTCAAGCGCCGGGTCGGCGGCACTTATTTCGCGATTATTACCCAGGCGGTCGCGGCCATCCTCACCATCCTGATCGTCGGGCAGCAGGGCTACACCGGCGGCATCAACGGCATGACCGATCTGCGGACACTGAAGGGCTGGGATATCAGGCCCGATCACGCCAAGGTCGTGCTGTACTTCTTCGAGGTCGGGTGCCTGTTTGCCTGCATCATGATCGCGCAGTTCGTCCGGCACTCCAAGCTCGGACGCATCCTGGTCGCGATGCGCGAGAAGGAGGACCGGGTCCGGTTCTCCGGTTACAGCGTCGCGAACTTCAAGATCTTCGCCTTCTGCATCGCCGCCGTGTTCGCTGCGATCGGCGGCGCCATGTTCGCGCTCAATGTCGGCTTCATGTCGCCGTCCTTCGTCGGCATCGTGCCGTCGATCGAGATGGTGATCTACACCGCGGTCGGTGGCCGGCTGTCGATCCTCGGCGCGGTCTACGGCACCCTGCTGGTCAACTTCGCCAAGACCAGCCTGTCGGAAACCTTTCCCGAATTGTGGCTGTTCGGCCTCGGCGGCCTGTTCATCGCCGTGGTCCTCGCCTTCCCGAACGGACTTGCCGGGATCTGGGGCGACTATGTGCAGCCGCGCATCGATCGCCTGATCTCGTCGCGCAAACCGAAACCCGAAGGCTGGACCGACAGCTCGGTCGCCGACGGCGCCCCGGCGGAGTGAGGAGATCATCATGCTCGTAGGTCATCAGCCCAAGGAATTTCTGCTCGCCGTCGAAGCGCTCACCGTCTCGTTCGACGGGTTCAAGGCGGTCAACGATCTCTCCTTCTACGTCGACGAGAACGAAATCCGCGTCATCATCGGCCCGAACGGTGCCGGCAAGACCACGGTGCTCGATTTGATCTGCGGCAAGACCAAGGCCACCTCAGGCTCGATCCAGTTCCGCGGCAAGGAGCTGACGCGGATGAAGGAGAACGAGATCGTCAAGACCGGCGTCGGGCGCAAATTCCAGAACCCGTCGATCTACGACGATCTCACCGTGTTCGAGAATCTCGAAATCTCCTATCCGCGCGGCCGTTCCGTGTTCGGTGCGCTAACCTTCACCCGCGACGCCGCTGTGCGCGACCGGGTGCACGAGGTCGCCGAGATGATTTTCCTGAAGGACCGGCTGAACGTGAATGCCGATCTGCTCAGCCACGGCCAGAAGCAGTGGCTCGAGATCGGCATGCTGCTGATCCAGGATCCGGACCTGCTGATGCTCGACGAGCCCGTCGCCGGCATGAGCGTGTCCGAGCGCGCCAAAACCGCCGAGCTGCTCAACCGCATCATCAAGAACCGTTCAGTTCTGGTGATCGAGCACGACATGAAGTTCGTCGAGGACATCGCACACAAGGTCACCGTGCTTCACCAGGGCCAGATCCTCTCCGAGGGCACCATGGAGAAGGTGAAGAACGACCCCAAGGTCATCGAAGTCTATCTGGGCCACTGAGGAGGCGCGACGATGTTGGCTATTTCGGATCTCCACGTCGCCTACGGCCAGAGCGAGGTGCTGCACGGGCTCAACGTCAAGGTCGCGCCCAACGAGATCGTTGCGATCATGGGCCGCAACGGCATGGGCAAGACCACGCTGATGAAATCGCTGATGGGCATCCTGCCGATGAAGAGCGGTTCCGTCAGCATGGACGGTGCCGAACTCGGCGGCCTGCCGAGCTACGAGCGCGTCGCCAAGGGCCTCGCCTATGTGCCGCAGGGCCGCATGATCTTCTCCACCATGACGGTGAAGGAGAACATCGAGACCGGTCTCGTCGTCTCCGGCGGGAACGAGGTCCCAGCCGATATCTACGAATTGTTCCCGGTGCTGCTGGAGATGAAAGGCCGCCGTGGCGGCAATCTCTCCGGCGGCCAGCAGCAGCAGCTTGCGATCGCCCGCGCGCTCGCGACCAAGCCGAAGGTGCTGCTGCTGGACGAGCCGACCGAGGGGATCCAGCCGTCGATCATCAAGGAGATGGCTCGCACCTTGAAGCGGATCCGCGACGAGAAGGGGCTGTCGATCGTCGTGTCCGAGCAGGTCCTGAGCTTCGCGCTCGATATCGCCGACCGCGTGCTGGTGATCGAGAACGGCGAGATCGTGCGCGACGATCCGCGCGACGCCGTCGATGCCGCGCAAGTCTCGAAATATCTGTCCGTCTAACCAACCGTGTAAAAGGGGAGCATCTCGATGCCAGAGACACTGATCAAGGTCGATCTCACCAAGTCGGCTTACGAAAATGACATGGTGCACAACCGCTGGCACCCCGACATCCCGATCGTGGCGTGGGTCAATCCCGGTGACGATTTCATCATCGAGACCTATGATTGGACCGGTGGCTTCATCAAGAACAACGATTCCGCCGATGACGTCCGCGACATTGACCTGTCGATCGTGCATTTCCTCTCCGGCCCGATCGGCGTCAAGGGCGCCGAGCCTGGCGATCTTCTTGTGGTTGACCTGCTCGACGTTGGTCCGCTCAAGGAGAGCATGTGGGGCTTCAACGGCTTCTTCTCCAAGCAGAATGGCGGCGGCTTCCTCACCGACCATTTCCCGCTGGCGCAGAAGTCGATCTGGGACATCAAGGGCCTCTACACTTCGTCGCGCCACATCCCCGGCGTCAACTTCGCCGGCCTGATCCATCCCGGCCTGATCGGCTGCCTGCCCGATCCGAAGATGCTGGACACCTGGAACAAGCGCGAGGCCGAGCTGATCTCGACCAACCCGACCCGCGTGCCTGGCCTTGCCAATCCGCCGTTCGCGGCAACCGCCCATGGCGGTCGCGCCAAGGGCGACGTCAAGGCCAAGATCGGCGCGGAAGGCGCGCGCACCGTGCCGCCGCGCGAGCATGGCGGCAATTGCGACATCAAGGATCTCTCCCGCGGCTCGAAGATCTATTTCCCGGTCTACGTGCCCGGCGCGGGTCTCTCGATGGGCGATCTGCACTTCAGCCAGGGTGACGGCGAAATCACCTTCTGCGGCGCCATCGAAATGGCCGGCTGGCTGCACCTGAAGGTCGAGGTGATCAAGGACGGCATGGCGAAATACGGCGTCAAGAATCCGATCTTCAAGCCGTCGCCGATCACGCCGAACTACAAGGACTATCTGATCTTCGAGGGCATCTCGGTCGACGAGCAAGGCAAGCAGCACTATCTCGACGTGACCATCGCCTATCGCCAGGCCTGCCTGAACGCGATCGAATATCTGAAGAAGTTCGGCTACTCCGGCGCCCAGGCCTATTCAATCCTTGGCACCGCACCGGTTCAGGGCCACATCTCCGGCGTGGTCGACGTGCCGAACGCCTGCGCCACGCTGTGGCTGCCGACCGAGATCTTCGACTTCGACGTGATGCCGTCGGCGGCAGGACCCATCAAGCACATCAAGGGCGATATCCAGATGCCGATTTCGCCGGACAAATGACGCCGCGCTCCCTCTCCCCGTTCTCACGGGGAGAGGGGCTGTCTCCGCACATGCGGTCGCCAAATGCGTAGGGATCAACGATGCCGGTCTATGAATATCTCTGTGACGATTGCGGGCCATTCAAGGACCTGCGCCCGATGGCGGAATGTGACGATCCGCAAAGCTGTCCGCACTGCCAGACGATGGCGCCGCGCGTGATCCTGACCGCACCGAATTTCTTCTGCATGCCGGCGGAGAAGCGCAAGGCGCACGCCGTCAACGAGCGCAGCTCGCACGCACCGCGGACGCTCGCGCAATACAAGGCCTCGCACGGCCCCGGATGCGGCTGCTGCTCCACAGGTAGGAGTTCGTCCAAGGACGCGTCGGACAAGAAAAAGCCGGCACGTCTGGTGACCAAGACCAAGAGTGGAGCCAAGGGCTTTCCCACCGCGCGTCCCTGGATGATCAGCCACTAACGCACGCGATGACCTCGAACAAATAAAGACAGGAGCGCTCAAGATGCTTCACGGTGACATTTCCAGCAGCAACGACACCGTCGGCGTCGCGGTGGTCAACTACAAGATGCCCCGCCTTCACACCAAGGCCGAGGTGCTCGACAACGCGCGCAAGATCGCCGACATGATCGTCGGCATGAAGCTCGGCCTACCCGGCATGGACCTCGTGATTTTCCCGGAGTATTCGACGCAGGGCATCATGTACGACTCCAAGGAGATGTACGAGACCGCCTCGGCGGTGCCCGGCGAGGAGACCGCGATTTTTGCGGAGGCCTGTCGCAAGGCGAAGGTGTGGGGCGTGTTCTCGCTGACGGGTGAACGTCACGAGGAGCATCCGAACAAGGCGCCCTACAACACTCTGATCCTGATGAACGACAAGGGCGAGATCGTCCAGAAATATCGCAAGATCATGCCGTGGGTGCCGATCGAAGGCTGGTATCCCGGCAACTGCACCTATGTCTCCGACGGCCCGAAGGGGATGAAGGTCAGCCTCATCATCTGCGACGACGGCAATTTTCCTGAGATCTGGCGCGACTGCGCCATGAAGGGCGCCGAGCTGATCGTGCGCTGCCAGGGCTATATGTACCCGGCCAAGGAGCAGCAGATCCTGATTTCCAAGGCGATGGCGTGGGCCAACAACGTCTATGTCGCGGTCGCCAATGCTGCCGGCTTCGACGGCGTCTATTCCTATTTCGGTCACTCCGCGATCATCGGCTTCGATGGCCGCACACTCGGTGAATGCGGCGAGGAAGATTACGGCATCCAGTACGCCCAGCTCTCGAAACACCTGATCCGCGATGCGCGCCGCAACGGCCAGTCGCAGAACCATCTCTACAAGCTGGTCCACCGCGGCTATACCGGCATGATCAATTCCGGCGAAAGCCCGCGCGGCGTCGCGGCCTGCCCGTATGATTTCTACAAGAACTGGATCGCCGATCCGGAAGGCACGCGCGACATGGTCGAGGCGATGACCCGCTCGACGCCGGGTACCGACGAGTGCCCGATCGACGGCATCCCGAACGAGGCGGCGGCCTCCAATTACTAGGCGCCGCTGCCAGCGGTCTTTGGAAGGCCCCGAGCGGCCACCCCCTGGTGTGAACGTTCGTCCATAGGGCTGGACAGTCTGACGCATGTTCGCATGCGCGGAATGGGAATCGGCGCGCAAAACCGTGGCGCGGTTGCAACATCGCTCACTGAATCAACGCAAGTTGCGCTTCCGGTCAGCGCAATGGCCGATTCCGTGGTTTCACGGGGGGAACTGGTCGCCTAGTTTGCCGCCGGGCTGCTCTGAGAGCGCCGGTAATGAAGGGCGTTGGGGTGGAATTGCGATCACCATGGGGCGGGCGGAGCGGCTCGCGCTGGAATGCCGCTGCAGTTCGCGCGGCATTCTGGGCGGGTCTCGCCTTGAGCGCGACGGCCATGGTGAGCCCTATCCGAGCCCAGCAGGTCTTCAACGGCTCGCAGACCACGCCGAACGGCGCCGTCAACGGCGGAGGCGGCGTCTGGGACAACGCCACGACCAACTGGACGGATTTCTTCGGCTCGATCAGCGCAGCCTATGATCCTGCGTCGGCTGGCACGCTGTTCGGCAGCAGCGGTCCCTCGACGCCTGCGACGGCCGGAACGGTGACGGTTGCGCCGGGGGGCGTGGAGCTCACCAGCCTCGTGGGTTTCGACCTCACCGCCGATGGTTCGGTCTACACGATCCAGGGCGGCGACCTCAAGCTGGCCCCGGGGGGCACCACGTTCATCACCAATGATGTGACCGGCACCAGCGCCCCGTCGGCCATCATCGCCTCGCGCATCGTCGGCAGCGACGGGATCAACGTCCAGGGGGCAGGCACCTTGGCGCTGCTCGGCGCCAACACCTATACCGGCGGCACCTTCACCTGCACCTGCGGATCGCTGCAGCTTGGTGACGCGACCCATACCGCCAGCATCATCGGTGCCGTCACCAACGAGGGCCTCTTTACCATCGTCAACGCCGACAATTCCGGCATCACGACGCTGCTGAACGATTTCACCGGCACGACGACGTTCCTCAACGTGACCTCGGCCAGCTCGATCGCGATCACCAACAACGGCCAGCTGTACTTCGGAAATCCGCTGGGGGGCGGGACTGACACGGCCACGGCCGGCAAGGCGACGATCCTCAACGATGGCGGCTTTACCGGCTTCTTCGGTCAGACCAACACGGGCACGGCCAACATCACCAACCAGAACCACGGCGCCACTGCCTTCTTTGAGCAATCGTCGGCCGCGTCAGCCACGATCTTGAACAAGGATTTCGGTGCGTCCGTGTTTGGTACGCCGTTCGGATCCGACACGGCGACCGCCGGTAGCGCAACGATCACCAACGAGGCCGATGGTCTCACCAGTTTCAACGCGTTCACGACGGCCGGCAATGCGACGATCATCACGAAAGACGGCGGCAGAACCGAGTTCTTCGACAATTCGACCGGTGGCAATGCGCGCTTCATCACCACGGGCACCGGCGTCGTCGATTTCGGGAGCAGCGTCGGCCCGAACAGCGATGGCCGCATCAGCGCGGGCTCGATCGAAGGCAGCGGCACCTACTACATTGGCGGCGGCAACACGCTCGTCGTCGGCGGCAACAATCTGTCGACGGAGGTCAGCGGCGTCATCGGCGATTACGATCCCTGCGGTTGCGGTCCCGCGGGGCCCGGCTCGCTTGAAAAAGTTGGTAGTGGAACGCTGATCCTGTCCGGCACGAATACCTATACCGGCACCACGACAGTGAATGGCGGCATCCTGCGGGTTGATGGCGATATCTCCCAATCGATCCTGACGACCGTCAATGCGGGCGGCGCGCTGTTCGGCGCCGGAATTGTCGGCAACACCATGATCGCCAACGGAGCCATTTATGCACCCGGTGACGGTGGTCCGGGTTCGAGCATGCAGGTTCAGGGCGATCTCGCCCTGCAGCCCGGCTCGGTCTATGTCGTGCAGGCCGGTAGCGGATTCAGCACGAGCCATGCGCTCGTGACCGGCAACGTCACGCTCGATGGCACCGTCGGTCTCGCGCTGTATCCCGGCAGCAAGATCATGCAGCGCTATTCGATCATGCAGTTTTTCGGCAGCGCCACCGGCAACTTTGCCGGCGTTGCCGCGCCGGGTGGCCTCATCGGTACGACGACAGTCGGGTCGAACGAGGTGTTCCTCGATTTCACGTTGAACTATGGCGCGAAATACGCACTCAACATCAACCAGCAGAACGTCGCGACGACACTTCAGAGTTTCTTCAACGCCAACGGCTTCCTGCAAGCCGAATTCGCAGGCCTTGGTCCAAAAGGCCTGACGCAGGCCTCGGGTGAATCCGCAACGGGGTCTCAGCAGACCACCTTCAACGCAATGAACCTGTTCATGAGCCTGTTGACCGACGTGTTCGGCTCCGGGCGCAGCGGTACGCCCGGCGCGACGCCCTATGCCGACGACACCAGCGCGAATGCCTATGCCGCATCCGGCAAGGGCGGGCGCGGCAAGGATGCGCGCGATGCCCTTGCCTCGGTCTATCGCAAGGCACCGGCTGCGACGTTCGAGCAGCGCTGGGACGTCTGGGCGGCCGGCTATGGTGGCTCGCAGACCACCGATGGCAATGCAGTGCTCGGTTCGAATAACACCAGCAGCAATGTCTATGGCACGGCCGTCGGCCTCGACTACCGCTTCTCGTCGTCGACGATTGCCGGCCTCGCGCTGGCCGGCGGCGGCACCGGCTTCAACGTCAATGGCCTCGGTTGGGGCCGCTCCGACCTGTTCCAGGCCGGCGCCTTCGTGCGCCATACGGCGGGGCCGGCCTATATTACGGCCGCACTCGCCTATGGCTGGCAGGACGTCACGACCAACCGCATCGTCACCGCTGCGGGCACCGATCAGCTGCGGGCACAGTTCAACGCCAACACCTTCTCGGGCCGTGTCGAAGGCGGTTACCGCTATGCCACGCAGTGGATCGGCCTGACGCCCTATGCCGCGGCACAGGCCACCCTGTTCAGCCTGCCGAGCTATTCGGAATTCGCGGTGGTCGGCAGCAACACCTTCGCGCTCAACTATGCTGCCAAGGACGTCACCAGCACCCGCACCGAGCTCGGCCTGCGCGCCGACAGGTCCTTTGCCGCGGCCGGCGGCCTGATGACCCTGCGAGGGCGCCTTGCCTGGGCGCATGACTACAATCCCGACCGTACCGTCGGTGCAGTGTTCCAGACCCTGCCCGGCACAGCGTTCGTCGTGAACGGTGCCGCGCAGGCGCGCGACTCCGCGCTGACCACGGCGTCGGTGCAGATGAGCTGGATGAACGGATGGTCTGCGTCAGCGACCTTCGAGGGCGAGTTCTCGAACGTCACCCGCTCCTACGCCGGCAAGGGCGTCGTCCGCTACACGTGGTAGGCCTACTGCTTCTTCTGCGGAGGCTTGCGCGGCGGGCGCGGGGCGGGCGAAGGCGTCCCGCTCATCTTGTTTGCGGCCTCGCTGACGTCGAGCAGTGATCGGCGGGTGTCCTCGAGGAAGCTCGCCGATTTCTTCTTCATGGTGTCGGCAAGCTCGCGCAGCCCTTTGATCTTCTCGAACAGCTCGTCGGCCTTGCCGTCGGCGAAGCCGGGCATCACGCTCTCGATCTTGGTGACCGCCTTGTCGAATCCCGCGAAGGCGTTGTCGACCTTGGCCATGACGGAATCGATCTCGCCGCCTTTGCTCCTGAGATCGGCGGTGTAGCCCTCGAACGTGCGCAGGCCGTCCTTGATCGCAGGCGCGTTGCTGACGATGGTGCGGTCGACACTATGCAGAGTGTCGACGATGGTTTCGACGTCGCTGAGATCGGCGGTGAGCACGGGAATGCCGTCCGCATCCAGCGGCACCGGCGGCGCGGAAGGCGCTCCGCCGATCAGGGAGACCGCGGCGATGCCGGTGAGACCCTGGAACTCTATTCCCGCCACGGTATCCTTGCGGATCGGCGCGGAGTTGTCGAGCATCACCAGCGCCACGACCTTGCGGGGATTGTCCAGCTTGATCGACAGGATCTGGCCCGCGAGCACGCCGTCGAAATTGACCGGACCGCCACGGCGCAGGCCGCTCGCGGAACCGCCTTCGAACACCACGCGCAACTGGCTGCGGCTCTGGGCGGTACGCCATTTCTGCACGCCGAGCAGGCCGCCGAACGCCACGGCGATCACCGTCAGCGTCGCCGTTCCGATCACAAGGTTGCTCGCGCGTGCCATAAGGGGGAGTCTACGGCCAAAGCGGGGAAGTTGGAAGGAGTCCGCAATGTTAAGTAGGGCGGGTTAGCGAAGCGTAACCCGCCACTTCGTTCCGTCGTGCAATTGGTGGACTACGCTGCGTAAATCCACCCTACGATACATCAGTGCCCAACCGCGCGTTTTGCCGCAGCGTTGTTCAGCACGATCAGAGCATCGACGGCCACGCCCGTCCTGGCGTTGATCAGGAACGGGTTGATGTCGATCGAGGCGATCCGGTCGCCGGCATCGGCGATCAGGTCGGACAGGCCGACCAGCGCCTTGACCGCCGAAGCCTCGTGCAAGGCCGGCTTGCCCCGATAGCCGCGCATCTTGATGCCGGCTTTGGTGCGGCCGATCAGGAGTCGTGCCTCGGCCTCGTCCAGCGGCGCGCCGGCGAGCGCGACGTCCTTCATCAGCTCGATATCGATGCCGCCGGTGCCGAACAGCACCACCGGTCCCATCTCGGCGTCGAGCGAGGCGCCGACCACCAGTTCGAGATCGGCCTTGACCTGCTGCGCGATCAGGATGCCGTCGAGCTTCGGCTTGCCCTTCAATCGGCTCACCCGCGCGGTGATGTCGGAAAATGCCTTCTTCACCTCGGCCGCGCTGTTGAGGTTCAGCACCACGCCGCCGATATCGGACTTGTGCAGGATCTCGGCGCTGACGACCTTTGCCACGACCGGAAAGCCGATCTGCTTGGCGATCTTCACCGCCTCGGCCGCCGTCTGCGCGATCGCCTCCTTCGAGATCGGAATGCCGTAGGCCTTCAGCAGCTTCTTCGAGGCGACCTCGTCGAGCGCGGCTCCGCTCGCCGACTTCAGCGCCTTATCCAGCAAGGCCCGCGCGGCAGGCCTGGAGCTCGAGACGATGTCGGGCACCTCCTTGCGCAGCTTCGCATAGTCGAGCAGTGACTTGATCGCCTTCACGGCGCGGTCCATGCCCTGCATGACGGCGAGATGAGGCAGGGATTTGCGCAGGCCCTTGGTGAATTCAGTGAAGCCGATCGACATCGCGCTGACGTAGATCACGGGTTTCGAGGCCCGGCTGGCCATCCCGTCGACAATGCGCAGATTGCGCTCACGCAGCTCGTGCGGCGTCTTTGGCAGCTCCGCGTCGATGATGACGATGTCGATCTCGGGATCATCGATCATCAGCTCGATCGATTTCATATAGACGGAGGGATCCACCACTGCGGCGAAACCGGCATCGAGCGGATTGCCGACGATGGAGCCCGGCCCGAGCATCTTTGCCAGTTCCGAGCTGACATGGGAACTCAGCGGCGCAAAGTTCAGGCCTTCTGCATAGAAGGCGTCGATCAGCATGCCGCGCTTGCCGCCGGACAGCGTGACCGCGGCAAGCCGGTCGCCTTTGGGCACCGCTGCGTGGACGAAGCATTCGGTGGTCTCGATCAGTTCGTCGAGGCCGCCGACCCGGATCACGCCCTCGCGCGTTGCGACGGCATCGAACGTCTCGATCGAGCCTGCCAGTGCGCCGGTATGCGCCATCGCCGCGGCACGGCCGCCTTCCGACGATCCGAGCTTGAGCGCGATCACGGGTTTGCTCGCGGCGCGGGCCGCCTTGCAGGCGTCGCGAAACGCCTTGGTGTTGCGTACGCCTTCGAGATAGACCACGATCACCTTGATGCTCGGGTCTTCGGCGAAATAGCGCATCAGGTCCGGCGTTTCGAGCCCTGCTTCGTTGCCGGTCGTCACCATGTAGCCGACGCCTACGCCGCGATCCTCCAGCGCCTGGCGGATCGCCATGACGATCGCGCCGGACTGCCCGGCGATAGCCAGCGCGCCCTGCGCCATGGTGACGACGCGGTCGTCGATATTTGTGAAGAGCTTTTCGCCCGCGCTCAAATTGCCGAGGCAGTTCGGACCGGTAACCGCGAGGCCCGTCTCGCGCACCGCGGCTTGCAGCTCGGCGGCAAGCTTTTGGCTTTCCTCATCCTGCAGTTCGCTGAAGCCCGAGGTGACGATGGTCGCCGAGCGCGCGCCGGCCGCCGCCGCATCTCGGATCACCTGCACCGCAAAACGCGCCGGCACCAGCACCAGCACGTGGTCGGGCTTTTCCGGGAGGCTTGCAAAGTCCTTGAAACAGGGCACCCCCCAGATGGTCTCCCGCTTGGCGTTGACCGGATAGAGCCCGCCCTCGTAGCCGTACTTGACCAGATTGTTCCAGATGCGCTCGGCGTAGTTGCCGGGCTTGTCGGTCGCTCCCACCAGCACGATGTTGTGCGGGTGCAGCATGGCGTGGATGCCTTTGACGACGTCGCTGGCGTCGGGCGAGGGAGACCATGGACGGGGAGAGAC
The DNA here is from genome assembly GCF_007290395.2 of Bradyrhizobium cosmicum. Classification (NCBI taxonomy): domain Bacteria; kingdom Pseudomonadati; phylum Pseudomonadota; class Alphaproteobacteria; order Hyphomicrobiales; family Nitrobacteraceae; genus Bradyrhizobium; species Bradyrhizobium cosmicum. Next base: position 7,137,595 of record NZ_CP041656.2, on the reverse strand, counting down.
GGGCGCAGGCGTTTGGGCTTCCATGGCGCTTCCTCACCTATTGTTCTTGTTGCAGCGCGCTGCCATGCGCCGGCATCTGGCGGGATTGATCGTGACGAGCTCCATGCCGTGTGGCGGAATGGTCGAGCTTCGCCATAAAGGCTAGCATCACCAGACTTTTGGCGAAAGTGCGAACGGCGACACGAAGTGCTACGACGTCGTGACGTTCATCTCTCTCAATGGTGATCATACCGCTGCTCTCCGTCGTGGTGCCGACTCTCGATCGTCCCGACACGCTTCGTCACGCGCTGGCGACCATGGCGTGCCAGCCCGCCGACGTGGATTGTGAATTCATCGTCCAGAACAACGGTGGAAATCCCGAGATTGCCGAGATGGTCGAGGGCCTGAAGGACGCGCGCTTCAAGCACTTCGCGAGCGACACCGTCCTCACGATGACAGATAATTGGGAGAGCGCGCTCGGCCATGCCGCGGGCGAGTACGCTACCTTCATCGGCGACGATGACGGGTTGATGCCTTACGCCTGCGCCACAGCGACGGACATTCTCGCGGGCGGTGCGATCGACCTGTTGAGCTGGCGTGCTTACAGCTATTACTGGCCGAACTATTACCATCCGGCATTCCGCAACCGGCTGCTGGCGGAGATCGACTTCACTTCGTCCGTAAAACGTGTCTCCTCACGCCGCGAACTGGCGCGCGTGTTCGCCTTTCAGGCGCACTATGCGTATCTGCCGATGATGCGTTCGCCGGCTTGCGCAGGTTGAGGCTCGATCCGGCTGCGATCGGCGCCGACGGGACGCTGACCATCAGCCTGGCACTCTCCGATCCCCGCTCGCCGGCGGATCTGGCGTTGAGCTCCGACGTGCGTCCGCTCGGCATCGGCCTCGAACGGATCTGGCTCGACGGCGGCGCCGCTGCCTCACGACGTCGCTGATCTGCGCCTGATCAGTAGCGCAGCAGGCTCAGCTTGTGGGCGTAATGATACGCCAATTGCTTCGTGAGATAGGGGGCGATGGCGCGCCGGATCTGCATCTGCGACGGATCGAAGCCGAGAACACGTCGCCGCAGGACGCCCATCTCCCTGACGCCGACTGCGTAGGTTGACGCCGTCTTCTGTGCATCGTGGATGCGGAAGCAGGCGAGAAATCGCGGCAGGCGCACGAATTTGAACCCCGCGGCTTGCGCCTTCAGGATGAAGTCCCAATCCATCGCGTAGTGGAAGCTCTCGTCGATCGGCCCGATCCTGTCCCACACGCGCTTGCGCCAGAACATCGTCTCCTGCGGAATATAGTCGGCATATTGCAGCGCGTCGCCGTCGTGCGGCGGCAGCACGGCACGCCCGACCTCGAGCCCATCGCGATCGATGAAGATGCGATGGCCGTAGACGACGTCGACGTCGGGGTGCGAGGTGAAGTAGTTGGCGACATAGGCGAGCGTTCCGGGCAGCAGCACGTCGTCGCTGTTGAGGTAAGCCATGATCTCGCAGTCGACGCCGGCAAAGCCCAGATTGATGGCGCTCGACTGTCCCGCGTCGGGCTCGCTCTTCCAGCTGAAACCTCCGCCGAGGCTCTTCAGGAGATCGAGCGTACCGTCGATCGAGGCGCCGTCCTGAACGTGATAGTGCAGGTTCGCATAGCCTTGGCTCGTCACGCTCGCGATCGTGGCGCCGAGATATTGCGCATGATTGTAGCTCGGTGTGACCATCGCGATTCGCGGCGCATCGGCGGGAATCGCAGGCGCAGGCCTGAAGGCGTTCAGGTTGAGCAGACGCGGCTGATACTGCTCGAAAGTCCATAGCGGCGGGCGTCGCCACAGGCTGCGAAGGGATGAGCGTCTTTGCCCGGCGGAGACGAGGTCCAGATTTCTTTCCAGCAGCGCGACGCGATTTTCGAGCTGTTCCAGGCGCTGCCTGTACTTATCGTCCATTACTGGTGGTCCTGAAAATTGCAGCGTCAAAACATCAATCGTCCATCCATATAGGTCTCCCGGCGATGCCGCCAGTTCAGCGGTGTCGCCAGGCGGTTCGCTGGCCGTTCGGCGCGGCTTCTGCCGATCCCGGAAGGGACGACTGTGAATTGCTATTCACCGGTTCCGATCAAGGTTGCGTGCAGAATGTAGCGCTCGGGGCCGGGCGTGATGGCGTCGAACGGCCAGCAGGTCGCGAGCACGAGTTCGACATCCTGTGTTGAGGGATCGATGACAGAATCATCGAAGCGAACCACTGCGGAGGAGTCCGCCCGGTAACGAAAGTGCTTGCCGTCACTGCGTGTGACATCGATCACGTCACCAATGGCAACATTCCGCAAGAAGCGGAAATGAGTATCGCGATGCGCAGCGTATACGGCAACGCCGCGCTCTCCGGCATCAACCGTTCGGTCGAGATGACCGGGTCCGAAGGCGAGCGCCTGACTGCTGGTGCCCTCCAGCACGATGGCGCTGGCGCCGATTCGCTTCACCTCGATCCGCGCGACCGGCCATGTGTCGGCCCACGACCATGGCTTGACCGTCTCGCCGGTCGCTATGCTTCTGTCGAACGCGCGCTCGAGTAGCACCTGAGCGAGCCATGCCTTGGCATGAATGTAGGCGCCGTCGCCGAACAGGATGAGGCCGACGAGCGCCAGAGCCAGAGGAGGGATGAGGCGGGGCATGGTTTCCACATTCGTCATTGCTCGCAATGACATCAAGAAAAGGGCGCGCGCGGCCGTGGTACGGGACGGGCAGCCGCGCGCGCCAAGCAGAGGAGTTCGGGGAGCTCCTCTCTCAAGCAGCGTCAGTGAGCAAGGGCTGACGCCGGTTGAACACGAACAGGATCAGGGCAAGCACGATCAGGATCAGGCCTGCGATCATCTTCAGCTCGGCCGAGGTTGCGGTCTTGGGCAGGCGGATCGCATCCGGTGCGGCGGGTGCCGGCCGTCGCGCCGCCGGCTGGTTGCCTGCGTCGGCATGGCGCTCGCGCAACTGTGTCGGCGTCAAATGCGGCCGTTCGCCAAAGACCTTCTCGAAGTCCCAGCCGGCCGGCAGGTTGATCGGCAATTCGCTGAGCTTGAGCGGCGCGCCTTCGGGGCGGCTCGGCGTCTTGTCGACCGCGACGAGGCTGGTGAGCCGCGTGACGATCTGATGGTCGAGCGCGAGCGCCAGGATCGCCTTGTCGGAGTCGTCCGGCGTCATCTCGCGCAGGGAGCGGGCCACTTCGGCATCGCCGATCTTGCGCTTGGCCCAGAGCTTCGACAGGCCCTTGCCCTCGGCCGCGTTTTGCAGCGGCAGGGTCACCGACCACGGACGGTCGCCGACACGGCCCTTGATCTCGAGCGAGCCGGCAAGCTTGTCGAGCTTGGCCGCAAGTACAAGCGGCTCGTCGCGATAGACGTCGGGAATGATCCCCGGCGTTACGTCGGCCTTGGCTTCGGAGAACTTCGCGCTGAGGCCGGTCACTGCCGGGTTCTCCAGCTTGCCGAACAGGCCGCGCATGCGTTCCTCGACCTGCTCGACGGAACCGATATGAGTGAAGGCGCCACGGCCGAGCTCGGAAGCGCGCGTCATCAGATAGGTGTTGGGCGCGGACCCGATGCCGACCATGAACACCCGCGAGCGGCCGCGCATCGCCGTGATCGTCTCGAACAATTGCTGCTCGTTGCCGATCGCGCCGTCGGTCAGGAACACGACCTGGCGAACGGTGTTGGTGTCGCCGAGCTTGTCGGTCAGTGCGGCGCGCATCGCCGGCACCATCTCGGTGCCGCCGCGCGCCTGCAGGGCGCTGACGAACGCGGTGGCTTCACCGACATGCGCGGCGTCGGCCGGCACGGAGGTCGGGAACAGCATGTCCATCGTGTCGTCGAAGCGGATGACGTTGAAGCGGTCATTGGGCTGGAGCCGGGAGAGAGCGAAAGTCAGGCTGGCCTTGGCCTGCACGATCGACGTGCCGCCCATTGAACCGGAATTGTCGATCACGAACACGACCTCGCGCGGCAGCGGCTTCTGCGTCGCCTGCTCGGCGCTGGGCGGGGTAACGAAGGCGAGCAGGTAGTCGGCATCGCCGACACGCTCGCGGAACAGGCCGACTGACGGCGCCTTCGCGGCGGCCGGCTTCCAGGTCAGTTCGAAATCGCGGTCGGCGGGCACGGCGCCGTCGGCGAGCGTGACGATTCGCGTCGTGTCATCCGGGCTCTCGACCTTGACGTTGTGGTGGTGGCTCTTGACCTCGCCCAGGGCAAAGCCGGCCTTCAGATGGACCGTGATGCTGGTTGGATTGACCGGCGCATTCTTCGCGGGATCCAGAGCCGGCGGCGAGATGCGGTCGCGGTCCGGCACCGGATCCGAGTTGGTTGCGCCCCAGCCGGAGCCATCCTGGCGGAAGTCGACGCTTTGCACGATCGGGGCAGGATTGTAGCGCGGCCCGACCACCAGCGGCAGGCGCAGCGAATATTCGTTCGCGCTCTGCTGCACGGGCTCCTGGTATTCGATCTGCACCAGCACGGTCTCGCCGGGGCCGATATTGGCGATCGAATTGGTGAAGATGTTCGGACGCTCCTGCTCGGTCAACGCCGCCTTCTGCCCGGCACGGCGCGCCTGCTCGTAGATCACGCGGGCCTGCTGTCGCTCCTTGATGTCGCCGACGATGACGTGGTCGCCGACCACCATCTTGAGCGTATCGACAGCGCCGCCCGTGGGGAGCGGATAGACGTAGGTCGCCTCGACCCAGTCCTTGGTCGGGTTGCGGAAGATCTGGGTGACGCGGGCACGCAGGGTCGGGCCTGATACCGTGATGTCGACGTCGACGCCCAGGCGGATCGCTTCGATGGTGGCGCCGTCTTCCTTCAGCAGCAAGGATCCGGATCTGGCGTCGCCGGGCTGGAGCAGGCTGGCCTGCTCCGTCGTTGCCGACCAACCCGGCTCGAAGCTCACCAGCAGCGCGACGAAGGCGACCAGCATCACGGCGATGCCTTGCACGAGAAGAAACAATCCGAGCTTGATCAGCCGGCCCAGCATGGGATGTTCGTCGCGGTCGGCTACGTCGTAGGTGTCCATTTGACCTGCTCCCAAAGGATGTGTGGTGGGGTCAGCTTCCGCCGGGAGGGGAGACTTCGCGAGCAGAACGATCGGCAATGTTCCGCCGCGGGCGGCCCGGGTGGGCCCGCGCCGAGGCGGCCATGTGCGGTTTTGTGCCGGTCTGTCCGCCCTGCTAGAATGGTGCTTCCAAGGCAGGGCCAAGATGCAGACGCAGGATAAATTCACCGACAAGCAGCTGTCGGACGAGCAGAGCCGCGAAATCGCGGAGACCATTCGCGAGGAGCTCGCCCGGCGCCGGATCTCCCGGCAGGCGCTGGCCGAGCAGGCCAAGCTCAGTCTGTCGACGCTGGAGAAGGTGCTTGGCGGCCGCCGGCCTTTCACGCTGGCGACGACCGTGCGGCTGGAGCAGGCACTCGGCGTGTCCTTGCGAAAAAGCGCCGTCGTGGTGACGCCTCTGGCCGCAAACGATGTCGCGCCCGATAGCCTTGGTTCCTATGCGCATCGCGCCGTGACCTGGCTCGAGGACGTCTACATCACGTTGCGGCCGTCGTTCGGCGACAAGGACGCGATCTTCGCCTACCGCACCGAAATCGTCTGGGAGCCGAAGGTCTCTGCACTGGTGTTCCGCGAGGGCGAGCGGACCGATGCGGCCTATGAGCACACCGGCGAGGTCGCTGTGCCGCATCAGTCCGGCTTCATCTATCTTGTCATCATCAAGCACGGCCAGCATCGCGTGATCACTGTGTCGCGGCCGACGGTGGCCGGCGAAATGTACGGCATCATCTCGACTCTCCGTGCCGGTCCTGGTTCGCAACTGACGCCGATCGCAGCGCCGATCGCCTACGTGCCTGCAAGAAACATTTCCGATCCGTCCGTGGGGCGGGTCACATCCGATCACGCCAACTACAAATTATATCGGGATCACCTTCGCCGCACCGTCGACGAATCTTTTGCTCTGTTTCTGCCCGCCTAGACCTGCGCCCGAGGTCGGCGACCTGCGCGATCATGTTGAGGAGTGAGATCCGGCATGAGTCCAGAGCGGCCCATGTTCTCCGTCATCATCCCGCTCGAATATCATCGCGGGCAGTGGGAGCAGTCCTGGCTCGGTTGGGTGTCGCAGACCGCTGAGAAATCTCTCTACGAAATCATCCTGGTCGTGCCTCCCGACTTCACGGCGCACGACGAGCTGAGGGCGCTCGCCGGTGACAGGGCGCGCCTGGAATTCACGCCATCGGAGCACGACATCGGGCTCTGCGCATTCGGCGCAACAAAGGCTCGCGGCAGCTATCTGTTCTTCACGGAATCGCATTGTCGGCCGGAGCCGGATGTGATCGAGCTCTGCATCCGCGCGATCGACAATCATCCCGATTGGGCCGGGTTCTCCTGCAGATCGGTGCCGATCTGCCACAATCGCCTGTCGGAGGCAGAGGCCGCGATGTACCAGGCCGACATCGAGTTCGGCATGAAGGTGCATCCCTGGCGCAAGGTCCTGGACCAATGCTTCGTGACGCGGCGCGACGTTTACTGGGAGTGCGGCGGCCTGCGAGAGGAGCTCGGCCATTTTGCCGAATGGGTGCTCGCCGCCGCATATCACGCCAGAGGTCATGCGATCGGTTATCTCGAAGAAGCGTGCTTCCATCACTACTACATCGGCGAGATCGGCGAGCTGAAGAAATTCACGCTCGATTTCGTGCAGGGTGAGATCCGCTATCTCAGCGAAGGCCGCCGCGATCCCGGTACCGAACTGCTCGAGATCCCGGTCGAATGGAGCGAGTGGGCAGGCTTTGACCCCCTGCTCGCGCGCGATGTGCTGAAGGTGTTCGTGCGCTATAGCCTCTCCGGCCGGGGCTGGAAGCAACCCGGCGAAAAGCTGCGAGCCCTCGTGCGCTGGGTCGTGCTGGCGACGCTCGGGGATCTTCCCGTGCGTGCGGCAGCGCGGTTGACGGTCGTTTATGCGCGCGCGGTCCTGGACTCGCTGACGGTGGTGGGATCGAGCGAAGCCATCGCACGTTGGATGCGGCGCTACATCGCGGCATTGATCCGGCTTCAAAGGCTCGGCTGCATCCGTCGCAACCGTCGGAGTGGAGGGCTCGTTGCGAGGCCCCTCGGGAATCATGTTCTCGCGCAGATCGGGTTCCATGCCTTGGAGTCCTCCGCCGGTCACACCTTCCGCTGGAGCGAACCGCAGGCCGCCGTCCGCATCAAGGGAGCTCCCGGCCGCAACACAATCCACGTTCAAAGTCCCGCGCTTCGGGCGCCGCTGGACAGGATCGGCACGCATTTCTACCTCGACGGTGCGCCCGTCGATCCTGATGCGATCGTGATCGGTCGCGACAGCTACACGTTGAGCGTCGATCTGCCGCCGTCCGGTATCGCCACGCTCGCATGGGCGTGCCCGGTGCTCAGGGGTGTCGGTGATTCTCGCCGTCTTGGCCTGTCCATCGTGGCCATCGACGTCGGTCAGGACATGCCGGACTCCGGCAGCGGTCGTCCGGCACCCCTTGCCAAAAAAGGATAGCGGCCTTTCGGCCGCTATCCGGTCTTTTCAGGCGGGCAGGGTCGATCGAACTAGCCGCCCGTTTCGGCGCTGATGATGTCGCCGAACAGGTCCCACTTGCCGCCCTTGAACTGCATCATCTTGAGCTGCTCGATCGGGGCGAAGTCGCTGGAGCTGGTATTGATCTTGATGCCGGGGATCAGCGTATCGGGCGCGAAGTCCTTCAGGCTCGCGGCCTGCTTCATCACGTTCTCCCGCGTCAGATCATCGCCGCACTGCTTTAACGTCTGAACCAGGGCCTGGGCCGCGGTATAGCCGTAGACCACATTCGTGTCGGTGATATCGGTGCCGGGCATATACTTGCTTACGAAGGCCAGGAACTTCTTCATGCCGTCGTCGTCCTTCCATTGCGGGTCGGCGGCGTCCTTCAGGTACCCAGCCGACAGCACGCCCTCGGAGGCCTGCAGGCCGGCCGGCTGCATCACCGCGCCGATCGAGATCGAGACGTCCGTCATCACTTGCATCGGCTTCCATTCGAGCTCGGCGATCTTCTTGATCGCCTGTGCCGCGAATTTCGGCGTCGCGATGTTGACGAAGACGTTGGCGCCGGTGCCCTTCAGCTTGACGATGTGGGAATCGATCGAGGGCTCGGTGGTCTCATAGCTCTCTTCGGCGACGATCAGCGAGGACGCCTTGTCGCCGAAGATCTCCTTGATGCCGGCGACGTAATCCTTGCCGAAATCGTCGTTGGCGTAGAAGATCGCGACCTTGGCGTCGGGCTTCGCCTTCATGATGTATTTCGCGAAGATCCGCGCCTCGACCCGGTAGCTGGGCTGGAAGCCCATGGTCCAGGGGAAGGCTTTCGGATCGTTCCACTTGCTGGCGCCGGTGGCGAGGAAGAGCTGCGGCACCTTCTTGGCGTTGTGATATTTCTGCACGGCGGTCTGCGTCGGCGTGCCCAGCGCGTTGAAGACGAGAAAGACTTCGTCGCTCTCGATCAGCTTGCGGACCTGCTCCACCGTCTTCGGCGGCGAGTAGCCGTCGTCGTAGGAGATGAAATTGATCTTGCGGCCGTTGATGCCGCCCTGGTCATTGATCATCTTGAAATAGGCGTCTTCAGTCTTGCCGATGATGCCGTAGGCGGAAGCGGGGCCGGAATAGGCCTCGACATTGCCGATCTTGATCTCGGTGTCGCTGGCACCCGTGTCGTATTTTTTCTGCGCGTAAGCGCCCTGGGTCGTGAGCAACGTCAGTGCGGTTGCCGCGGCGAGCAGGGAGAGTTTCTTGTTCATGTAAATTCCTTGAAATTCCTTGGGGTTCTTCTTTGAGTCGTCTTCTGGTTGGGCAGGCACGTCGAAAAGAAAAGCGCCCGAGAGGGCGCTTTGATCAGGCGTTGGCGACTTTTTTGTCGACTTCGGAGGCGACCGAAAAGTCCTTGCGCAGGGTCGGCTTGTGGATCTTGCCGGTGGCATTGCGTGGCAGCGCATCGACGAAGCGGACCTGGCGCGGACATTTGAACCGCGCCAGATTCGCCGCGCAGTGCGCGAAGACATCGGCCTCGGTCAGCCGCTGGCCGGGCTTGACCGCGACAATGGCGAGGCCCACCTCGCCCCATTGCGCGTCGGGAATGCCGATCACGGCCGCTTCCGCGATCGCATTGAGCTGGTGCAGGACGTTCTCGACCTCGGCCGGATAGACGTTTTCTCCACCGGAGATGTACATGTCCTTCCAGCGGTCGACGATGTAGTAGAAGCCTTCCTCGTCGATGCGGGTGGCGTCGCCGGTGTGCAGCCAGCCGTCGGTGAACGACGTCTTGTTCGCTTCCGGCCTGTTCCAGTAGCCGGGCGTGATGTTCGGTCCCCGCACCCAGAGCTCGCCGAGTTCGCCGACATCGGCATCGCTGCCGTCGGGGCGGACGATCCGCACCTCTGTGTGCAGCACCGGCTTGCCGGCGGAGCCGGCTTTTCGCGCCGCGTCCTCGCGGTCGAGTACCAGCACGGCGGGCGACGTCTCGGTCATGCCGTAGCCTTGCTGAAGCGCGACGCCGCGCGCCTCCCAGACTTTCAGCAGCGGCACCGGCATCGGCGCGCCGCCGACACCGCCGACGATCAGCCGGCCAAGATCGGTGGTCGCGAAGGCCGAATGCTGCGCCATGAACTGGTAGATCGCCGGCACGCCGAAGAACACGTTGATGCCCTGCGCAGGATCGTCGATCAGGCCGAGCGCGACACCGGGATCGAAGGCACGCATGATCTGCACGGTGCCGCCGGCATGCAGCACCGGATTGGTGTAGCAGTTGAGCCCGCCGGTGTGGAACAGCGGCAGCACGGTGAGCAATACCGAGGCCGGCCCGATGCAGGCGGGGCCGCCGAGATTGACGCAGTTCCAGAACGTCATGCCATGGGTAATGGTCGCGCCCTTCGGATGCCCCGTGGTGCCCGACGTGTACATGATGGTCGAGACGTCATCGAGCGTGACCTCTTCGGCACGGTCGAGAGGCTTGGTGGCGGCGATGCCGGCCTCATAGGTGCCGCCGGGGCCGAGCAGCAGGCTGGTTGCGACGTTGCAGAGCTTCGCGACGGCGAGCGCGGTTTCGGCCAGATCAGTATCGTGGATCATCACCTTCGGCGCGCAATCGCCGGTGATGAACTGAAGCTCGGGAACGGTGAGGCGGGTGTTCAGCGGTACGAAGATCGCGCCCAGCCGCCCGCATGCGAACTGCACTTCCAGCGTATCGGTCGTGTTGAGCGCCAGCACCGCAACGCGGTCGCCACGCGAGACCTTCAGCGTGTCGCGGAGGAATCCGGCCAGGCGCGCGATACGCGCATCGAACTGCGAATAGGTGAAGCGGCGCTCGCTGGCGAGGTCGATGACCGCGACCTTGTTGGGTGTGCGGCGGCCATGATGAGCGATCCAGTCGTAGTAACGAACGGCCACAAATTCCTCCCTCGGCGGTCTGGTGCCGCCTGCATTCTTATTGTCATGCACCATGCCCGGCATGGCCCTGGGGGGCCAGCCGGAGTTTTGTGCAGCACTTCTTTTTGACTTGTTCTTTGATCTGGAGTTGGCCTGCGGGGGACGAAAATCGTCTTGCGTTGAGTTGCTAGTGCGATAGTCAGTCTCCAAACGGCTCTAGACCAGCCACTCGGCGCAAGTGAACCGCTATCGTTCCGGCCATGGTGGACGAGACGAATCCGCCAGCGAGGCGAGCGCGATGAAGAGCCCGTTCTATACCGCCGAGCACGATGCCTTCCGCGACGTGATGCGGCGCTTCGTCGACAAGGAGATCGCGCCGTTCGCCCATGAATGGGACGAGGCCGGGGAATTCCCCCGCGTGCTCTATCGCAAGGCGGCCGAGATCGGGCTTTTGGGGCTGGGATTCCCGGAGGAATATGGCGGGATCGCCGCCGACCAGTTCATGAAGATCGTGGCGAGCCAGGAATTGGCGAGGGCTGGCGCCGGCGGCATCAGCGCCAGCCTGATGAGCCACACCATCGGCTCGCCGCCGATAGCGCGTGCGGCGCGCCCCGAGGTCAAGGCACGCGTGCTGCCGCAGGTGCTCGCCGGCGAGAAGATCTCCGCGCTCGCGATCACCGAGCCGGGCGGTGGTTCTGATGTCGCGGGCCTCCGCACCAAGGCGCGGCTTGACGGCAATCACTACGTCGTGAGCGGGGAGAAGACGTTCATAACCTCCGGCGTGCGCGCCGATTATCTGACCGTTGCGGTGCGCACTGGCGGCGAGGGCGCCGGCGGCGTCAGCCTGCTCCTGATCGAGGGCGACACCCCCGGCCTGTCGCGCATCAAGCTGAAGAAGATGGGCTGGTGGGCCTCGGACACCGCGACGCTGCATTTCGACGAATGCCGCGTGCCGGCCGAAAATCTGATCGGCGAAGAGGGCCAGGGCTTCAAGATCATCATGCAGAATTTCAACAGCGAGCGCATGGGCATGGCGGCGGGCTGCACGGCCTTCGCGCGGGTTTGCCTTGATGAGGCGATCGGCTACGCAAGGGAGCGCAAGACCTTCGGCAAGCCGCTCGCCCAGCACCAGGTCATCCGCCACAAGATCGTCGACATGGCGCAGAAAGTTGCCGCCTCGCAGGCCATGCTGGAAGTGCTGGCCTGGCGGCTGGAGCAGGGCGAGAGCCCGGTAGCGGAAATCTGCATGATGAAGAACCAGGCGACGCAGACCATGGCGTTCTGCGCCTCGGAAGCAGTGCAAATCTTTGGCGGCGCCGGCTTCATGCGCGGCATCAAGGCCGAGCGCATCTACCGCGAGGTCAAGGTCAACGCCATCGGCGGCGGCACCGAGGAGATCATGAAAGATCTGGCGTCAAGGCAGATGGGGTTGTGACACCCGCTGTCATTCCGGGGCGCGCGAAGCGTCGAGCCCGGAATCCATCGGGCTGCACGCACTGTAGAGGAATGGATTCCGGGTTCGCGCTTCGCGCGCCCCGGAATGACAAAGGGGAAAGAATGCTATTCACCGCCGACCACGACGATATCCGCCGGTCCTTGCAGAAATTCATCGCCGCCGAGATCAATCCTCATGTCGATGAATGGGAGAAGGCCGACATCTTCCCGGCGCATGAGCTGTTCAAGAAGATGGGCAGTCTCGGCTTCCTCGGATTGAACAAGCCGGTCGAGTTTGGCGGCTCGGGCCTCGACTACTCCTACGCGCTGATGATGGCGGAGGAGCTTGGCGCCATCACCTGTGGTGGCGTGCCGATGGCGATCGGGGTGCAGACCGACATGGCGACGCCGGCGCTGGCGCGGTTCGGCTCGGACGAGGTGCGGCGCGAATTTCTGGCGCCGTCGATCTCGGGCGACTTCGTCGCCTGCATCGGCGTTTCCGAGCCCGGTGCCGGCTCCGACGTCGCTTCGATCAAGACCAACGCGCGCTCGGACGGCGACGACTACGTCATCAACGGCGGTAAGATGTGGATCACCAACGGCACCCAGGCCGACTGGATCTGCCTGCTCGCCAACACCAGCGATGGGCCCGTTCACCGCAACAAGTCGCTGATCTGCGTCCCCATGAAGAGCAAGGGCGTCAACGTCGCGCGAAAGCTCGACAAGATGGGGATGCGCTCCTCCGACACTGCGCAGATCTTCTTCGACGATGTCCGTGTGCCCAAGCGCAACCGGATCGGCGAGGAGGGCAAGGGCTTCACCTACCAGATGATCCAGTTCCAGGAGGAACGGCTCTGGGGCGCGGCCGCCTGCCTGAAGTCGCATGAATACATCATCGACCAGACCATCGAATACACCCGCAACCGCAAGGCGTTCGGCCAAAGCATCCTCGATAACCAGGTCGTGCACTTCAAGCTTGCGGAGATGCAGACCGAGGTCGAGCTGCTGCGCGCGCTGATTTATCGCGCCGCCGAAGCGCTGGTGGCCGGAGAGGATGTGACGCGGCTTGCGACCATGGCCAAGCTGAAGGCGGGCCGGCTCGGGCGCGAGCTCACTGACGCCTGCTTGCAATATTGGGGTGGAATGGGCTTTACCAACGAGACGCCGGTCAGCCGTGCCTATCGCGATAGCCGCCTGACCTCGATCGGCGGCGGCGCCGACGAGGTCATGCTGATGGTTCTGTGCAAGATGATGGGCACGCTGCCGGGTAGTAAGGGGAACGCCTGATGATCACGCTCTATCACTGCGATGCCGCGCGCTCGTTCCGTCCGCTCTGGATGCTGGAAGAGATGGGCCTTCCCTACGAATTGAAGATGCTGCCGTTCCCGCCGCGTGTCTTCGCCAAGGAGTACCTTGCGCTCAATCCGCTGGGCACCATTCCCTTCATGGTCGACGGCGAGACCAGGATGACCGAATCCTCCGGCATCTGCCACTATCTCGGAATCAAGCATGGGCCGACGCCGCTGATGGTCGGACCCGACGATCTCGCCTATGGCGCCTTCCTGAACTGGATGTATTTCAGCGACGCCACGTTAACCTTCCCGCAGACGCTGGTGCTCCGGTACACCCAGCTTGAGCCGGAGGAGCGCCGCAATCCGCAAGTCGCCAGCGATTATGCAAAATGGTTCTTAGGGAGGCTGCGCGCCGTCGAGGCAGCGACCGCGAATGCTGAAACCTTGTGCGCCGGCCGCTTCACCGCCGCCGACATCGTGATCGGCTACGCACTCCGCCTCGCCGACAACATCGGCCTGGCGAAGGACTTTGGGCCAAATGTCGCAGCCTATTGGGCACGATTGCAGCAGCGCGATGGCTTCAAGCGCGCGGTTGCTGCGGAGCAAAAGGCCGGCGCCGAGCAGAATGTTGCGCCGCGTGCGAGGGCGTAGCTTCGTCGGCTGATGAAGCTGCTGCTTGCCAGTTCCGGTTTCGTCCTCTGGACGTCCCGGAATGATGATGTTTTGCGCTCCATGATAGCGCTATCCCGTCGTGACAGCGCCCGAATTTCCGCTAAGGTGACCTCCGTCCGCAGCGGCCATGAGAGCCGCGCGAGGAGGATCCCCATGGAAGATAAAGGTCGCGAATCCGACCATCTGATGCTGATCACGCCGGAGCGGGTCTTCTATGCCGGCCTGCTCGGCCGCCCCCGCAAGCGGGCCCCCGGCTCCTGCCATATCTATGTGGCCGTGAAGGGCAGCCTGCATTTGACGATTAACGACACTCTCGCCACCGCTGAGCTGTTCGTCACCCTGCCGAACCAGCCGCATTCCATTGCCAGCGACTACCGCACCGTCATCAGCGTGACGCTCGAACCGGAGACCATGCCGGATGGCGTGATCGAGGCCCTGGCCCAGCGGTTGACAGGGCCCGAGAGCGCCGTCTTCGCCCGCAAGATCCTCGCCGCCTACGCGCTGTTGCGCCAGCGCCGCTATGGCGACATCACCACCGCCGAGTTCGACGAGATGTGCTTCGGCGAGGCACTGCCACGCCGCGTGCTGGATCCGCGCGTGATGCGCGCGGTCGCTCGCCTCGGCCGCTTCACCGGCGAGCCGGTGACGGCAGATACATGTGCGGCGGACGCCGGTCTCTCCGCCTCGCGCTTCCTGCACCTGTTCAAGGAGGAGACCGGCATCTCCTTCCGTTCCTTCCGTGCCTGGAAGCGCGCGCGGCATCTGCTGCACTTCGCCAACCAGGACCTCAACCTCGCCCATCTCGCGCAGGACATCGGCTATCCCGACTCGACCCATTTCAGCCATTCGATCCGCCGCTTCTACGGATTGAAGCCGCGCGCGATCTTCGTCGGCTCGCGCGATCTTGCGATCTATCGCAGCACCGAGACGGTGCGGCTGGCGGAAGCGAGCTAGCTCGCTCTCATAGGGTGGATTAGCCCGCGGCTGCGCGAAGCGCAGTCCGCCGGCGTAATCCACCAATTCTGTCTCCGTGGAGACAAAAGGGGTGGGTCACGCCTTCGGCTAACCCGCCCTACGGCATCTCGTTTGCCAGCTTCTCCGCGCAAGAAGCCGCATGCCGCGCGTCACATGATCGCAAGCGTTGAATTCTCAACGTGCGAGACATTAGTGGCATGAGCGACAAGGCCGTCATCACCTGCGCGCTGAACGGCGTGCTCACCGATCCGAAGCAGCACAACGTGCCAGTCACGCCCGAGCAGATGGCGCGCGAGGCCAGGGCTGCATTCGACGCCGGCGCGTCCGTCATGCACATCCATCTGCGCCAGCAGGCACCGGGCAAAGGGCATCTGCCGTCCTGGGAGGTCGGTGTCAGCAGAGAGATCCAGCAGGCGATCCGCGAAGCCTGCCCCGGCGTGATCATCAACCACACGTCGGGCGTATCAGGGCCGAACTACAGCGGCGCGCTGGATTGCATCCGCGAGACCAAGCCTGAGATCGCCGCCTGCAACGCCGGCTCGCTGAACTATCTGAAGGTGAAGGCTGACAACACCTGGGCCTGGCCGCCGATGATGTTCGACAACGCGGTCGAGAAGGTGAAGGACTATCTCGACGTCATGAACGCGGTCGGGACCATTCCTGAGTTCGAATGCTTCGACGTCGGTATCGTCCGCTGCGTCGGGATGTACACCCAGGTCGGCATGTACAAGGGGCCGCTCGAATACAACTTCGTGATGGGCGTCGCCTCCGGCATGCCGTCGGACCCGGAGCTGTTGCCGATCCTGATCAAGCTGAAGCGCCCCGAGGCGAATTTCCAGGTCACGGCGATCGGCCGTGAGGAGATCTGGCCGCTGCACCAGCGCTGCGCCGAGCTTGGCGGCCATCTTCGCACCGGTCTGGAGGACACCTTCTATCTTGCCGACGGCAAGAAGGTGACGTCGAACGGCCAGCTGATCGAGGCCATCGCCGCCTGTGCCCGCCGTGCCGGCCGCGACATCGCGAGCCCGGCCGAGGCGCGGAAGATCTTTGGGACGAACAGGTAAGGTATCGCCTCACCCGTCATTGTGAGCGCAGCGAAGCAATCCAGAGTCTTTCCGTTGAGGCAGCCTGGATTGCTTCGTCGCTTCGCTCCTCGCAATGACGAGCAGGATCAGGTCATGTCCATTCTCGAGAACACCATTTCCCCCGGCAGTGCCGCCTACCATGCCAACCGCGACGGCATGCTCGGCCTGATCGATCGCATGCGCGCGTTGGAAGAGCGTACGCGTACCGCATCCGCCGCGGCCAAGGACCGCTTCCACAAGCGCGGCCAATTGCTGCCGCGCGAGCGCGTTGCGCTGGTGCTCGATCCCGGCGCGCCCTTCATCGAGCTGTCGACGCTCGCCGGCTACATGTTCGACGTGCCGGACGCGAACAAGAGCGTGCCCGGTGGCGGCGTCATCGCCGGCATCGGCTTCGTCTCGGGTATCCGCTGCATGGTCAGCGCCAACGACGCCGGCATCGACGCCGGCGCGCTGCAGCCTTACGGCCTCGACAAGACGATCCGCGTGCAGGAGCTCGCGCTGGAGAACAGGCTGCCTTATGTGCAGCTCGTCGAAAGCGCCGGTGCCAATCTGTTGCGCTACCGCGTCGAGGATTTCGTCCGCGGCGGCAACATCTTTCGCAATCTTGCGCGCCTTTCCGCCGCGGGCCTTCCGGTCGTCACCGTTACGCACGGTTCGTCCACCGCAGGCGGCGCCTACCAGACGGGCCTGTCGGACTACATCGTCATGGTCCGCGGCCGCACCCGCGCCTTTCTGGCCGGGCCCCCGCTGCTGAAGGCCGCGACCGGTGAAATCGCGACCGAGGAAGAGCTCGGTGGTGCCGAGATGCACACGCAGGTGTCCGGCCTCGGTGATTACCTCGCCGAGGACGACCGGGACGCGCTTCGCATCGCGCGCGAGATCATGGCGGCGCTGGAATGGGAGCGGCCGGGCAGGGCGGATCCGCAGTTCAAGCCGCCGCGCTACGACCAGGACGAATTGCTCGGCATCATGCCGATGGACCATAAGCGGCCGGTCGATATGAAGCAGGTGATCGCGCGCATCGTCGACGATTCCGATTTCACCGAGATGGCACCGAACTACGGTCCTGCCACCGTCTGCGGCCATGCCCGCATCGAGGGGAAAGCGATCGGCATCATCACCAATAACGGGCCGCTCGATCCCGCCGGCGCCAACAAGGCGACGCATTTCATTCAGGCCTGCTGCCAGACCCGCACGCCGATCCTCTATCTCAACAACACCACCGGCTACATGGTCGGCAAGGCCTATGAAGAAGCCGGCATGATCAAGCACGGATCGAAGATGATCCAGGCGGTGACGTCGGCGACGGTGCCGCAGATCACGATCTATTGCGGCGCCTCGTTCGGCGCCGGCAATTACGGCATGTGCGGCCGCGGCTTCCATCCGCGCTTCTGCTTCTCCTGGCCGAACGCCAGGACCGCGGTGATGGGCGGCGAGCAGGCCGCCGAAACCATGGCGATCGTGACCGAGGCCGCCGCAGCCCGCCGCGGCAAGCCGGTCGAGAAGGAAAAGTTGGAGACCATGAAGGCGCAGATCATCGGCGTGTTCGACGGCCAGATGGACGTGTTCTCGACCAGCGCGCGCGTGCTCGACGACGGCGTCATCGATCCGCGCGACACCCGCGCGGTGCTGTCCGAAGTGCTTGCGATCTGTCGCGAGGGCGACGCACGCACGCCTCAGCGCATGCAGTTCTCGGTTGCCCGCCCATGAGGAACGGATCAGTGCAGCACCGGCCGTTCTCTAGGGTCCTGATCGCCAATCGCGGCGAGATTGCATTGCGCGTGATGCGCAGTGCGCGGCGGCTCGGCCTCGGCGTCGTCGCGGTCTATTCGGACGTCGATCGCGATGCGCTCCACGTCAAGCAGGCCGACCAGGCCGTGCGCATCGGCGAAGCCTTGCCCGCGCAATCCTATCTCAATATCCCCGCCATCATTGCTGCGGCAAAAGCCAGTGGTGCGGATGCCGTGCATCCCGGCTACGGCTTCCTTGCCGAAAACGAGGATTTTGCGCAGGCCTGCAAGGATGCCGGGCTGGTTTTCATCGGCCCGTCGCCGCAGGCGATTTTGGCGATGGGCAACAAGGCCGGCGCCAAGGAGATCATGAAGAAGGCCGGCGTGCCCTGCGTGCCCGGCTATCAAGGCGCTGACCAGGGCGACGAGGTCATGCTCGCGGAGGCCAAAAAGATCGGCTTCCCCGTCATGATCAAGGCGGTCGCCGGTGGCGGTGGTCGCGGCATGCGGCTCGTCACCGATGCGGCCTCCTTCCCGGATGCGCTGCGCAGCGCACGGTCGGAGGCGAAGGCGGCGTTCGGCGATCCCACCGTCATCCTCGAACGCGCCATCCAGAATCCTCGCCACATCGAGATCCAGGTGTTCGGCGACAGCCACGGCAACGCCATCCATCTCGGTGAGCGAGATTGCTCGGTGCAGCGGCGGCATCAGAAGCTGATCGAGGAGGCGCCATCGCCCGCGGTCACGCCGGAGCTGCGCGCGAAGATGGGCGAGGTCGCCGTCGCCGCCGTGAAGGCACTGCGTTATGAAGGCGCCGGCACGCTGGAGTTTCTGCTCGACGAGAGCGGCGAGTTCTACTTCATGGAGATGAACACGCGTCTCCAGGTCGAGCATCCCGTCACCGAGGCAATCACCGGGCTCGATCTCGTCGAGCTGCAGCTGCGCGTCGCACGCGGCGAGCCGCTGCCGCTGAAGCAGCAGGATATCCGCTTCTCCGGCCATGCCATCGAGGTGCGGCTCTGCTCCGAGGATGCCGCGCAGGATTTCATGCCGCAGTCCGGCCGGATGGCGTACTGGCAGGTGCCGGACAGCATCCGCGTCGAGCACGCGCTGCAATCGGGTTCGGAGATCGCGCCGTTCTACGATTCCATGATCGCCAAGGTGATCAGCCATGGCGCGAGCCGTGAGGAGGCACGGGGGCGACTGATCGGCGGCCTGGAGCAACTCGTCGCTCTCGGCGTGACGACCAATCAGGCGTTCCTGCTGTCCTGCCTGCGACATCCCGGCTTCGCCAAGGGCGAGGCAACTACGGCCTTCATCGGCGCGCATCGCGACGCGCTGTTGGCGCCGCCGGCAAACAGCGCATTCGGCGCAGCGCTCGCCGGTCTTCTGCTGTACGTGACCAATCCGCAGGCTCCCCCTTGGCGTAGCGGCCGGAGCCTTGCGGCAACGTTCCCGTTGCCGGCGAAAGTGGAGATCTCTGGCCACACGCACGAGCTCGAGGTCATGCGCGAGCGCGACGGCAGCTACGCCGTCGCCAAAGACGGACGCCAGGACAAATTCGAGATCGACCAACTCGATCCCGCCGCCATTCGCTTCCGCCACGACGGCGTGATGGACAGCGCAAGGTTCCTGCGCGACGGCGACCGGCTCTATCTCCAGCACCGCGGCGTCCCGCTCGCGGTCACCGATCTCACCCTCGCCGCGCCAAAGGCCGCCGCCAGCAACGGTGGCGACGGAAAAGTCCGCGCCGCCATGAACGGCCGCGTCGTCGCTGTTCTGGTCAAGCCGGGTGACCGCGTCACCGCGGGTCAGCCGGTACTGACGCTGGAGGCGATGAAGATGGAACATGTCCATAAGGCCGGCATCGAGGGCGTCATCGCCGCGATCGACGTCGCCGAGGGCGAGCAGGTGACGACGGGGCGGATCGTGGCGGAGATCGGGGCATAGTCTTTGTGTCCCGGACGCGCGAAGCGAGCCGGGGCCGTGGCTTCCGAATGAGTGGATGCTTCTGGGTCCCGCTTTTGCGGGAACACGAGAGTTACGCTCCCCGACCCGTCCCCTCATTCAACAGACACGCCACCTGATGTCCGGCGCCAGCGTCCACCAGCGCCGGACGCTCGGTCTTGCACCGCTCCATCGCAAACCGGCAGCGGGTGTGAAACGCGCAACCCGGCGGCGGATTGACCGGGCTCGGCACGTCGCCGTCGACCAGTGGCGCGAGCTTCTTCGCCAGCGGGTTGGCGATCGGCACCGAGGCGAGCAGGGCCTGCGTGTAGGGATGGCGAGGGTTGCGGAACAGCTCGTCCTTGTCTGATATCTCGACGATGCGGCCGAGATACATCACGGCCACGCGGTGGCTGATATGGGCGACCACGGCGAGGTCGTGCGCGATGAAGAGGTAGGAGAAGCCGTGCTGCCGTTGCAGGTCGATCAGCAGATTGATCACCTGCGCCTGGATCGAGACGTCGAGCGCTGACACCGGCTCGTCGCAGACGATCAGGCGCGGCCCGAGCGCGAGCGCCCGTGCGATGCAGATGCGCTGGCGCTGGCCGCCCGAGAATTGATGCGGGAAGTTGCGCATCTGGTCGGGCCGCAAGCCGACCTGCTCGAACAGTTCTGCGGTACGCGCTTCCAGCGCCTTGCCGCTTGCGAGCCCGTGCACGGCCAGCGGCTCGCCGACGATGTCGCCCGCGGTCATGCGCGGATCGAGCGAGGCGAACGGGTCCTGGAACACGATCTGCATCGAACGGCGATGCGGCCGCAGCGCGGTCTTGGACAGATGCGTGATGTCCTCGCCGTCGAGGCGAATCTGGCCCGAAGTCGGCTCGACCAGTCGCAGCACGCTGCGCGCCACCGTCGATTTGCCGCAGCCGGATTCGCCAACCAGCCCCAACGTTTCGCCAACGCCAACCGAGAAAGAGACGCCGTCGACCGCGTGCACGGTGCCGACTTGCCGGCGCAAGACGCCGGCACGCACCGGATAGTGCTTGGTCAGGTCGGTGACTTCGAGCAGGGTCTCGGTCATGCCACCTCCGCCACGTCAGCCGCGCGCCAGCAGGCGGCAAGATGGCCGCCGCCCCAATCTGCGAGCGGCGGATATTCGACCTCGCAGCGCTTGATCGCGAGCTTGCAGCGCGGCGCGAAGGCGCAGCCCGGCGGCAGTCGCGCCAGCGACGGCACGGTGCCGGGAATCTCGTTCAGCCGCGCCTGCGCGGGAACGCCGGAGGCGGGCACCGCCGGGATCGAGGCCATCAGCCCGCGCGTGTAGGGATGCTTTGGCGCGGCGAACAGTGCCTCGACGCTGGCTTCCTCCACCTTTCGGCCCGCATACATCACGATGACGCGCTGTGCGGTCTGCGCGACAACGCCGAGATCATGCGTGATCAGCACGAGCCCGGTGCCGAGCTCCTTCTGAAGATCGAGGATCAGCGCCAGGATCTGCGCCTGGATGGTGACGTCCAGCGCGGTGGTCGGCTCGTCCGCGATCAGCAGCGCGGGCCGGCACGTCAATGCCATCGCGATCATCGCGCGCTGGCGCATGCCGCCGGAGAGTTGATGCGGATATTCCCGCGCGCGCCGCGCCGGCTCGGGGATGCGCACCAGCCGCAGCATCTCGACTGCGATGTCACGAGCCTCTCTGGCCGGCATCGCGCGATGCAGCCGTACCGCCTCGGCGATCTGGTCGCCGATCCGCATCACCGGATTGAGCGAGGTCATCGGCTCCTGGAAGATCATTGAGATGCGGTTGCCCCTGACAGCGCGCATTTGCGCGTCATCGAGCGCCAGCAGATCGGTGCCTTCAAGCGTGATGGAGCCGCCGACGATGCGGCCGGGCGGATCGGGCACCAGCCGCATCAGCGACAGCGCGGTGACGCTCTTTCCGCAGCCGGACTCTCCGACGATCGCCAGCGTCTCGCCTCGCCTAACGGTGAAGGAGAGGTCGTCAACGGCCTTGAACAGCCCCGAATTGGTGAAGAACACCGTCTTCAGGTTCTTCACCTCGAGCACGAGATCGGACTCGTTCGCCATCAGCCGCGCTGCCGGGGATCGAGGATGTCGCGCAGGGCGTCGCCGAACAGGTTGGCGCCGAACACGGCGAGGCTGATGGCGATGCCCGGGAAGATCACCAGCCACGGTGCGGTGCGGACATATTCGGCGGCGGATTCCGACAGCATGCGGCCCCAGGATGGATAAGGCTCGGGAATGCCGAGGCCGAGAAAGGACAACGAGGCTTCGGTGAGAATCGTGGAGCCGAGCTGCGCGGTGGCGAGCACGATCAGCGGCGCCAGCGTGTTCGGCAGCACATGGCGCAGCGCGATCCGCACCTCGCTCATGCCGATCGACTTGGCGGCTTCGACAAAGGGCAGTTCGCGCAGCGCCAGCGTGTTGGCGCGGACGACGCGCGACACGGTCGGGATCAACGGAATGGCGATGGCGATGATGACGTTCGGCAGCGACGGGCCGAGGGCCGCCGTCATGATCAGGGCCAGCACCAGCAGCGGTAGTGCCTGGAGGACGTCGGAGACGCGCTGGAACACGAGGTCGACCCAGCCCGAGAGATAGCCGGATGTCAGCCCGACGATGACGCCGATCGAGCCGCCAAGCGCGGTCGAGCCGATGCCGACCGCGAGCGAGATGCGCGCACCGTGGATGATGCGGCTGAAGACGTCGCGGCCGAACGAATCCGTGCCCATCCAGTGTGCGAGGCTCGGGCGCATCAGCGCGCGGGTCGAATCGATCGTCAGCGGATCGTAGCGCGCGATGAAGTCCGCGAAGATCGCCGTGAGCACGAACAGCGTCATAATGAAGAGGCCGGCTGCGCCCAGCACATGCCGTTGCGCCAGAAACAGCACGCGCCGCCAACCGCCGGTCGCATACGCGCCGGCGCGTCTCAGTTCAATGTCATAGTCGATCGCGGCCAAGCGCCTCTCCTAATCCGTGTACCGGATGCGCGGATCGAACACCGCGTACAGCATGTCGACGATGAAATTTGCGCTCACCACCACCACCGCGATCAGCATCACGAGGTTCTGTACGATCGGATAATCGCGCCAGCGGATCGCCTCGACCAGAAAGCGCGCGACGCCGGGGATGTTGAACACGGTTTCCGTCACGATGAGACCGCCGATCAGGAACGCCGCCTCGATGCCGATCACGGTGATGACGGGCAGGATCGCGTTCTTCAGCGCATGCTTGTAGTTGACCGCGGCGTCGGAGGCGCCTTTGGCGCGCGCGGTGCGGATATAGTCCTGCCGCAGCACCTCCAGCATGGACGAGCGGGTGATGCGCATCGTCAGCGCGGCGCTGCGGAAGCCGACGGCGGCGGCCGGCACGGCGTAGGTCGCGAACGCCTCGAGCCATGTCGCGGGATTGGGATTGAAGATCGGCATCTGGTTGAACATCGCGACTGACGCGGTGAGGATCAGCAGGCCGAGCCAGAACGAGGGCAGGGACAATCCGCTGAGGCTGACCACGCGCAGCGCGTAATCAAGCCGCGTGCCCTGCTTGACCGCGCTGATGACGCCGAGCGGAATGCCGATCGAGGCCGAGAACAGCAGTGCGAGGCCGGCGAGCCGGGCCGTGATCGGAATCCGCGGCAGGATCTCCTGAAGCGCCGGCTTCTCCGAGACATAGGAGTAGCCAAAGTCGCCGCGCAGAAAACCGCTAATCCAGTGCCAATATTGCACGACAAGCGGCCGGTCGATGCCGAGCTCCTTCTCAAGATTGGCCTTGTCAGCGGGATCGACATAGCCGGCCGCGGCGAACAGGATATCGACGATGTTGCCGGGCACGATGCGCAACAGGAAGAAGATGACGACCGAGATCCCGAACAGGGTCACGAGCATCAGGAACAAGCGCCGCACCAGATAGGCAAACATTCCGCGCCCTCCCGCCCGGACGTCGGCGCGCTACTTGTCCATCCAGACGTCTTCGTACCGGTAGCCATTGTAGGAGCTGTTCGACATGACCGTCACGCCCTTGACATAGGGCTGCCAGCAGCTGCCGGTGCGTGCGTGGAAGATGATGGGACGCGCGACGTCCTCCTGCAGCTTCTTGTCGATGTCCCACACCATTTTCCTGCGCTTGGCGACATCGGTCTCCTGCGACTGCACGTCGAAGAGCTTTTCGATCTCCTTGTTGCAGTAATTGGTGTAGTTGCGCTCGGAGCCGCAGGAGTAGTTCTCGTAGAAGGACTGGTCGGGATCGTCGACGGCGTTGCCGGTCAGATTGAGCCCCAGCATGTAGTCCTTGCGCGCGATCTTTGGGAACCAATTCGCGGTCTCGACCACGTCGAGCTCGCCGTCGATATAGATGCTCTTGAGCTGGTCGATCAGGATTACCGCGGGGTCGCGATAGACTGGGATGTTGCGGGTCGAGACCTTGACGGCCAGATGCTTGTCCGGCCCGTAGCCGGCCTTCTGCATCAGCTTCCTGGCCTCGTCGCGATTGGCATTGATGTCGGGGCCATAGCCCGGAATGGTCTCGAGCATCTCCTTCGGCATGCCCCACAGCCCGTTCGGCGGCGGCAGCATGGTGCCACCGACATCGCCCTGGCCCTCGAACATGATCGAGATGAACGCCTTGCGGTCGAGCGATAGCGCCATGGCGCGTCGGATGTCGATATTGTCGAACGGCGGCGCCGACGAATTGACGATGATGTTGGTCGCGACGTTATTCGGCTCGACCACGCAGACCGCGTTCGGCGCCTGAGACTTGACGTCCTTCAGCAGCGGAATGCTCACTTCGGTCGGGAACGCCATGTCGAACTTGCCGGCGACGAAGGCCAGGATCGCGGTCGAGCGGTTCGGAATAATGGTGAACTCGATGCCGTCGAGATAGGGTCTGCCCTTGCGCCAGTAGTCGGGATTGCGGGTCAGCTTGATCGATTCGTTGGCCTTGAACTCGACGAACTTGAATGGGCCCGTGCCGATCGGATGCGTGCGCATGTCGCCGGGCGAGACGTGGCAGGGATAGACCGGCGTATAGCCCGACGCGAGCAGCGCCAGGAGCGACGGCTGCGGCCGCTTCAGATTGAAGGAAACCTCGAGATCGCCGTTGGTCGAGATGTCATTGACCTGTTCGTACCAGGACTTGCGCGGGTTCTGCCGGAACTTCTGCGGCGCCTTGCCCATCAGCATGTCGAAGGTGCATTTGACGTCCGCCGCGGTGAACGGCTTGCCGTCGTGCCATTTCACGCCCTGGCGCAGCTTGAAGGCCAGCGTCTTGTTGTCGTTGACCCAGGCCCAGCTCTCCGCGAGCTCCGGAATGATGTTGTCCATCCTGTTCTGCGCCTCGTCCTGCTTGTAGATGACAAGGTTGTTGAACACGGGCATGAAGGGAACATTGAGCGAGTAGGTCGCGCCTTCGTGGATCGAGGCGTTGCCGGGGCTGTCGCGGTGATACATCCGCAGGATTCCGCCCTGTTTGGGCTCGCCGGCGAGCGTGGTGGTCGAGGCCGTCAGCACAGATAGCGCCGCTATTGCGGCGAGCGCCCACACGCTCCGCATTCTCATCCTCCCTGGACAACGGCCTTTGCGACCTGTTTGTCAGACGATAGCGACGCGCGCGCAGCGAAGCAACCGGCAAGGCCAGCGGTGGCCTCGACAATTCGGATGACGGAAGGCCGCAGAGCGTTTCCCTCGCAATGTGAGAGTGCGGGTGCGAAGGAGTGATTCCGGTGCAGATGTAGCGCGCAGCAGAAGATACCTTCACACGATCCGCGACGTCTTGTTCCCCCAATAGCGGTCGCGCAGCAGTCGCTTGTACAGCTTCCCCGTCGGCAGCCTTGGCAGCTCCTTCTCGAAATCGACCGAGCGCGGCACCTTCTGTCGCGACAGCGATGCGCCGCAGAAGGCGATCAGCTCTTCGGCGAGCGTCGGCCCCGGCACCACGCCGGGCATCGGCTGCACCACCGCCTTCACCTCTTCGCCGAGATCGGGATTGGGCACGCCGAACACCGCGGCATCCGCGACCTTCGGATGGGTGATCAGCAAATTCTCGCATTCCTGCGGATAGATGTTCACGCCGCCCGAGATGATCATGAACGTCGCGCGGTCGGTGAGGTAGAGGAAGCGATCCTCGTCGACATAGCCGACGTCGCCGACCGTGCTCATGCTGCCATCGACCGAGCGCGCTTCCTTCGTTTTCTCCGGATCGTTGAAATATTCGAACGGCGATCCCGTCTTGAACCACACCTGGCCGGGCGTGCCGGTCGGGCACGGCTTCATGTCTTCGTCGAGAATGTGCAGGTCGCCCAGCAGCACCTTGCCGACGGTGCCGCGATGGCTCAGCCATTCCTCGCTGTTGCAGGCGGTGAAGCCGAGGCCTTCGGTGGCGCCGTAATATTCGTGGATGATCGGGCCCCACCATTTGATGATGTCGTCCTTGACCAGCGCCGGGCAGGGCGCCGCGGCATGGATCGCGATCTCCAGAGATGAGAGGTCGTAGCGCCTGCGCACGTCCTCCGGCAGCTTCAGCATGCGCGAGAACATCGTCGGCACCAGCTGGGTATGGGTGATGCCCCATTGCTGGACGAGTTGGAGATAGCGTTCGGGATCGAAAGTCTCCATGATGATCACGGTGCCGCCCATGCGGATCGTGAGATTCACCGCGGCCTGCGGCGCCGAGTGATAGAGCGGCGCCGGCGACAGGTAGATCATGCCCTCGCGGTAGTGCCAAAGCTTGGTCAGGAAATCGAACAGCGGCAGATTGTGCTTCGGCGGCTCCTCCGGCAGCGGCCGCAGGATGCCTTTCGGCCGTCCTGTCGTGCCCGACGAATACAGCATGGCAGTGCCGAGCCATTCGTCCGCAATCGGCGTCTTCGGCAGGTCGGCGGTGACGTCCGCAAGACCGACGATGCGGTCGCTCTCGCCGGGGCCGTCGGCGACGATGCAGAGCTTGACGTCGGGGCAGGCCTCGATCGCCTCGCGCGCGATGTCGAGCTTCGCCACCGACGTGATCAGGATCCTGGACTGGCTGTTGGCCAGGAGATAGGCCAGTTCCCCAGCAGTGAGGAACGAATTGATGCAGGTATAGTACAGCCCGGACCGCTCGCCCGCGCCGCAGGCTTCGAGATAGCGCGAATTGTTCTCCATGAAGATCGAGTAGTGGTCGAGCCGCCTCAATCCGTGCTTGCGGAACAGATGCGCCAGCTTGTTGCTGCGCGCTTCCAGCTCGCGATAGGTGACGGCCTCGCCGGTCGCCGCCATGATGAAGGCGGGCTGCAGCGGGCGTAAGCGGGCATGCGTGCCTGTGTACATCAGTCCTCCGTCGTTAGGCTTATGCGGCCAGAAGCAGGATTTCGCGCAATTCGTCCGGGCCGCCGATCTTGCGCGGGTTGCGCGGGATCCAGTTCGTGCGCATCGCTGCTTCCGCGATGGCGTCGAAATGCTCCGGCGAGACGCGCACGTCCGCGAGGCTGCGCGGCATGCCGAGCGAGCGGATGAAGGCGTCGAGCACGTCGGCGGCATTGTGGCCGGGAAAGCCCATCGCGGCCGCGACGATCATCTGGCGCTCGGCATTGTCGCGCGCATTCCAGCGCATCACCGCCGGCAGCATGATGCAGGAGGTATAGCCGTGCGGCACGTCGAAGGCCGCCCCCAGCACGTAGCCGATGCCATGGCTCGCGCCCATCGGCACGCCGGCGGCGAGCGCGCCCATCGACAGCCAGGTGCCGATCTGCGCGTCCATCCGCGCGTCGAGATCGGCAGGGTTGGCCTTCACCCGCGGCAGCGCGTCGGCGAGCATGGCGAGACCCTTCACCGATTGCGCGTCGGCATAAGGGTGCGTCTCGCGCGAGCATATCGCCTCGACGCAGTGATCGACGGCGCGGATGCCGGTGGACAGGAACAGCCATTCCGGCGTGTGCACGGTGACGGCGGGATCGAGGATGGTCGCGCGCGGCACCGCGAGTGGGTGCCGCAGCATCTGCTTGACGTGCGTGGCGCGGTCGGTCACGCCTGCGATGGAGCTGAACTCGCCGCCGGCGATCGTGGTCGGCACGCTGATCTGGCGCACCGTCGGCGCGATCATCTCGGGTGCGACGCCCTTGTGCACGCGGATGCGATCGATGCCGTCGACATCGTCGACGCCGTTGGCAAGACAAAGCTGCACCGCCTTGGCGCCGTCGGTGATCGAGCCACCGCCGACAGTGACGATCAGATCGGCGCCTGCCTCGCGGGCCGCATTGGTGGCCGCGATCACGGCCTCGCGCGGCGTATGCGCCGGCATGGCGTCGAACAGCCCGGCGCAGCGCGCGCCAAGCGCCTGTTTGATTTTCTCGATTTCGTTGGTCTGCCGGTTCAGCGTGCCGGAGACCATCAGGAAGGCGCGGCGTGTCCCCAGTCGGTCCATCTGTGCGACGATGGCTTCGGCCGCCGGATGGCCGAACACAACCTCCTCGATCGCGCCGTAAACGACACGTCCCTGGTGCACGCCCGTCCTCCCCGGACAATTCGTCTTTGCTTTGTTCGGGCAAGTCTAGCCGAGGCTGCCGCGCCCGTCATGTGCGAAGACGCTGTGCTTTCTACCCTCCCCTGGAGGGGGAGGGTCGATCGCGCGAAGCGCGAGCGGGGTGGGGTGATCTCTCCATACGGGTACTGTTGGACGTGGAGAGACCGTCGCCCCACCCCGTCTCACATTTCGCTGCGCTCAATGTGAGCTGACCCTCGGGCGAGCTACGCTCGTCCCGGCCCCCTCCTGGGGAGGGTGGCATTGTGCTGGCACTGGTCTTGAAGAGTTCATCGTCTCCACCCATGTTGTGGCGCCCGCGGGTACGCGCGTACCCTGCAATTTCTGCGGCTTTTATGCGAGGACCTGGGATGACTGGACCGGACGGAAGCGAGCCATTTGTCAAAACGCACGATTTCGTTGAGTCCCGGCCTTACGCAATCGCTGGCTTTCTCGCCGTGGCGTTCGCACTCACCGGATGCGGGCAGCCGGCCTCGCAGGCGAGCGCGCCGGCGCCCGCACCGGTGACGGTGGCCCAGCCGGTCAAGCGCACGGTCACGGATTGGGATGAGTTCACCGGCCGCTTCGAAGCGGTTGAGGAAGTGCAGGTGCGCCCCCGCGTCGGCGGCTTCGTCAACTCCGTCGAATTCCAGGACGGCGCGATCGTGCATCAGGGCGATCTGCTCTACGTCATCGATCCGCGTCCGTTCGAGGCGGTGGCGGAGCAGGCGGAGGGGCAGCTCTCCGACGCGCGCGCCAAGGTGGAGCTTGCCAAGCGCGAGCTCGATCGCGGCCTCAACCTGGTCCAGACCAGTGCGGTCTCCGAGCAGGTCGTCGATCAGCGCCGCCAGGCCTTGCAGGCCGCGCATGCTGCGGAGACCCAGGCCGAGGGCGTGCTGAAGGCCGCCAGGCTCAACATCGAATTCACACATGTGACCGCACCGCTCACCGGCCGGGTCAGTCGCCATCTCGTCAGCCCCGGCAATCTCGTGCAGGGCAGCGACACCGGCACCTCGACGCTGCTGACGTCGATCGTCGCGCTCGACCCGATCTACGTCTATTTCGACATGGATGAGACGACGTTCATCAAATACAGCAAGCTGTGGTTCGAAGGGAAGCGACCGAGCTCGCGCGATACGGCGAACCCTGTGCAGATCACGCTCGCCGGCGAAACCAAGCCGTCGCATGAGGGCACCATCAACTTCCTCGACAACCGCCTCGATGTCTCCACCGGCACGCTGCGCAGCCGCGCCGTGGTCAAGAACACGGATATGTCGATCCTGCCCGGCCAGTTCGGCCGTGTGCGTCTGATCGGCAGCGCACCCTATGAGGCGCTGCTGATCCCCGACGTCGCCGTTGCGACCGACCAGTCCCGCAAGATCGTGTTCGTGGTCAAGCCTGACGACACCGTGGAAGCGCGCCCCGTGACGCTTGGTCCGCTCGACGAGGGCCTGCGCGTGATCCGCGAAGGGCTGAAGCCGGACGACCGCGTCATCGTCAACGGCATCCAGCGCGCCCGTGTCGGCGCCAAGGTTGCTCCGCAGACAGCGCCGGCCGGTGGCAAGCCTGGTGACAAGTCATGAATCTGGGCCGTCTCTCCATCAATCAGCCCATCCTTGCGATGGTGCTGTCGATCGTGCTGCTGATCGTCGGCGCGCTCGCCTACACCACGCTGCCGGTCTCCGAATATCCCCAGGTGGTGCCGCCGACCGTCGTGGTCACCACGCAATATCCCGGCGCTTCAGCGCAAACGGTGTCCGACACAGTCGCAGCTCCCATCGAGCAGCAGATCAACGGCGTCGAGGACATGCTGTATCTCTACAGCCAGGCGACCTCGAACGGCCAGCTCACCATCACCGTCACCTTCAAGCTCGGCACCGACCTCGACAAGGCGCAGGTGCTGGTGCAGAACCGCGTCGCGATCGCGCAGCCGCAACTGCCCGACGAGGTGCAGCGCAACGGCGTCGTCACCCGCAAGAACTCGCCCGACATCCTGATGGTCGCGTTCATGCTGTCGCCCGACGACACCTTCGACCAGCTCTACATCTCCAATTACGCGCTGCTCCAGGTCCGCGACCAGCTGCTGCGCATCGACGGTGTCGGCGACATCCAGATCTTCGGCGCGCGCGATTATTCGATGCGGCTCTGGCTCGACCCTGACCGCATCGCCAATCTCGGCCTGACCTCGACCGAAGTGCTGGCCGCGATCCGTGCCCAGAACGTGCAGATCGCCGGCGGCCAGATTGCAGAGCCGCCGATTGCGGATCGCGCCTTCCAGCCGAACCTCACATTCACGGGGCGCCTGAAGGACCAGAAGCAGTTCGAGGACATCCTGATCAAGGCCGGCTCCGACGGGCGCACCGTGCGCCTGCGCGACGTCGCCCGCATCGAGCTCGGTGCGCTCGCATACTCGACCAACAGCTTCCTGCTGCGCAAATCGGCGGTCGCCATGCTGGTGACGCAGCGGCCGGGCTCGAATGCGCTCGCGACCGCGAAGAGCATCTCCGACACCATGGCGAAGCTGAAGGAGAGCTTTCCCAAAGGGCTCGACTACAATATTGGCTACAACCCGACCGAGTTCATCGCTCAGTCGGTCCACGAACTGATCAAGACCATCTACGAGGCCATGCTGCTCGTGGTCATCGTGGTGCTGGTGTTCCTGCAGGGATGGCGGCCCGCGATTATCCCGATCATCGCGATACCCGTCTCGCTGGTCGGCACGTTTGCCGTGATGGCGGCGCTCGGCTTCTCCATCAACAATCTCACTCTGTTCGGCCTCGTTCTCGCCGTCGGCATCGTGGTCGACGACGCCATCGTGGTGGTCGAGAAT
Source organism: Bradyrhizobium cosmicum (assembly GCF_007290395.2). Taxonomy (NCBI): domain Bacteria; kingdom Pseudomonadati; phylum Pseudomonadota; class Alphaproteobacteria; order Hyphomicrobiales; family Nitrobacteraceae; genus Bradyrhizobium; species Bradyrhizobium cosmicum. The sequence goes on along the minus strand of NZ_CP041656.2, from coordinate 7,106,708 downwards.
GTCGAACGGCATCTCGAACACGGCCTGAGCCGGCGTGATGCCGCGCTCAAGACCATGGAGGAGGTCGGCGGCGCGCTGGTCTCGATCGCGTTGGTACTGTGTGCGGTGTTCGTGCCCACTGCATTCATAGGGGGCATTTCTGGTCAGTTCTTCCAGCAATTCGCCGTCACGATTGCGGTGGCGACCGCGATCTCCTGCTTCTGCTCCCTGACGCTGTCGCCGGCGCTGGCCTCGCTGATTCTCGTCCCGCATGAGGAGAAGAAGCCGCCGGCCGCCTGGAATCTCGCCGCACGCGGCTGGAACGGCTTTACCGGCGCCTTCAACCGTGTGTTCGACCGGCTCGCGCATGGCTATGCCGGCGTCGCCAATTTCGTGATCCGGCATTCGGTGGTGATGATCCTGGCCTACGTCGTGCTGATCGGCAGTGCCGGCTGGCTGATCGCGACCACGCCGCAGGGCTTCATCCCGGCGCAGGATCGCGGCTACGTCATCATATCGGTGCAATTGCCGGGCGCAGCCTCGCTCGCACGCACCACCGAGGTCGTACGCGAGATCGAGCGAATATCGCTGGATACGCCGGGCATCATCCGCGTTGCCGCCTTCGCAGGCTTCTCGGGCGCCACGCGCACGCAGGCCGGCAACGCAGCGGCGCTGTTTCCGGTGTTCGACGAGCCCGAGGCGCGGATGAAGAAGGGATTGTCTGCGAACGCCATCACGGTCGAGCTGCGCAAGCGGCTGGCCGCGATCCAGGGCGCCTTCATCATCGTGATTCCGCCGCCCGCCGTGCCCGGCATCGGCACCGGCGGCGGCTTCACCATCCGCATCCAGGACCGCCAGGGGCGCGGGCCCGAGCTGCTCGCCGCAGCCACCGACGAACTCGTCGCCGCGGCGCGCAAATCGCCCTCGCTGCTCGCTCCGACGGTGTTCTCGCCGTTCTCGGCCAACACGCCGCAGCTCTTCGTCGACATCGACCGCACCAAGGCGCAGAAGCTCGGCGTGCCGATCGCCAACATCAACGACACGATCCAAACCTATTTCGGATCGACCTATGTCAACGACTTCAACCTGTTCGGCCGCACCTATCACGTCACGGCGCAGGCGGACTTCCCGTTCCGAAAGGAGCCAAGCGACCTCGCACGGCTGCGGACGCGCAACGCCTCCGGCGACATGGTGATGCTCGGCAGCGTGGTCGAGTTCAAGGACGTCTCGGGGCCGGATCGCGTTGCGCGCTACAATCTCTATGCGGCCTCAGAACTGCAGGGGGAGCCGGCGCCGGGCGTCAGCTCGACCACCGCGCTCGATGCCATCAAGAAGCTCGCGGACGACACCCTGCCGAGCGGCTTCACCTTTGAATGGACCGACCTGTCCTACCAGCAGATCACCGGCGGCAATGCCGGCCTCTACGTGTTCCCGATCTGCGTGCTGTTCGTCTATCTTGTGCTCGCCGCGCAATATGGCAGCTGGACGCTGCCGTTCGCGGTGATCCTGATCGTGCCGATGTGCCTGCTGGCCGCCACCATCGGCGTGCGCATCATGGGGCAGGACGTCAACATCCTCACCCAGATCGGATTCGTCGTTCTGGTGGGGCTTGCGGCGAAGAACGCGATCCTGATCGTCGAGTTCGCGCGCGACATCGAGAATGAAGGCAAGCCCCGGCTGGAGGCCGTGATCGACGCTTGCCGCCTGCGTCTGCGCCCGATCCTGATGACGTCGTTCGCCTTCATCCTCGGCGTCTTGCCGCTGGTGATTTCGTCTGGTTCCGGTTCGGAGATGCGTCAAGCCGTCGGCGTCGCCGTGTTCTTCGGCATGATCGGCGTCACCCTGTTCGGGCTTCTGTTCACGCCGATCTTCTATGTCGTGGTGCGGAACCTGGCGGAGGGGCGGAACGAGGGGAAGCCGAAGGCAGTGGGCTGATACATTGTCGTAGGAGCCGACCTCTGCTTCCCAACATGTCCGGTGTCATCCCCGCGAAAGCGGGGATCCATAATCACAGGGAGAAGTTTGGCGCGAGGCTGGCAACTCCAAGTCTTCGCCACACCTCTCCCTGTGGTTATGGTTCCCGGATCTTCGCTTCGCTCGTCCGGGACGACACCATCTCTGTGGCCCACGCCCATACTAACGATCAACATGAAATGGATGGGCAGCGCCGGGGTTCTTCACTACTATCTGCGCGATTTCAAAACAGAAAACTGCTGGGAGCTAACACACATGAAATCAGCCCTTTTGGCCGCTGTCGCAATTTCGGCCCTGATGCTGACGGCGCCGGCCACCGCGCAAGGCGTCAAGATCGGCATCCTCAACGACCAGTCCGGCGTCTATGCCGATTACGGCGGCAAATGGTCGGTGGAAGCCGCCAAGATGGCGATCGAGGATTTCGGCGGCGAGGTGTTGGGCCAGAAGGTCGAGCTGGTCACGGCCGACCACCAGAACAAGCCTGATCTTGCGACCTCCATTGCGCGGCGTTGGTACGACGTCGAGAACGTCGACATGATCACGGAGCTGACGACCTCCTCGGTTGCGCTCGCGATCCACGAACTCTCGAAGGAGAAAAAGAAGATCGACATCGTCGTCGGCGCCGCGACCTCGCGCCTCACCGGCGATGCCTGCCAGCCCTACGGCTTCCACTGGGCCTATGACACCCGCGCGCTCGGTGTCGGCACCGGCGGTGCGCTGACCAAGGCCGGCGGCGATACCTGGTTCTTCCTCACGGCCGACTATGCCTTCGGCTACGCGCTGGAGAAGGACACCAGCGAGATCGTCACCGCCAATGGCGGCAAGGTGGTCGGTTCGGTGCGCGTTCCGCTCAACTCCTCGGACTTCTCCTCCTTCCTGCTGCAGGCGCAGAGCTCCAAGGCGAAGATCGTGGGTCTCGCCAATGCCGGCCTCGACACCACCAACTCGATCAAGCAGGCCTCGGAGTTCGGCATCGTCGCCGGCGGCCAGAAGCTCGCGGGGCTCCTGATGACGCTCGCCGAGGTGAACGGCCTCGGCTTGCAGGCCGCGCAGGGCCTCGTGCTGACCGAAGGCTATTACTGGGACGTCAACGACCGCACCCGCAATCTCGGCGAACGCTTCCTCAAGCGCACCGGGCGGATGCCGAACATGATCCAGGCCGGCACCTACTCGGCGACGCTGAGCTATCTCAAGGCGGTCAAGGCTGCCGGCACCAAGGATCCCGATGCGGTCGCCAAGAAGCTGAAGGAGCTGCCGGTCGACGACGATTTCGCGCAAGGAGGCAAGGTGCTCGAGAACGGTCGCATGGTCCACGACATGTATCTGTTCGAAGTCAAGAAGCCGTCGGAGTCGAAGAAGCCCTGGGACTATTACAAGCAGCTCGCGGTGGTCCCCGGCGACAAGGCCTTCTTCACCGCCAAGGAAAGCGGCTGCCCGTTGACGAAGTAGGGCTCTCTCGTGCCCCGGACGCATCGCAGCGCGCAGCGGTGCGATGCAGAGCCGGGGCCCAACTCTCTGCATAGCGTGCAGACTGCTGGGTCCCGGTTCAGCGGCGCAGCGTGACACGCTGCACCGCGCCCGGGACACGGCTTCGTGTGTCGAGGCGTATCGACCCTCACACCATCCGCAGCAGCACCGCGCCCAGCGCTCCCGCCCACAGCGCAAGGGCGGCGATTCCCTGGATCGCGAAGCCGGGGCCGCGCTTGGCTGCCGCCTTCGAATAACCGATGAAATAGACGATGCGGCCGATGATCCAGACCGCGCCGATCCCGGCCGCAACGGCGTCGCCGATATAGATCGCGAACAGCCAGAGCGCCGGAAGAAAAACCGGCATCCATTCCAGCGTGTTCATTTGAATGCGGAAGGCGCGCTCGAAATCGGGATGGCCCGACGTCGCGGGGACCTTGACGCCGGTCTTTTCCCGCACGCGCGAGACGTTGATGCAGACGAAGAGATAAAATGCAATCGCCAGCAGCGTGACGAGAGCGGTGAGATGATACATTGCTAATCCCTTCAAACGAGTTGCGCCTCAATAGCCGGTTAGCTCGAGATAGCCAACGCCGTCATGCGTGCCGGCGAAGCTGATCGGCCCCTCCCAATAGGAGAAGCCGGTCCCCATCCAGGCTCTTGGGTTGAGCGGCTTGCAGGAAATCGAGAAGGCGCGCGAGGGAATCGCGATTTGCCATTCCACCGGCAGCTTGCGTCCCGCGACGTCCACGGTCGCCTTCGGCGTCATCTGGATATCGCCGCCGGCAATCATCTGCGTGTTGCCCGACGCGCTGATCCAGTTGCCGAACGGATAATCCTTGCCGTCTTTCTGGCGCAGCCGGTACAGCATCAGCTTGTCGCCGGATGACAGGTGCAGCGACAGCCAGTCCCAGCCGGTCTGGTCGGCGTCGAGCGGCTGGCTGCTCCATTCGCGATCCATCCAGGCTTGGCCTGACACGTCGACGGATTTGTCATCGATGGCGAGCGTGCCACGCGCGCGGTAGAACGGCTGGCTGTAATAGTAGGAGGCTTGCCCGCGCTCGGACTTGCGGCTGTAGCCGTGGTCGCCCTGCGAGACGACCGGACGATCGGCCTCCAGCGTGAGCGCGTAGCTGAAGTCGGTGCCGGCGGCTTTAAGTGTGAGTGGCGACAGGGTGCGATCGTCGGCGCGCCCGAGACCCTTCATCTCCCAATCGTCGATCCACGCTGCGAACGGCTTTGCCGTGACGCCGGCCTGCCCGACCCCGCCGCGCGAAAAGGCTTCGTTGAAGCGGTGGGTATTCGCGCGCGTCACCGCGGCATGCGCCATCCAGATCTGCTGATTGGCCCAGCCTTCGCCTTGCGGCCCCGGCTGCGCCGCCTGGCGGAACAGCGTCCATTGCAGGCCGCACGCCGCGCCGCTGCTGTCGACCAGGTTCGCCGTCAGATACCACCATTCGATGCGAAAGTCCGGATGCGGGCTGTGATCGGCGGGGAAGGTAAAAGTCCTTCCCGGCGTCACCTTCGCAAAGCCATCGGCGCTCTCGCCGAGCCCGGCATAGCCTTGTGCACTTGCGCGGCGCGCGAGGGCAAGCGCGGCGATGCCGGCGGCGAAGGCGCGCCGCGAAATCCCGTCAGCGCTCATTGGCAAACACCTTGACGAGGCTCGCCGGCTGCATCCGCGCCAGCCGGATCATCGGCAGCAGTGCGGCAATCAGCGATGCGAACAGTGCAACAGCGACCAGCTCGACCAGCTGCAGCGGGAATACATGGAACGGCAACCGCCAGCCGAACGCCTTCACGTTGACGATCGCGATCAGGCACCACGCCACCAACAGCCCGAGCGGCACGGCCAGCAGCGAGGTAAACAGCGCGACCGACAGCGTCTTGGTCAGCTCGATCGCGGCAAGGCGCGGCCGGGTGATGCCGATCGCCCACAGCGGCGCGAGCTGCGGCAGCCGCGAATTCGCCAGCGTCAGCAGGCTGGTCAGGAGTGCAATGCCGGCGACGCCGAGCGTGAACGCGTTCAGCGCGGATGTCACCGCAAAGGTGCGGTTGAAGATCCGGATCGATTCCGCCTTCACCGTCGCCTGGTCTACGACGCTGCGATCGTCGAGCCCGAATTGTTTCTGCATCGCCGCGATCAGGCCCGGGATATTGTCGCGCGCGACGATCAGCCCAATCCGCGTCTGCGGCGTCTGCGGGAAATGCCGGATCAGCGCCGCGACGTTCACCGTCAGCTGCCCCTTGGGGTTGCCGTAATCGGCATAGATGCCGGCGATGTCGAGCTCCCAGCTCCCGCCGGGCGTCGGCACGTCGATGACATCGCCGACGCGCACGTTCAGCCGCCGGCTCAGTTGTTCGCTGATGAAGGCGGCATTGCCGGGCACGAGCTGCGTCCAGGCGCGCGGCGCCGTCTCCAGCAGCGGCCAGCGTTCGCGATAGAGCGCGTGGTCGGGCAGGCCGAGCAGCTCGACCGGCTGGCCCTGAACCTGCGTCTCGGCGCGCCCGCCCGACAGGATCGCCTGAACCTCGCTGCGCTGCCTCAGCCAGTTCCGGATTGCCGTGCCTTGCGCGTTGTCGGAGGCGCTGATGTAGACGTCGGCCGCAAGCCGTCCGTTCAGCCAGCCGACAAACGTGCGGCTGAAGGTTTCCACCATGGTGGACACTCCGACATTGACGGCGAGTGCGAGCAGCAGCGCCATCAGCGCAAGCGACAATCCCGAGAGCTGTTGACGGCTGTCCGCCCAGAACCACAACGAAAGCGGCCCGCGGGCGGTGCGCTGGCCGGCGAGCAGGATGATCTCGAGGAAGGCCGGCAGGATCAGCGCCGCGCCGAGCATCAGCGCCGCCAGCACGCCGAAGCCTGCGATCAGCGATTGCCCGTAGTGAAGCAGCAGCAGCGCGACCGCGAACACCGCGCAGGCCGCAAGGCTCTGCAGGATCAGCCAGCGGCGCTGCCGCTGCTGCCAGGCGTAGGGCTGCGCGGTCGCCAGCACCGGCATCCTGATCGCCTTGATCAGGCTGGTCGCTGCCGCGACGATCGCACCGGCGACGCTGATGCCGATGCCGGCAAACCACCATTCGGGCTGCAGCGTGAGTTGCCCCGGGATTTGCGCGCCATAGAGCCCGCGCAGCGATGCCGCCACATCCGGCAGCAGCGCCGCGGCGATGAAATAGCCGCAGACCAGCCCGATCAGCCCGGCAATCAGCGCCAGCGCGACCAGCTCGACCACGAGCACCGTATTGACCAGTCGCGCCGAGGCGCCGCAGGCCCGCAACGTGCGCAGCATCGGCAGCCGCTGCTCGAACGCAAGGCCGACGGCTGAGTTGACGATGAACAGTCCGACGAAGAACGACAGCAGGCCGAAGGCGGTGAGGTTCAGGTGAAAGCTGTCGGTGAGCCGCTCCAGCTCCGTCTCTGCATTCGGTTCGACCCGCTGCAACGCGTCGCCGACGACGCTTTGCAGCGGCGCGGGCTTACCCTTCGGCTTGCCGATCAGCAGCCGCGACAGCTGGTCCGGCTTGTTCAGCAGAAGCTGCGCCACGCCGATGTCGACCACGAGCACGTCGGGCACCAGTTGCGGCAGCACGCGCAGCGGCGGCAGCTTTGCGCCGTTGCTGATCGGCAGCGCCGCGCCTTCCTGCGCCTGTAGATCGCTCAGCGTTTCCTTTGCCACCAGCGTCTGGCCAGGCGGGGCGACGAAGCTGCTCAAATCCGAGGCGCCGAGGCGCGGCGCATTGCCGACATCGGCCGGCAGCGTCACCGGCTCGATGCCGAGCAACCGCACCGAGCGGCCGTTGACCTGGACGCGTCCCTCCAGCACCGGCGAGACCGGCCAGCCCGCGCGGCGGAGCTTGACGAAAAGGTCCTGAGGAAAGGTCGCCGCGTCAGGCGCGACCAGCATCGCCGTGCGCACCCCGCCGAAGGTTGCGGCGGCACGGTCATAGGCGTTGCGGGCCTGCTGGTTGATCGCCTGCACGCCGCTCCACAATGCGGTCGCCGCGATCAGCCCGATCAGGAGTGTCGCGAACTGCATCTTGTGCCGCCGCCAATGGCTCAGAAGCACCGCGAGCACCCACAGCGCGCGCCTCATGCGATCCGTCCCGCATGCAGGGTGAGATGGCGATCGAGCGTGCCGGCCAGATGCAGGCTGTGCGTCACCATCAGGAAGCCGCAGCCGGTGCGCGCGACGAGGTCGCGCGTCAGCGCCAGCACGTCCTCGGCGGTGTCCTCGTCGAGATTGCCGGTCGGCTCGTCCGCCAGCAGCAGTGAAGGCTTTATCGCCAGCGCCCGGCCGATCGCGACCCGTTGCTGCTGGCCGCCTGATAATTGCTCTGGATAACGCTTGAGCAGATTTTCCAGCCCGAGCCGCTCGGTCAACTCGCTGGACCAGGCCGCATCATGCCGGCCGGCGATCCGCGCCTGAAAGGCGAGATTGTCCGCGACCGACAGGCTGGGGATGAGATTGAACTGCTGAAAAACCAGGCCGATCCGGTCGCGCCGCAACACCGCGCGTCCTGCATCGGAAAGCTCGGTGACCTCGATGTCCTCCAGCCGGATCGTGCCGCCATCGGCGGCGTCCAGCCCGGCGATCAGGTGCAGCAGTGTGCTCTTGCCGCTGCCGGATTCACCTGTCAGCGCGACGCGTTCGCCCGCCCTGAGGTCGAGATCGACCCCGCGCAGCACATGGACCGGTTCGCCGGCCGCGGAGAAGGTCTTCGAGAGATTTCGGATAATCAGCACGATCAATGGCGCCGGACGGAATTAACGGAAATGCTGCGTAGCACACCTGCCGTGGAAATGCCGGGGTTGCGTTGCCGTTCAAGCCGTTGTTAGCTTCGTCAACGGCCAAATCATAAAAGTGCCAAAAAAGACATACGGGGAGAATAATGAGCGCTCAGGGAACGCCGTCCGCGGCGGGTAAGACGGCAGGGGAATCCAAGGGTTTGGCGAAGCCAACGCCGAAGGGCGCCTGGACAGTCACGTTTCTCCTCTTTCTCTTCATGGTCGTGAACTTCGCCGACAAGATCGTCGTCGGTCTCGCCGGCGTGCCGATCATGACCGACATGAAGCTCGACGCCGAGCAATTCGGACTGCTCGGCTCCTCGTTCTTCTTCCTGTTCTCGATCTCGGCCATCGTGGTCGGCTTCATCGTCAACAAGGTCCCGACGCGCTGGGTGTTGCTGACGCTGGCGGTGATCTGGGCGCTGGCGCAGTTCCCGATGGTCGGCACCGTCTCCTTCACCACGCTGCTGATCTGCCGTATCGTGCTGGGCGCGGGTGAAGGCCCGGCCTTCTCGGTCGCCGCGCACGCGATTTACAAATGGTTCCCGGACGAGAAGCGCACGCTGCCGACCGCCATCCTGTCGCAGGGCTCGGCCTTCGGCGTCATCCTGGCTGTGCCGGCGCTGAACTGGGTCATCGTCAATCACTCCTGGCACTACGCCTTCGGCGCGCTCGGCGTAGTCGGCCTGATCTGGGTCTGTGCCTGGCTGACATTCGGCAAGGAAGGCCCGCTCGAGGATACACAGGCCTTCGCTGCCAATGAGCCGCAGATTCCCTATGTGCAGCTTCTGACCTCGCGCACCTTCCTCGGCTGCGTGATCGCGACCTTCGGCGCCTATTGGGCGCTGTCGCTCGGCCTCACCTGGTTCACCCCCTTCATCGTCAAGGGCCTCGGATTCTCGCAGAGCCAGGCCGGCTTCGTCTCGATCCTGCCCTGGGTGTTCGGCGCCACCATCGTCATCCTCACCGGCTGGATCTCGCAGGTGATGACGGCGCGCGGTTACACCACGCGTATCTCGCGCGGCGTGCTCGGCTCGGTGCCGCTGATCCTCGGCGGCCTGATCCTCGCCATGATGCCGCATGTGTCGGGTGCCGGCATGCAGATCGCGCTGCTCGTCGTCGGCTCCGGTCTGTGCGGCGCGATCTATGTGGTCTGCCCGCCGATGCTCGGAGAATTCACCCCTGCGTCGCAGCGCGGAGCGGTCATCGCGATCTACGGCGCACTCTACACGCTATCGGGCATCATCGCGCCGAGCGTGATGGGCACCGTGATCCAGCGCGCCGGCAACATGCTCGACGGCTACATGACCGGCTTCACCATCAACGCAGTGGTGATGGTCGGCTCCGGCGTGATCGGCCTGCTGCTCCTGTGGCCGAACACGGAAAAGGCCAGGCTGACACGCGGTGCGGCTCCGCAGGCCGCAGCGCTGAAAGGCGCGGTGTCGCCGACGTAAGGGGCGCGCTCGCTTACCCTCCCCTGGAGGGGGAGGGTCGATCGCGCGAAGCGCGAGCGGGGTGGGGTGATCTCTCCGCTCAGGCACTGTTGGATGGGGAGAGACCGTCACCCCACCCCGGCTCACATTCCGCTTGCGCTCCATGTGAGCCGACCCTCCCCCTCCAGGGGGAGGGTGAGCGGCGGCCTCGCTCAATTCATCCCCTGCGCGCCCCGAATCAGCTTCCCCGGCCGCTGTCCCGTGGCCTCGCCGTGGCGCCGCGTCACCACGCCCGACACGATCGTCGCCTCGTAGCCGTCGACATCCTGCAACAGCCGCCGCCCGCCGACCGGCAGATCGTAATGCACCTTCGGCGGATGCAGATGCAGCCGGTCGTAGTCGATGACGTTGACGTCGGCCTTGTAGCCGGGCGCGATCAGCCCGCGATCGGTGAGGCCGACGGAGAGCGCGGTCTTGCGCGACTGCGCCGCGACCACGAACGGGATCGAGAGCTTCTCGCCGCGCTTGCGGTCACGCGTCCAGTGCGTCAGCAGATAGGTCGGGAAGCTGGCATCGCAGATGATGCCGCAATGCGCACCGCCGTCGGACAGGCCCGGCACCGATTGCGGATCGATCAGCATCTCGCGCGTCGCATCGAGATTTCCGTCGGCGTAGTTGAGGAACGGTACGTAGAGCATGCCCTTGCCCTCGTCCGATAGCATCGCGTCGTAGGCGAGCTCCTCCGGTTGACGCCCCTGCTGGCGCGCCTGCGGGCCCAGCGCGTTCTCCGGCGGCTGCTCATAATCGGGGGGATCGCCGAGCAGGAACATCTTGTCGTAGTTGGGCCGGAAGAACAGCGGATCGTCGGTCGCGGTCGCCGTCTCGCTGAGGATCGCCTTGCGGACCTCGGATTGATGCAGACGCGCCAGCCGCTCCTTCAGCGGCAGATGCGCGATGGCCTTGTAGCTCGGATGGGTCTGGAACGGATTGCGCGACAGCTCCAATCCGAGCAGCAAGCCCACGGGCCGCGCCGCGATCTGCGCGGTGATGGAGAGGCCGCGCTTGGCCGCCGCGTTGATCTCGTCCAGCGTCTGCCGCCAGCGGTTGGGCGCCTTGTCGTTCTGCGTGATCGAGAACGAGATCGGGCACTTGGTGGCGTCGGCCACCCTCAGCATCATCGGCAGATCTTCGTGGATGGTCGAGAGATCGAGCACGAATTGCAGCACGCTGCGGCCCTGGCTGTGCATCGCGCCCGCGATTGCCGTGAGCTCGTCCTCGCCGGCCTTCAACGTCGGCGTGAAATCGCCGGTGGAGGTGCGGTGGTTGAGTGTGCGCGAGGTCGAGAAGCCGAGCGCGCCGGAGCGCACCGCCTCGCCCGCGAGCTTCGCCATCGCCGCGTTGTCTTCGGCGGTCGAGGGATCGCGGCGCGCGCCGCGCTCGCCCATCACATAGACCCGCAGCGCCGCGTGCGGCAGCTGCGCGCCGACGTCGATGTCGAAATCGCGCTTGGCGAGCCAGTCCATGTAGTCGGGGAAGCTTTCCCACGCCCATGGAATGCCGGCGCTCAGCACCGGCTCGGGAATGTCCTCGACGCCTTCCATGAGCTGGATCAGGCGGGTGTGGTCGGCGGGCTTGCACGGCGCAAAACCAACGCCGCAATTGCCCATGATCGCGGTGGTGACGCCGTTCTGCGACGACGGCGTGATGTCCTGGCTCCAGGTGACCTGGCCGTCGTAATGGGTGTGCACGTCGACGAAGCCCGGCGTCACCAGCTTGCCGCGCGCGTCGATCTCTTCTTTGCCATTGGCCGAAACCTTGCCGACCTCGCTGACCCTACCGCCGGTAATGGCGACATCAGCCTCGAACAGCTCGCCGCCGCTTCCATCCGCAACGGTGCCGCCGCGGATCACGAGATCAGGGGTGCTCATGGTGTTTCTTCCCGTTTTGTTTTGTTGTTTCTCTTCGTCGTCCCGGACAAGCGCAGCGAAGCGGAGCGTAGATCCGGGACCCATAGCCACAAGGAGGAGTTTGGCGAAGACTCGGAGTGATCAGCTTCGCGCAGAAATTTCTCCCTGGGGTTATGGGTTCCCGCCTTCGCGGGGACGACAGTCGAATTCTTGACTACGCCTTCGCCGGCTTCCGCTCCGTGAACGGCGACAGCACCACCGTCGCCAGCATGAAGATTACCGACGCCCCGAACACCCAGTGCGGCGCGCTCTGATCCATGATCCAGCCGAACAGCAGCGGGCTGACGATGCCGCCGAGATTGAAGCCGGTGGAGACGATGCCGAAGGCGCGGCCAGCGGCGCCGGGAGGCGCGGCGTTGCGCACCAGCATGTCGCGCGAGGGTGCGATCACGCCGGAGAGAAATCCCGCGGTCGCCATCGTCACGGTCAGCGCCCAGCCCGGCAGCGTCACCAGCGCGATCAGCAGCACGATTGCCGCGTTGGCGGCAAAGCAGGCGGCGGCGACATAGCCGTGGCGCTCGGTGTGGTCGGCAAGGAAGCCGCCCGCGAGCACGCCGATGGCGCTCGAGGCGAGGAAGGCGGTCAGCGCGACGTTGGCGGCGGAGTAGGACGCGCCATAACCGCTCATCAGCGCCACCACGCCGAAATTGTTGACGCCGGCAACCGACAGGCTGAGCAGCGTGAACAGCACCGTGAGTGTGATCAGCGCCGGCGTGATCACCGCCTGCTTCGGCGCGGTTTCGCTGCCGGGCTTTGTCTTGTGCGCGCCGGCATCGGGAATGTTCATGACGACGAGCAGCAGCGCGACCAGCACGCCGATCGCGCCCGCCGCGAACAGCGCACCCGTGCCGCCGGACACGGTGACGAGTGCGGCAACGATCGCTGGCGCAACCGCGCCGCCGAGATAGCCGGCGAAGGTGTGGATCGAGAACGCGCGGCCCATCCGCGCCTCGTCCATGTGCTCGGCGAGGATGGCGTAATCGGCAGGATGATAGACGCTGTTGGCAAGGCCAAGCAGCACGGCGCAGGCGATCAGCGAGGCGTAGCTCAGATGCAGCCCCAGCAGGATCAGCGCGAGCCCTCCCAGCGTCAGTCCGCCCAGCAGGATCCTGCGTGCGCCGAAATGGTCGACGAGATAGCCGGTCGGCGCCTGCGTCAGCCCGGACACGACCGCGGAGACTGTGAGCGCGAACCCGAGCTCGACATAGCCGACGCCGAGTTGACCCTTCAGGAACGGGAACAGCATCGGCAGGACCAGCAGATGGAAATGGCTGACCCAATGCGCGATCGAAATCCCGGTCAGCGTGCGCAGCGCGCTGTCCGCCTTGCCTTGCTGCGGTGCAGCGAGAACATCGACCATTGCAGTTCCGTTTCACTCCCGATGGGAGCGCAAACTATCGGGGACAGCAGTTATTTGTCCATGAACGCCGGCGCATGGCAGGTAGCGCGGCCCACCTGTCATCCCTGCGAACGCAGAGGCGACAGCGGAGGACCGTCACAACGGTTCGTCATCCTCGCCGTAGCGATCGCGTTTTGGCGTTGCCATATCGCCGTCTTCGTAGTCGTCGTCGTCGTGCAGATGCGACGGCTTCTTTGCCTTGTCGTCCGCCTTCTTGGGCGGCTCGCTCGGCTTGGCGGTCGTCTTCCCGATCTTGGCCATGCTGATCCCGGATGGTGATGCGTCATCCGATTCTACCCGCAAAATATGTGCGGTTCCTGACTTATCTCAAGTCTCGGCTGGCCCTCAGCCGTGCACGATCGGTCCGCCCGCCTTCTTCCAGGCGTCGATGCCGCCGGCGATGTGCGCCGTGTTGGACAATCCGGCTTGCTTCGCTGCGGCCACCGCCATCGCCGAGCGCTCGCCGAAGGCGCAGAAGAACACCACGCGGCGGCCGGTGGCGGCCGCGACCTCGCGCAGCATGCCGCCGGGCTTCAGACTTTCCTCGACGCTCGGATAGGGTGTGTGCAGCGCGCCCTCGAGCATGCCGTGCTTCATCCGCTCGTTGCTCTCGCGCAGATCGACCAGCAGGATATCGGGCCGGCCGAGGACGCGGATCGCCTCGACCGCGCTCAGCGCGCGGCCCTCTTTCTCCAGCTCCTCCTGATGCAGGCCGACATGCATGTTGGCGGGCACTGCCACGTCCATCATCTTCGGATTGGGCAGCTTCAAATTGGCCATCAGCTCGATATATTCATCGACCGAGCGCACCTGGAGGCGCGGATTGTAGCGACGCTCCTCGCCGATGGTGGAGACGGTGTCGCCCTTGTAGTCATGCGCCGGGAACACCATGGTCTCGTCCGGCAGCTTGAGCAGGCGGTTGAAGATCGAATCGTATTGCGCACGCGACGAGCCGTTCTGGAAATCGGTGCGGCCAGTGCCGCGGATCAGCAGCGTGTCGCCGGTGAAGACGCGGTCGCCCATCAGGTAGGAATAGGAATCGTCGGTGTGGCCCGGCGTGTACATCACGTCGAGCGACAGGCCCTCGATGGTCACCTTGTCGCCGTCGGCAACCCGCATCGCCACCACGTCGGCCTTGGTCTGGTCGCCCATCACGGTCATGCAATGGGTGCGGTCGCGCAGCTCGCCGAGGCCGGTGACGTGATCGGCGTGCAAGTGGGTATCGACCGCCTTCACCAGCTTGAGGTCGAGCTCGCGCAGCAGCTGGCAATAGCGGTCGACCTTCTCCAGCACAGGATCGAGGATCAGCGCCTCGCCGCCGTGGCGGCTGGCGAGGACGTAACTATAGGTGCCCGAAACGCTGTCGAAGAGCTGGCGGAAGATCATGGCAAGACCCGGCGTGGAACTGACTTTTGAAGATTCTACTACGCCGGCTATTATAGAGAGAAGCAATTCACTGTGTAGACGAGAAAATTTAGAAGATTTTTATTGCGCGTGGTGGGATTGGGTACTCACCCCACCTGACACCGCGCGTGGTGTTGCGTTGTGCCACAAAAGCCTCCGGCCGCCCTATCCCGCGATGCCCGGATTGCCGTCGACGCCCTTCAGCGTGACGCCTGAGCCGAGCCGCTCCTGAAACATCCGGCCCGAGCGCAGATATTTGGCCACCACGTCCCATACCGGCGCGCCCTGCCGGCCGTTGATCGAGGCCCAGCCCGCGACCTTGTAGCGATGGCTTGCGCTCAGCGCCTTGCCGCCATGGACCCTCACATCGGAGATGCGGCTGCCGATCGCGGCATTCGGCGTGCAGGTGTAGCCGAGCCCGCCGGCGCGCACCATGTCGCCGCCTTGCTGGTAATAGGGATCGGCATTGAAGAGATTGTCGCAGATGTCTTCCAGCACGTCCTTGATCTCTGCGCCGGTCATCTCCTGCACATAGGTCTCGGGATAGGTGATCGCGGTCTCCGCGAGCAAATCCTCCATCGTCAGCGGCTGGCCTGGCAGCGCGGTGACGCCCCAGCGGAAGCCCGGCGACAGCGCGATCTCGGCGTCGAGCTCGGTGCGCAACGCGGCGCAGATCAGCTCGTCGATGGGACCGGCGAAATTGTCGCGGCGATAGAGCAGGCGGTCAGGCGTTGCGATCCTGTCGGACCAGTCGGCCACGTGCGGTGCGCGGACCCGGCCGATCAACTCGGCCATGGCAGGATCGGGTTTCAGCAGCTCGGAATAGACCGGCAGCAGACGATATCTGACGTCGCTGACCTTGCCCTTGTCGAGTGCGAGATCGAGCACTCCCAAAAACTTCCCGTTGGAGCCGGCATTGGTCACGAGCGTCGTACCGCCCGCGTTCTTCACCGCGACCGGCTGCGGGATCGCGTCATGGGTATGGCCGCCGAGGATGACGTCGATGCCGGTGACGCGGCTTGCGAGCTTGAGGTCGACGTCCATGCCATTGTGCGACAGCAGGATGACGGCATCGACCTTGCCGTTGCCGCGCAAGGCATCGACGTGCTTCTGCAATTCCTCCTCGCGGATGCCAAAGGTCCAGTCCGGCGTGAACCGCTTGGGATGCGCGATCGGCACGTAGGGAAAAGCCTGGCCGACGATCGCGACGCGATGGCCGCCGAGCTCCCTGATCACGGACGGCTTGAACACGCGCCCGCTCGCCTTGTCGAAGGCGGGGGCATCGTTGAACGCCGCTTCCTCGGTCAGGAAGACGTTCTGTGCCAGAAACTCGCCCTTGAAGCGCTCAAGATTGTCGCGCAGCACCTGCTCGCCATAGGTGAATTCCCAGTGCCCGGTCATCGCCTCGATGCCGAGCAGATTGGCGACCTCGACCATGTCGCGCCCCTGCATGACGTTGGCAAGCGCGGTGCCCTGCCAGAGGTCGCCGCCGTCGACCAGCAGCGAACGCCCATCGCCGGCGTCGCCCCGCAGCCGATCGATCAGCGTCTTCAGATGGGCGAAGCCGCCGAGCTTGCCAAAGCGCGCCGCTGACTTCTCGAACTCAAGGCAGCTGAAGGCATAGGCATCGGCACTGTCGGCCCGGACCCCGAAGCGCTCCAGGAAGGCGCGGCCGACCAGATGCGGCGGCCGGCCCGCCATCTCACCGACGCCGATATTGACGCTGGGCTCGCGGACATAGACCGGGTTGAGCTGCGCATGGGTGTCGGTGGTGTGCAGAATGCGCGCATTGCCGAACCGTTCGAGGTCGTAAATGCTCGCGGTCTCGGCGCTAGGCGCCGGTCTCGGCAGGCTCAGCGATGCTGCGACAATGCCTGCATTCTTAAGGAAATCGCGGCGGCGGATCGCCATCCCAGATTCTCCGCGCCTCTTCTCGGCAGTTCGACGGTTCCACAAGATCTGAGCTTAGCGGATTTCCATCGCCTTCCACGCTTCTTTTTCAGACATGGCCTGGAAGATCGACGCCTTCGCCAGCGCCTCGGCCTCCTTCGCAGCGGTCGTCGCGCGGTCGAAATCGCCGCCGTCCGCGGCGCGCTTCGCCGCCGCCAGCGCCGATACGGTCACGGTCCACTGGTTGCGCATGCCCGCTGCCTCCCTGGAGGCGGCTTCGGCAGCGGTATAGGCCGCTTTGTAATCCGCCTCGTTTGCCGCGCTCGCGGCAGGCGCGAGGCTCAAGGCGAGCAACATGGCGAGGGGAAGTGACCGCTTCATGGCCGTGCTCCCGGCCCCGAGATCGGCAGGCCGTTGGCGACGTAGGAGAGGAAGTATTCGACGTCGCGATATTCGTCCGCCTGCGGCTCCAGCGGAACCGCGCGGGTCTGGCTGTTGCAGGTGACGAAGCGGCGGCTGGTCGTCCCCATGCCGCTCCATTCGGAGCGGTAGATCGGCATCGCGTTCAGAATGCCGAGGGCTGGCGCCAGGATCTCGGCGCGGATGCGTTCGCCCGGGCTCTGCACATGGCAGCTCGCGCAGGAGAAGTTCATCTGGCCGCGCCGCGTGTAGAAATAGCGCTTGCCGTTCTCGAACGCCGCGAGCGCGCGGGGATCGTCGGGAATCCTGATGTCCATCGGCTTGCCGCGCGAAGTGAACGCCATGTAGGCGGTCAGCGAGGCCATCTCGTCCTTGACGTAGGAATAGGGCTGCTCGCCATTGGCCTCGCGGCAGCGATTGAGCGCGAGCTCCAGTGTGACGACCTTGCCTTCCTTCTCGTCGAAATAGGGATAGTTCTGGCGAATGCCGATGCCGCCGTTCGGGAAGCAGTCGGCGTAGCTCTTGCCGTTCTTGAACGGCGTCGCGAACATTTCCTTGCCGGCGTCGAGCGCGAACTCGTAAGGCGGGAATTCTTCCTTCTCCTGCCACTGCCGCTTCATATCCGCGTTCATCGAATACGGACCGTTGACGAAATCCTCACGCTTCACATCGGGAAATTTCTGGAAGAAGAAGTTCTGGAACGCCTTGGCGTCGGCCGCGGGATCGATCTTGTCGGCCGCGATCACGCGCGGCGAGGCGATGATGAGCGCAACGAGCGCGGCGCTCACCGAGCCGAGCACGAGGGCGATGCGGGCCTTCATCACGCGATCTTCGCGGTGATCGTATCCGACCCGCCCTTGTTGTCAGTCCAGGAGATCTTGAGGTCGTCGCCCTTCCTGGCGCCCTTGAAGCTGAACTTGACGTAGGGGTCCTTGGAGACCGCGGTGCCCCAATCGGCGACGAAGACGTCCTTGCCGTTACATTCGAAGGTCAACTGCTGGATGAAATGCGCCGGGATCAGCTCGCCCTTGGCGTCCTTGACCAGGCCGGTATCCATGGGGTGCTGGATCAGGGTCTGCACCTCGGTGATGTCGCCGTTGGATGTTGCGCGGACGCGAATGCTTGATGCCATCGGATCGATCCTCCTAGCCGCCGCAGCCGCCGACTGTGACTTTCACTTCCTTGGTTGCGCTGTAGAGCTTGCCGTCGGCTTCCACGATCGCGGTCACGTTGGTGGTCTTGGCCATCTTCAGGCGGTTGGCGACGCCAGGGATCGTACCGTCCGGAATCCTGTAGGACGCTGCGAGCGCGTTCGGGTTTTCGGCCACGAAGAACGAGATCGAGGTGACCTTGTCGAGCGTCGTCGTCACCGAGATCGGCACGACGCCACCATTCTCGGCGATCTCGGGCGCATCCAGCTTGACCTTGTCCGAGGGCTCGGCGGTCCTGCCGTAGAGTGCCTTGATCGCGTCCGCTTCGTTTTTCAGCTTGAACGCCTGCTCCGGATACTTGTCGTTGGCCGCGGCACGCGCGGGCGCGAACGGCAGATTGCCGAGGCCAAGCAGCGCGACCGAAGCTGCGCCCTGAAGGATCAGGCGTCGCGTTGCGAGGGGGCGTGGGGTCATCTCGAGTCTCCTGGCGTGCCTGAAGTCACAGGGTCTGCAGGAAATCAACGATCGCGCTGATCTCCTGCTCAGTCAAAATCCGGTTACGGCCGAACGGCGGCATCATGGTCTGCGGATTACGTTTGGTCTCGTCAAAGATGATCGCGACCAGCTCGTTGCGATCAGGGTATTTTGATTTGATGTCCTTCAGCTCCGGACCGATCGTACCCGGCAGATCGCCGCCCTTGATGACGTGGCAGGTCAGGCAGTTGCCCTTGCCGCGGTCGAAGGCGAGCTTCTGGCCGTCAGTCACGGCGGATTGCGCCCGCGCGGAGCTTCCGGCAAGGCCGGCGGCCATGGCCAGCAGGACGTAAAGGACGGGCGTCCGGGGAAAGGCGGTCAAGGCGTCATTCCGAGCCGTTATGTCGATGATCTCGTTTGCGGAAATATAGTGCTCCAAAGCACAAAGGGCACCGCCTGACAATCAAGACTATGCAGGCGGCAAAATGGAGTTAATATCTTCCGCATTGCAACTAAAGAGATTATTTGTTCGGCGGATTCAGGCCCGGGGGCGCGGGCCGGCTGTTTTCAGGGCGTTTGGGCGCTCATGCCGTTTTTATCTCGTTCTCGTTTTCAAGGGGACCACAATTGGCTGAATATGTCGTCGAATTTGGCAGGGACGGCGGACGGGTCGAGTCGGACGGGCGGCTCGATGCGCCTGCATTTCATCGCAATCACGAATCGCTCTGGGCGGCGCTGGAAAAACATCTCGCAGGCCTGACTGGCAACGTGGTCGAGCTCGGCAGCGGAACCGGACAGCACGTGGTCCATTTCGCGCGGCATACCCCCGGCCTGATCTGGTGGCCGAGCGACCTCAACCAGCGCCACCTCAAGAGCATCGAAGCCTGGCGCGTTCATTCGGGCCTGCAGAACATCCGCAGTCCCTTGCGGATCGACCTCGCCGATCCCGACTGGTGTCCGGAGCTGAAAACCGGCCAGGTGCCGACCAGCTTCGCCGCATTGTTCTGCGCCAACGTCATCCACATCGCGCCGTGGAGCGTGGCCGAAGGCCTGTTCGCTGGCGCCGGCCGCTATTTGCGCGCCGACGGCAAGCTGTTGCTCTATGGTCCGTTCAAGCGCGATGGCAAGCACACCGCGCTCAGCAACGCCGTGTTCGACACCTCCTTGCGTGAGGGCAACCCCGACTGGGGCGTGCGCGATATCAGCGACGTCGAGACGCTCGCGCGCGGCGCGCGCCTGGGTCTGGTCGATACGATCGACATGCCCGCGAACAATCTGACGCTGGTGTTTTCGCGAGGATAATTCGGGAAGTCGTCATGCCCGGGCTTGTCCCGGGCATCCACGTTCTTCGAACCTCGTGGCAAAACGTGGATGGCCGGGATGAGCCCGGCCATGACGTTGTGGAAGCTTGGGTGCCTCAAGCGCTACACCTCCCCGTCCTTCCACCCGATCTTGTCCTTCAAGAACCGGAAACCGATCACCTCAAACCCCGCGCGCTCCTTGTTGTCCTTGCCGTAGCCGTGGCCGCCCGCCGCCGGCTCGTAGAACCAGGCCTCGTAGCCCATCGCCTGGAGCTTTGCCGCCATCTTGCGCGCGTGGCCGGGATGGACGCGGTCGTCGCGGCGCGTGGTGGCGATCAGGATCGGCGGATAGGGCTGGCCGGCTTTGACGTTGTGATAGGCCGAGTAGGTCTTCAGCCACTCCCATTCATCCGGCTTGTCGGGATCGCCATATTCCGCGATCCAGCTCGCGCCCGCGAGCAGTTTTGTGTAGCGGCGCATGTCGATCAGCGGGATGGTGCAGAACAGCGCGCCGAAACGCTCGGGGTATCGCACCAGCATGTTGGTGATGAGGATGCCGCCGTTCGACCCGCCTTGCGCCGCGATGCGCCTCGGCTTGGTCACGCCGCGGCGGACGAGATCGGCGGCCACGGCTGCGAAGTCGTCGTGCGACAATTTCTTGCCGGCGAGGCGGCCGGCATCGTGCCAGCGCGTCCCGAACTCGCCGCCGCCGCGCAAATTCGCCTGCACAATCGTGCCGCCGCGCTCCAGCCACAGCTTGCCGAGCGACGGATTGTAGTACGGCTTCACCGAATGGGCGAAGCCGCCATAGGCGCTCATGTAGACCGGCGCATCGCCGGTCTCCCGTGCGGGTCCGGTCTGCACATAGGGAATGCGCTCGCCGTCGATCGAGATCGCCTCGTGCTGCGTCACCACGAGACCATCCGCTGTGAACGTTTTGGGAGCCTGCTTCAGCAAGGTCGGGCTTGCGACGCCGCGCTCGATCAGCAGCAGCGACGGCGGCGTCAGCGGGTCTTGCACGTTGGCGAGCAGATCGCCGTTGCTTTCGGAGGGATGGCGATCGAGCGGCCAGATGTCGACGACGCCGATCTGCGGGAGCCCGGGCAGCGACTCGCGGCTCCATGCGTGAGAGGATGGCGTGCAGATCTCGAATTGCGGCTTGAGCTCGTCGAGGATAGACAGCACCAGCCTGCCGCCCGCCCAGAACAGGCCTTGCAAGGCGCGCCGCGGTTCAGGCTCGAACAGGACCACGAAATCGCGGCCGCCGGCGAGGAACGCCGAGAGCGACATGCCGAGCACGGTGTCGGTGGCATAGCTTCGGCCGTCGACCGCCCAGTCCGCGCGCAGCTTCATCGCGAACCGGTCGCCATGCGCCTGCATCCATACGCCGGTCGGCAGGTCGAGCTTCGTCGTCGCACCAAGCGCATCGCGCAGCCAGATGGCGTGGTTGAAGAAGTCGATCTGCTCGATGATCCAGACCCGCGGCGCCGAGCCGGTGTCGTCGGACATGCCGGAGAGCGCCATGTGATCTGCGGTGGTCTCGAGGATCACCTGCGCCTGATCGACCGGCTGGCCGCGCCGCCACAGCCGAACGGTTCGCGAATATCCGGAGCTCGTCGCCATGCCCTCGCCATGGGCGCTGGACAGCAGCAGCGTATCGGCATCGAGCCAGTCGGCGCCGCCCTTGGCTTCCGGCAGCACGAAACCATCCGCAACGAAGTTCTTGGTGTCGAGGTCGAACTCCCGCAACGTCACGGCGTCGCTGCCGCCGCGCGACAGGCCAAGGATGGCCCGCGAGTGTCCCGGCATCGTGGTGATGGAGCTCAGCAGCCAGTCCTCGTCTTCGCGCGCGGCGAGCTGGTCGATATCCAGCATGGTCTCCCACGCCGGATCGGTCTTGCGAAACTCCGCCAGATTGGTGCGCCGCCACAGGCCGCGCGGGTTGACGGCGTCCTTCCAGAGATTGTGCAGACCATCGCCGCGCCGGCTGACATAGGGAATGTTGTCCGGCCGGTCGTAGATCGCCGCGAGGATGTCGCGGTCGCGCGCGAAGGCCGCTCCGCCGAACGCCTGAAGCGTCAGCTCATTTTGCCGCTCTACGAAATCGAGCGCTTGCGTTCCTTCGATCTCCTCCAGCCACAACCAGGGATCGTCGTCGGGAGCGCTGAGCGTGGGCCTGTCGTCGACGGACATGAACGAAACTCCTGGAGAATGCGGCGGATAGGATTTGATCGAGCGCAAGCCGTCAAGCGCGCGGCCGGCTATCATCCCGCCGATTGCGTCAGGGGCATGGCCCGCGCCCGTTTGCGCCGGTTGCCCGCCCTCCTGCACCGCTCCATAGTGCCGGGAATCAACAAAACCCCCTTTAAAGACCTTCGGGCGGAAATGCCGATGTTGGACGTGACTTCAGCCAATGAGATCGATGCCGACGCGCGGGTGCGTGCCAATGTGGTGCGCCTCGCCGCGGCGCAGGCGCTGACCGGCGCCAACTCGGCGGTGATCTTCGCCACCGGTGCGATCGTCGGCGCCACGCTCGCGCCCGACATGTCGTTCGCGACGGTACCGATCTCGATGTATGTGGTGGGCCTTGCCGCCGGCACGCTGCCGACCGGCGCGATCTCGCGCCGTTTCGGCCGCCGCGCGGCTTTCGTCATCGGCACCGCTTTAGGGACGTTGACCGGCCTGCTCGGCTCGTTCGCGATCCTGCACGGCTCCTTCGCGCTGTTTTGTTTGGCGACCTTTCTCGGCGGCCTCTACGGCGCGGTGGCGCAGTCCTATCGCTTCGCCGCGGCCGACGGCGCCAGCGCGGCCTACCGGCCGAAAGCCGTGTCCTGGGTGATGGCGGGCGGCGTGTTCGCCGGCGTGCTCGGTCCGCAGCTGGTGCAATGGACCATGGATGTCTGGCAGCCTTATCTGTTCGCCTTCAGCTTCCTGGTGCAGGCCGCGGTCGCGCTGATCGCGATGGGCATCGTCGCCGGCGTCGACATGCCGAAGCCGGCACCGGCCGACCTGCATGGCGGACGTCCGCTGCTCACCATCGTGACCCAGCCGCGCTTCATCGCCGCGGCGCTGTGCGGCATCGTCTCCTATCCCATGATGAATCTGGTGATGACCTCGGCGCCGCTCGCCATGAAGCTGTGCGGCCTCAGCGTGTCCGATTCCAATTTCGGCATTCAGTGGCACATCGTCGCGATGTACGGCCCGAGCTTCTTCACCGGCGCGCTGATCGCGCGCTTCGGCGCACCCAGTATCGTTGCCGCCGGCCTGCTGCTCGAGGCCGGCGCCGCCACGATCGGCCTCTCCGGCATCACCGCGATGCATTTCTGGGCCACGCTGATCGTGCTCGGCGTCGGCTGGAATTTCTCCTTCATCGGTGCCTCCGCGCTGGTGCTGGAGACGCATCGCCCGCAGGAGCGCAACAAGGTGCAGGCCTTCAATGATTTCCTCGTGTTCGGCATGATGGCGATCGGCTCGTTCTCTTCGGGGCAATTGCTCGCCAGTTACGGCTGGTCGGCGGTGAACATGGTGGTGTTCCCGCCCGTGGTGCTCGGCCTCGTCGTGCTCTCGCTCGTCTCGTATGCGCGCCGTCGCCGGGCGCGGCTGGAAGCCGCGATGGGTGAGTTCCCGGACGCAATCTGATTGTCAGGAGGCTGTCAGCAGCGTCGATACTTCGATCGCTGTCGAAGTGATTTTCTGAGGAGAGTTAATAGATCTCGTCATGGCCGGGACAAGCCCGGGCATGACGGAGTAGGCGGCAATGCTCGACAATCCTCAGCATCCCACCATCGACGAATCCTCCCTCCGCTACGGAGGCTGGCGCATCGTCGCGGTCTGCTTCCTGCTCGCGACCTTCGGCTGGGGGCTCGGCTTCTACGGCCAGAGTGTCTATGTCGCCGAGCTGCAGCGCGCGCGGGGCTGGCCGACCTCGCTGATCTCCTCCGGCACCACGTTCTTCTATCTGTTCGGCGCGTTGCTCGTCGTCTTCGTCGGCGAGGCCGTCCGGACATATGGCCCGCGGCTCTGCCTGATCGCCGGCACGCTGGCGATGGCGGCCGCTGCGGTCGCGATCGGCGCGGTGCGCGAGCCCTGGCAGCTCTATCTCGCCAACGCCGTGCTCGCCTTCGGCTGGGCCGGCACAAGTCTCGCCATGATCACCAACACCATCAGCCTGTGGTTCGACCACAAGCGCGGCATGGCGATCAGCCTGGCGCTGAATGGCGCCAGTTTTGGCGGCATCGTGGGTGTGCCGCTGCTGGTGATGCTGATCGGCCATATCGGCTTCGCCGGCGCAATGTACGCCGCATCAGGCGCCATGCTGGTGCTGCTGCTGCCGGTGATCCTCTTTCTCGTCGGCCGCCCGCCCGATTTTCACGGCTGGCACGCGACGGCGCGGCCAAAACCGCAATCGTCGGCGCAGATCCGCGCATGGGCGCTGCGCGACGTCGGCTTTCTCACGGTGACCGTCGCGTTTGCCCTGGTGTTGTTCGCGCAGGTCGGCTTCATCGTGCACCTGATCTCGTTCCTGGATCCGGTGATCGGCCGCGAGCGCGCGGCAGTCGCGGTCGCCGTGCTGACCGCGATGGCGGTGGTCGGCCGTGTGCTGTTCTCGATGGTGATCGACCGCCTTAACCAGCGGCTGGCGTCGGCGCTGTCGTTCCTGAGCCAGGCGGGGGCGCTTCTCGTCGTCATCAACCTGCACAACGATTATGTGCTGATCGCGGCCTGCGCCGTGTTCGGCTTCTCGGTCGGTAACCTCATCACGCTGCCCTCGCTGATCGTGCAGCGGGAATTCGACTCCGCCTCCTTCGGCGTGCTGATCAGCCTGAACACGGCGATCAACCAGGTGACCTACGCCTTCGGCCCCGGCGTGGTCGGCTTCTTGCGCGATTGGTCCGGCGGCTATGCGCTGCCGTTCTATTTGTGTGTTGCGCTGGAGGTGGTAGCGGCGGGGCTGATCATGGTGCGCGGGAGGCAGCGAGCGAAGGTCGTCTAGAGTCACGACCGCGCTTCCGCACCCTCCGTCATTGCGAGCGCAGCGAAGCAGTCCAGGCTGCCCCTGCGGGAAGATTCCGGATTGCTTCGCTGCGCTCGTAATGACGAGGAGACAGCGGAGTTTACCCCTCCCGCTGCTTCAGCAATCCCTCGACATCCAGCCGCTTGGTAAACATCGCGAGCTTGCCATCCGTCCCGAACGGCCACTGCTCCCTGGGCTTGTCCCAATACAGCTCCACGCCATTCTCGTCGGGATCGCGCAAATACAACGCCTCGGACACGCCGTGGTCGCTCGCGCCGTCCAGTGCGATGCCGGCCGATAGCACCCGATGCAGCGCATCCGCCAACGCGGGCCGCGTCGGATATAGGATCGCGGTGTGGAACAGCCCCGTCGTGCCAGGCGGTGGCGGCGAGCCGCCCTTGCTCTCCCAAGTGTTGAGCCCGATGTGGTGATGATAGCCGCCGGCCGAGATGAAGGCCGCGCCCGAGTCCATCCGTTGCATCAGCTCGAAGCCGAGCACGCCGCAATAGAAGCCGAGCGCGCGATCGAGGTTGGCGACCTTGAGGTGGACGTGGCCGATCCTGGTGCCGGCGGCGACGGCTGGGTTCTGCGACATGGTGGTGCTCCCTGATGAACTCCACTTAAGTCGAGCTTCGGGATGGCGCTACGGCCTTATCCCGAAACCCATCGTTTCCGGATACGAAACTAGGACAGCTCCGGCACCTCGCCCTCCGGCAGTTCGAACGCGAACGTGTTCAGCGTCATCGACACCATCGTGTAATAGCCGCACAGCCCGATCACCTCGACCACGCCGCGTTCGCCGAGCAGCTTTACCGCTTCGTCGTAAAGCCCCTTCTCGACGCCGTGGCCCTCGTGCAGCGACTTCGCGAGATCGTAGATCATTTTGCCCTTCGGATCGTCGAACTCCGGCGTGCGTCGGTCGCGAATCGCGTCGATGATCTCTGGCTTAATGCCGCCGGCCAGCGCAAGGCGTTTATGCGCGTACCATTCGTAATGCGCGGTCCAGTGCCGGGCGGTCACCAGGATCGCGATCTCCGAGAGCTTCGCCGGGAAGATCGTGTCGTAGCGCAGTACCTCGCCGAGCCGCGTGGCGTGACGGGCCATGTCGGGGCTGTTGAGCCATGCCATCATCGGCGCCGGCGGCTTGCCGCGCTTGCCGGCAATCGATTCGTCATAGGTCTGCCGCTGGCTCTCGTTCATTTCGCCAGGCGAAAGAAGCTTCAGGCGCATTCTCGTTTCCTCTTTGTTTTCAAGCTCGCCGTCGCCGCGACTATAGCCGAATGCAGCCTGCGGAAGTGGTTGAATTCCACGGGGCGATGGCTCAGAGTCGCACCCAACAAGTTGTGATGATGGAAACGACCATGAGCGAGACTGAGAGCGCCGATCTCGAAAAATTCCGCAACGAGACGCGTGCCTGGCTGGAAGCCAATTGCCCGCCGGAGATGCGCAAGCCCGCAACATCCGACGCCGACGTGTTCTGGGGCGGACGCAACACCAAATTCGCCTCCGAACCGCAGCGCATCTGGTTCGAGCGTATGCGCGACAAGGGCTGGACCGTGCCGGACTGGCCGAAGGAATATGGCGGCGGCGGCCTTAGCGCTGCCGAGCACAAGGTGCTGCGCGCCGAAATGGGACGAATCGGCGCGCGTCCGCCGCTGTCGAGCTTCGGCATCTGGATGCTCGGGCCGGCGCTGCTGAAATACGGCAACGAGGCGCAGAAGAAGGAGCACCTGCCGAAAATCGCCGCGGGCCTGATCCGCTGGTGCCAGGGCTATTCCGAGCCGAACGCCGGCTCCGATCTCGCCTCGCTGCAGACCCGCGCCGAAAGCGACGGCGACGATTTCGTCATCACCGGCCAGAAGATCTGGACCTCCTACGCCAACTACGCCGACTGGATCTTCTGCCTCGTCCGCACCGATCCCGCCGCCAAGAAGCACGACGGCATCAGCTTCATCCTGTTCGACATGACCTCGAAGGGCGTGACGACCAAGCCGATCCTGCTGATCTCGGGCTATTCGCCGTTCTGCGAAACTTTCTTCGACGGCGTCCGCGTGCCGAAATCGCAAGTGGTCGGCACCGTCAATCGCGGCTGGGACGTTGCGAAATATCTGCTGCAGCACGAGCGTGCGATGATCTCCGGGATGGGCGAGCGCGGCGTCGGTCGCCCGCTCGGCCAGATCGCGGCCGACTCCGTCGGCTCCGATGGGCAAGGCAAGCTCGACGATGCGATGCTGCGCGGCAAGATCGCCAGCTTCGACGTCGATGAAGCCGCCCTTGCCGCCTGCGCCGAGCGCGCCGTCGATCTCGCCAAGGCTGGCCAGGCGCATCCGGCGTTCTCGTCGGCGATGAAGTACTACGGCACCGAGCTCAACAAGCGCCGCTACGAGATCCTGATGTCCGCCGGCGGTGTCGATGCGCTGGAATGGGAGAGTGAGCGTTCGAAGCAGGGCGCCCGTCCGCGCGCCTGGCTGCGCACCAAGGCCAACTCGATCGAGGGCGGCACCACGGAGGTGATGCTCGGCATCGTCGCCAAGCGCATCCTGGATCTGCCGGGGGCGTAAGGCTGTCAGTCATTCCGGGGCGCGACGAAGTCGCGAACCCGGAATCCATTCATCCACCAACTCTGCCGCCCGATGGATTCCGGGCCTGGCCCTTCGGGCCATCCCGGAATGACGACGACAAATAGACTTCGAATCGGAAACACGCACATGGCCCTCGTCCTCACCGAAGAACAATCGATGCTCCGCGACTCAGCGCGCGGGCTGATCAGCGACAAGGCGCCGGTGTCGCATCTGCGACACTTGCGCGACTCCAAGGATCCCACCGGATTTTCCAAGGAGCTGTGGCACGCCTTCGCCGAGATGGGCTTTGCCGGACTGCTCGTGCCGGAGGAGTTCGGCGGCAGCGGTCTCGGTTTCATGGAAGCCGGAATCGTCATGGAGGAAATCGGGCGCACCTTGATGCCGTCGCCCTTCCTCGCCACCAGCGTGGTCGCGGCATCGGCGCTGAACCGCGGCGGCAACGCCGGGCAGAAGTCGGAGTACTTGCCGAAGGTTTCCAGCGGCTCATTGCTCGCGACGCTTGCGATCGACGAGGGCGCAAAGCATCGGCCGCTCCAGACCAGCCTCCAGGCCGTGCGCGCCGGCAACGGCTTCAAGCTCTCGGGCGCCAAGGCGCTGGTCGTTGACGGCCACGTCGCCGATCTCGTCATCGTCGCCGCACGCACCGCGGGCTCCGTCGGCGAGCGCGACGGCCTGACGCTGTTCCTGGTCGATCCCAGGGCCAAGGGTGTTACGATCGAGCGCACCATCATGGTCGACGCGCACAATGCGGCGCGGATCGAGCTTGCCAATGTCGAGGTGACCGCCGACAGCGTGCTCGGCGAGGTCGACCAGGGCGCCGCACTGCTCGACGGCGTGCTCGACATCGGCCGCGGCGCGGTCGCCGCCGAAATGGTCGGCCTCAGCGAGGAGGTATTCAACCGTACCGTCGAGTACCTCAAGAACAGAAAGCAGTTCGGCAAGCTGATCGGCGAATTCCAGGCGCTGCAGCATCGCGCCGCCGAGCTCTATGTCGACATCGAGATCACCCGCGCCGCCACCATGAAGGCGCTGCAGGCGCTGGATGCCGACGTCGCCAAGGCCGCCTCAGCCGTCGCGGTCGCCAAGGCCCGCGCCGGCACCACCGCCACCCGCGCGGTGCAGGAAGGCGTGCAGATGCATGGCGGCATGGGCATGACCGATCAGTTCGATATCGGCTTCTTCATGAAGCGCGCGCGGGTGTGCGAGGAATTGTTTGGGGACGCGAACTACCACACCGAGCAGCTGGCGCGGGCGCGGGGGTATTGAGCTGAGGCAGTAACGCAAGCCGTCATGGCCGGGCTTGTCCCGGCCATCCACGTCCTTTAGCGCCTCAAAACGTGGATGCCCGGGACAAGCCCGGGCATGACGATTGAGAGTGTGGCGCGAGCCTGCATCAACATCGTCATTGCG
Organism: Bradyrhizobium cosmicum; assembly: GCF_007290395.2. NCBI lineage: Bacteria > Pseudomonadati > Pseudomonadota > Alphaproteobacteria > Hyphomicrobiales > Nitrobacteraceae > Bradyrhizobium > Bradyrhizobium cosmicum. The sequence goes on along the minus strand of NZ_CP041656.2, from coordinate 7,078,054 downwards.
AGCGCAGCGAAGCAATCCAGACTGTCACCGCGGAGGGATTTTGGATTGCTTCGTCGCTGCGCTCCTCGCAATGACGGAGGATGAAGCGGTTACCGCATCGGCGGCGCGTACTGCACGCCGCCCGCGTTCCACAGCTGGTTCATCCCGCGCGGGATCTTCAGCTTGGACTTCTCGCCGATGTTGCGCTCGTACATCTCGCCGTAGTTTCCGACATGGCGGATGATGCGGACGACCCAGTCCTTGGTGAGGCCGAGCTGCTCGCCGTAATTGCCCTCGGTGCCGACCAGCCGCATCACGTCCGGCTTCTTCGACTTCAGGGCCTCGTCGATGTTCTCCGAGGTGACGCCGAGCTCCTCGGCGTTGATCATCGCGTAAAGCGTCCACTTCACGATCATCATCCAGTCGTCGTCGCGCTGGCGCACGACCGGAGCCAGCGGCTCCTTGGAGATCATGTCCGGCAGGATCATGTGGTCGCCGGGCTTCGACAGGTTCAGCCGCAGCGCGTAGAGCTGGGAGACGTCGGCGGAGAGCGTGTCGCATTTGCCGGTGTCGTAGGCCTTGACCACGTCGTCCAGCTTGTCGAACTTCACCTCTTCGTACTTCATGTTGTTGGCACGGAAGTAGTCGGCGACGTTGAGCGCCGTCGTGGTCCCGGCCTGGACGCAGACCTTGCTGTCGGTCAGGTCCAGCGAGGTTTCCTTGTTGCGCGCGCGCGGCAGCATGAAGCCTGCGCCGTCGTAATAGGCGACGGCAGGGAAATAGAGGTCGTAGTCGAGCTCACGCGCCATGCTCCAGGTCGAGTTGCGCGAGAGGATGTCCACCTTCCGGCTCTGCAGTTCCTTGAAGCGTTCGCCGGCGTCGAGCGGAACGAACTTCGCCTTGCCCGGATCGTTGAAGATCGCGGAGGCCACCGCGCGGCAGAAATCGACGTCGAAGCCGGTCCAGTTGCCCTTGTCGTCGGGAATCGAGAAGCCCGGCAAGCCCTTGTTGACGCCGCACAGCACTTCGCCGCGGCGAACGGTGCGCTTCAGGGTGCGGGTATCGTAGAATTCATAGATGATCGCCAGAACGGCGACCAGCACGGCGACCGCGAGCCCGATCAGCAGGCCGCCTCGAAAAGTGCGCATCATTTTGCTCTCTCGAAAAATCAGGAAAAGGAATATTCGCTAAAGCGAGGAGATCAGAGTTCGGGCTTCTGCCGGATGACCACCTTGGTGCCGACAGGGACGCGATCGTAGAGATCGGCGACGTCGCGGTTGACCAGTCGGAAGCAGCCCGAGGACACCTTGGTGCCGATCGTGTCGGGCCGATTGGTGCCGTGGATGCGGTAGACCGTGGTGCCCAGATACATGGCGCGGGCGCCGAGCGGATTGCCGGGGCCGCCGGCCATGAAGCGCGGCAGATAGGGCTGGCGCTGGATCATCTCCGCCGGCGGCGTCCAGTCCGGCCATTCCTTCTTGTTGGTGATGTTCACCAGGCCCTGCCACTGGAAACCATCGCGGCCGACACCGATGCCGTAACGGATCGCGCGTCCGCCGGGCTGGACCAGATAGAGATGCCGCTCGGCGGTCGAGACGATGATCGTGCCGGGCGCTTCGGTGGTGCGGAAGTAGACGACCTGCTTCTGCCATTCCGGATCGAGCTCATAGGCGTCGTCGGCGACCAGGCCGGGCTCGTCGCCGCGGTCGGGCTGCTGGGCGTAAGCATGGGGTGCGGCCAGGATCAGGCCGATCGCAGCCACAAACATCCCGGTCAGGCGACGAAAATCCGTCATTTCAAGCTCTCCCCGCGGCCAAGGCCAAAATCATCTGGAACCATCAAATCTCAGGGCCATCTTCATGGCAAGTTCAAGGCACCCTTAGACGATATGTCACGAGAATGCTTTGGTTTTTTGACCGGCCCTTCGCAATGCCACAAACAGGGGATGGCGCGAAAAGCAGTGTCGGTGACATTCCTCCGGGGGGGGGGGCCTGTCGAATCTGCATCCGTCATGCCCGGGCTTGTCCCGGGCATCCACGTTCTTCGCGCGTCGTGGTTGAGACGTGGATGGCCGGGACGAGCCCGGCCATGACGGGCCGGGAGGCAGTCGGGGCTAAATCTTGTTGCTCTCGCGGGCGATCCCCAGCCGCCGCACGATCTCCGTCCCGACGGCACGAGCCTCGATCCTCGACCCGATCCGGGGGCTGCGAAAACGTCGCCCCGAGCGCAATCGGATCGTGACGATGCAGTGCTCGTCCTCGGACCGGCCGCGGCGGTCGACCGAGATCGTCTTCACCTGGTTCCCCTCGATATGGTCTGCGCGCGGCGCGCCATCGCCCCACAGGCGTTCGACGCGGATATCGCTCTCGCGGATGATCCAGAACGCGCCGGTGACGAGGTTGGCGTATCGATGCACAGCGAACGCGGCGAGGGCGCCGAGCGGCAGCAGCAGGAGATCGACATGGCTGGGCGGCCATCCGCGCCAGAGCTTGTAGGCGTAGGGCACGGCGCACAGCGCGACTGCGATCAGCGCGACGATCCTGATGTCCCGCGCGGAAAATGCCTCGAGCGGCTCGCCGAGATGCATCTCGGCATTGCTGGCATCGAGCGGATTGACCGGCTCCTCGACATTGGGGACGTCGAACTGCGCGGCGATCCGGGCTACGGTGTCACGAACATGGGTGACGTCGGAGATCGGCGGCGACGTCAGGCGCTCCCCCGAGACAAGCGTGAAGACGAGATGAAAGCGGGCCTTCACCCGCCTGCTGCCGGGAACCTGCAATCCGCTGATGTCGTCCTTCGTGACGATCCGCGTGCGGAGCTTCCCGAACGGACTTTGTTGCCCGATCAGGATTTCGTCTGGTGTGATGATCCACACCACCGCCGGCGCCAGCATGATGCCGACGACGAACCCCGCTCCCACCATCAGCGCGACCACGGAGACGACGATTTCCAGGGTGTCGTGCGTGAACAGGCCCGGCGTGAAGCACAGCGCGACGGCGGCCGCAAAGCCGGACATCACCAGCCGCTGCGCGATCGAGGCGCCTTCACGAAGGCGAATGTCGGTGCTGGTGGTCGTGTCGTCCATTGCGGGCGGCTGATTTCGAGGCCGCGAAACTCCACGGACGGGTCCGCGGAGTCAAGCAACAACGGCGGCATCACGACCTGGTCGCTCTCGTCGTTGCGCCCTCGTCGTCGCGCCGGAAACGATCCGGCTGGCGACAGGGCCGATCATTTCGGCGCAAGCCACAGTCTGAGAGCGAATGAAATCACGGTGACGGCGCCCACGCCCCCGAGCCAGAGCACGGCGAACCATATCAGCCGTCGCCCCAGCGGCCTCGCCTCTGCCTTGCGCGGCATCAGTGATAACCGCTCCCGGCCCGGACCTTGCCGCGGAACACCCAATAGGCCCAGCCGGTGTAGCCGAGAATCAGCGGCACCAGTCCGGCCACGCCGACCAGCATAAAGATCTGGCTGTTCTGCGGCGCGGCCGCCTGCCAGATCGTGATGCTCTGCGGCACGATGAATGGATACATGCTGATGCCCAGCCCGGCATAGGACAGCGCGAACAACGCCAGCACGAGAAAGAACGGCCGGGAGTCCTGCTTTTGCCCGAGGCTGCGCATCAGGAGTGCGGTGACGGCGGCGACCGCGATCGGCACAGGCGCGGCCAGGGCGACGTTCGGCCAGGCGAACCAACGCTGCGCGTATTGAATGCTGAGAAACGGCGTGGCGATGCTGACCAGTGCGATCGCCGCAAGCATCGCGAACAGCAGACCCCAGCTCAGCCGGTAGGCCTTGTCGCGCAGCGCGCCCTCGGTCTTCAGGATGAGCCAGGTGGCGCCCAGCAAGGAATAGCCGACCACCAGGGCAACTCCCGTCAGCAGGCTGAACGGCGTCAGCCAGTCCCACCAGCCGCCGGCATAATGCCGCCCCTCGACCTGAACGCCCTGCAGGATGGCGCCGAGGGCGACGCCTTGCGCCAGCGTGGCCAGCAACGAACCCAAGGCAAAGGCAATGTCCCAGCGGTTTCGTGCCGCAGTGGTGCGCCAGCGGAATTCGAAGGCGACACCGCGGAAGACCAGCCCGATCAGCATCGCGATGACAGGTGTATAGAGCGCCGGCATCAGCACCGCATAGGCGAGCGGAAAGGCCGCCATCAGGCCGCCGCCGCCCAGCACCAGCCAGGTCTCGTTGCCATCCCAGACCGGCGCCACGCTGTTCATCATGACGTCCCGGTCGGCCTTGGCGGGAAACAAGGGAAACAGCATGCCGAGGCCGAGATCGAAGCCGTCCATCACGACATAGACGAACACCGCGAAGGCGATGATGAAGGCCCAGACGGTGGCAAGGTCGATTGCGGCGATCATGACAGCGCCCCCTGTCCCGCCGCGCCCGAGGCCGGTGTGATGCCGGCGGCGCGCGACGGCATGTCGCCGCTCGGCCCCTGCTCGCCGTGATGGGGCGAAGCCGCCATCAGGCGCAGAATGTAGATGGCCCCCGCCGCGAACACGATGAAATAGACGATGACGAAGGCCAGCAGTGACGAACCCACCGCGGGCGCGGCCAGCGGGGAGGCGGCGTCCGCGGTCCGCAACAGGCCGTAGACCGTGAAAGGCTGCCGGCCGGTCTCTGTCGTGATCCAGCCCGCGAGCACGGCGATGAAACCCGCCGGCCCCATCGTCAGCGCGAAGATGTGCAGCGGCCGGGAATCGAACAGGGTGCCGCGCCAGCGCGTCCACAGGCTGAACAGCCCGAGCCCGAAGATCAGGAAGCCCAGCGCGATCATGATGCGGAACGACCAGAAGGTGATCGGGACCGGCGGCCAGTTTTCGCGCGGCACGGTGTCGAGGCCCGCGAGCGGCGCATCGAGCGAATGTTTCAGGATCAGAGAGGACAGTTTCGGAATCTGGATCGCGTAGTCGACCCGGCCGGTGGCCTGATCCGGCAGGCCGAACAGAATCAGCGGCGCACCATCCTTGTGGCTCTGGTAGTGCCCTTCCATCGCCATGACCTTGGCCGGTTGATGCTCCAGCGTGTTGAGCCCGTGCTGGTCGCCGGCCAGGATCTGGATCGGCGCGACCAGCGCCGCCATCCACATCGCCATCGAGAACATGACCCGGGGACCGGGCAGATGCGGGTCGCGCAGCAGGTGATAGGCGCCCACTGCGCCGACCACGAGCGACGTCGTCAGGTAGGCGGCGAGCACCATATGCACGAGCCGGTAGGGGAAGGATGGATTGAAGATCACCTTGAACCAGTCGGCGACCACGAACTGGCCATCGGCATTGACGGCGTAGCCCGTCGGGGTCTGCATCCACGAATTGGCGGAGAGAATCCAGAACGCCGAAATCAGCGTGCCGATCGCGACCATCAACGTCGCGAAAAAGTGCAGCCGCGGGCCGACGCGTTCGAGACCGAACAGCATGACGCCGAGAAAGCCGGCCTCGAGGAAGAATGCGGTCAGCACTTCGTAGGCCATCAGGGGGCCGATGACCGGCCCGGTCTTGTCGGCAAATGCCGACCAGTTGGTTCCGAACTGGTAGGACATCACGATGCCCGACACCACGCCCATGCCGAATGCGATCGCGAAGATCTTCAGCCAATAGTGGAACAGGTTGATGAAGACCTCGCGGCCCGTCCACAGCCAGAGCGCTTCCAGCACCGCAAGATAACTTGCAAGCCCGATCGAGAACGCCGGAAACACGATGTGGAACGACATCGTGAAGGCAAATTGCGCGCGTGCGAGCACGATCGGATCAAGGTTCGACAGCATCGGCGCTCCCGTCACAACGCGAGACGTTGTGGGCTGCGGGGGCGCCGATCTGGCTGCTTGGCTATGTCATCGCGCCCGGCCTGCGCATGATGACCGATGCCGGGCTCTTATCCTATAGGACTCTTTGTCTAACCGCACGACGTCAGCTGTTTGCATTCAGCAGCTTTGCCACTGTGCGGTCGATCTCGTCGTAGCGGCCTTCGCCCGCGTGCTGGAATACGATCTTGCCGTTCTGGTCGATGATGTATTGCGCCGGCCAATACTGGTTGCTGTAGGCGTTCCAGGTTTTGGACTCATTGTCCTGCGCGACGGGATAGGTGATGCCGTGGCGCTTGAGCGCCGCCTGCACGTTGGAGGCCGAGCGCTCGAAGGGAAATTCCGGCGTGTGCACGCCGATCACGACGAGGCCTTTGTCCTTGTATTTGGCATAGAGGTCGGTGACGTGCGGCAGCGTGTTGACGCAGTTGACGCAGCCATAGGTCCAGAAGTCGACCAGCACGACCTTGCCGCGCAGGTCGGCGATGCCAAGCGGCTTCGAGTTGAACCAGTTGGTGATGCCGGTGAAGTCGGGCGCGCTCCCCTGGCTGGCGGCCGCGACGGTGACCGGCTTTGCGGGCGCCGCCTCGTCACAGATGCCGGGGATGGCGGCGCCGGTCAGGGCGAAGCCGATCAGCGAGGCAGACACGGTGAGCAGTTTCAGGGTCATGGCAGCGTTCTCCGTTGTGATGGGAAGCGATCACAGGCCGATCTGGCCGGTGGGATAGAATCCGGTGAGCCACGCCACGATCAGCGTGTCGTACTGGAAATAGGCGGCGACCGCGAAGCCGATCACGACGACGCCAAACCCCTGCTGCAGCCGCGGCGAGATCCGCGCGAGGCTGCGCACGCGCGTGGTCGCGGCCTGTCCGCCATAGGCGATCGCCAGCATCGGGATGGCGGCGCCGATGGCGTAGGCGACCAGCAGCGTGCCGGCCCAGCGCGCGTTCTTCGTCGTTGCGACCAGCGTCAGGATCGAGCCGAGCACGGGGCCGGCGCAGGGCGTCCAGACCAGGCCGAGCGTGGTGCCGAGCACCAGCCCGCCGAGTGCGCCCTCGCGCTGCGTGGCGCTGGAATTGCCGAGATCGAGCCAGCCATTGAGCCGGATCGACAGCCACTCGAACGGCGCCGGCCACAGCATCAGCAGCCCGAAGCCGAGCAGCAGGATCGACGCCGCCTCGCGCAGCACGTTCGGATCGAAATCGAATGCCTGCGTGATGGCACCGAGCAGCAGCGCGGTCGCGGAGAACGAGACGACGAAGCCGAGCGCGATCATCGCCGGCCGCAAATGTCCCGCGCGCCCGATCGAAGCGCCGAGCAGGATCGGTAGCATCGGCAGCGTGCAGGGCGCGGCGATGGTGAGGATGCCGGCGAGGAGAGCGAAGAGAAGTTCGAGCATGGGGCCCTCGTGATGGGGGTCACGAGGGCAGTTCGCGATGGGAGGGCCCGTCGTTACGCGGCGTCACGCCTTCGTGACGGGAGCCCGCGGTAGCCATCGCAAACCCAAATACAAAACGACCCGGACGGGGGCATCGTCCGGGTCGCTGGAGGTCTTGGGAGGTTTAACGAAACCGTATGTGAGCTTTATAGGAGGGAAGTTTTTCCGCCTGATGTTGTGCTTTGTTTCAATTGTTTCGTCGGCGGTAACACTTCCGTGTCTCGGGACAGGGCCGCATAAGCGGTCATATCCCGTTGAAATCATTAAGCTTAGGCGGCGAAGCGATCGACGCCGGCGCCCTTAAGCAAATCGGCCAGTTGCTTGCGCGCATAGAACATCCGGGTCTTCACCGTGCTCTGGGGGATGCCGATGATCTGCCCGACCTCCTCCACCGACTTCTCATGGTAGTAGACCAGCGTGATGATCTCGCGATGCGCGGGCGACAGCTTCTGAACACAGGCGCGCAGGATGGCGCTGGTGTCGCTGCGGTCGAGTGAAGTCTCCGGCGTATCGGCTCCGTCCGGAATCTCGCGCACGTCTTCCTGGTCGATGTCCTCGAAGCGGCGCTGGCGCATCGCGGTCAGCGCCTTGAAACGGGCGATCGACAGCAGCCACGTCGAAACCTGCGAGCGGCCCTGGAACTGGCCGGCGGTGCGCCAGACGTCGAGAAACACCTGGCTCACGAGGTCTTCGGCGGTGGTGGCATCACGCACGATGCGCAGGATGAAGCGATAAACGCGCACGTTGTGACGGCAATAAAGGATGTGCATCGACGTCCGATTGCCGTCGGCAATGCTCTCGAGAAGCATATCGTCCGAAGTCGCCTGAGCGGCAATGATGCTCTGACTGGCCTGGGCGTTGATGGCGATGACGTTCGGCATAGATCTGGCTCCCCGTAGCGCCGCAACCGAGCGGCGTTTCCTTGAGCCAAAGTGTTAATGAGCCAACGTTTCGGGACGTCTGCACGAAAAGGGGAAAATGGTTTCATGCGCCGCAAAATTGTTTCGTCGGAGAGGGAGCGACGAAACATTCGGGGCAAAAAAGCGTGTAATTTCAATGTACGGTAAATACGGGGAAGAGCGTTTGGCGTCGCTCTGAGCCGCCGGGAACGTATTTCCGGCTTTTGCGTTCGGTCGCACCAGGCACTGTCCTGGCGTCCCGGGGCGCAAAGCGAACCCGGGACCCATAATCCCAGGGAGCAGTTTGACGAAGACTTGGAGTTACCAGCTCGGCGTCGTCACCACACTCTGTGGTTATGGATCCTGGGCTCGCGCTGTGCGCGCCCCGGGATGACAGCTGTATTTGCCGCTCGCCCGCCCGCCTACGCCTTCTCGCCCGCCGGCGAGAACAGATAGCCGCCGCCGCGGATGGTGCGGATCACGGCAGGCTTGGTCGGATCGGGCTCGATCTTGCGGCGGATGCGCATGATGCGCAGGTCCACGGCGCGGTCGAAAGCTTCGGCATCGCGCGCATTGGCCAGCTCCAGCAGCCGTTCGCGCGACAGCACGCGCTTCGGATTGGCCGCGAACACTTTCAGGAGCCCGAACTCGGATGCGGTCAGCGGATGCTCGTTGCCCTCGTCGTCGCGCAAGGCCTGGGCTTCGAGATCGAGCCATTTGGTGCCGAAGCGCACCAGCTGATCCTTGTCCGATTTGGCGGGTGCGGCCTCGGCCGCGGCGGCCTTTGCCGGCGTGCTCCGCCGCAGCACCGAGCGGATCCGCGCCATCAGCTCGCGCAGCTCGCAGGGCTTGGCGACGTAGTCGTCGGCGCCAAGCTCGAGGCCGACCACGCGGTCGATCGGGCTCGCCGTTGCCGTGAGCATGATGACAGGCACGTTGATGCGGCTCTTGAGGTCGCGGATGATCGAAAGGCCGTCTTCCTCGGGCATGTTGAGATCGAGCACGACGAGATCGGGCATGCCGCCGTCGATCGCGGCGCGCAGCGACTTGCCGCCGTCGCACAGCGTCACGGTGAAGCCGTGCATCTTGAGGTAATCGCCGACCATCTCCCGGGCCGGGGCCTCGTCGTCGACGATCATGATGTGCTGGCTTTGGGTCATGGTCTCTGGATCACGGCATTTCGGTCGCGGGCAGGGTGATGGTGAAGGTCGCGCCCTTGCCGGGGCCCTCGCTCTCGGCCGTCACCTCGCCGCCATGCATGTCGATAATACGCTTGACGATGGAAAGCCCAAGTCCCGTCGAGCTCTCGCCGGCGGTCGGCTTGGCCGACAGCCGCTGGAACCGGCCGAACAGGCGGCCGAGATCCTCCGGCGACAGGCCGGCGCCCTCGTCGGTGACGCGGACGATGGTCTCGCTGCCCTCATGGGTGACCGCGACGGTGATCTTGCCGCCGATCGGCGAGTATTTGATGGCGTTGCTGATGAGGTTGTCGATCGCCTCGCGGATGCGGTCGGTGTCGCACATGGTGACGATGTTCGGCGGCGCGGTGACGTTGATCGCCTGCTGCTTGTTGACCGCCAGCGGCTGGTTGGCCTCCGCGACCTCCTTGACCAGGGCCGCGACATCGACCGGCTCGCGGCGGATCGTGATGTCGAAGGCGTCGGCCATCGCGTCCGAGATCAAATGGTCGACCATCGTGGTCAGGCGCTTGGTGGCGTCCCGGATGTGGTCGACCTGGGCGACCACGCCGCTCGCCGAGGCGCCGGTCGAGATCAGCTCCTTCAGCATTTCGGTGCGGCCGAGAATGACGCCCAGCGGATTCTTCAGGTCATGCGCGACGGTGCCGAGGATCTCGTTCTTGAAGCCGTTGGCGCGCTGCAGCCGCAGCCATTGCGCCGAGAGCCGGCGGTTGGCCTGCATCAGGGCGCGGGTGCGCTGGGCGACGCGGTCTTCCAGCTGGGTGTTGGCGTCCTGGAGCTGCTGGTAGAGGATGACGTTGTCGAACGCGATCGAGAGCCGGCTGGAGAAGATCTCGACCAGCGAGCGGTCGGTCTCCGACAGCTCGCGCTCGGCCTGCAGTAGCACCACCACCTCGCGGCCGCTTCCGGTGCGCAGATAGATCACGCTGCGATGGTCCGCGAATTCGTTCTTGCGGCGCGAGAACGCGGCCTCGACCATGTCGCGCAGATCGGGATCAAGCGCGCGCGAGGACGTCGTGCCGATGAAGCGGCTGTAGCAGCCGCTGCCGGCGAGCACCGAGAGCTCGGGATCGATACCGCCATTGTCGCGCAAAACCAGTATGCCGGCGCAATCGACGTTGAGCAGCGAGGCGAGCTGGGTCAGCACGCCCTCGGCGAGCCGCTGCATCGACTTGAAGTCGTACAGAGTCGAGGCGGCGTCGATGATGATCTCGAGCCCGCGCCGTGTCTGCACCATGCGCTCGAGCTGCTGATAGGAGCGCAGCGCCGCGGTCAGCGAGGTGAACAGCTTGTCGGCGGTGAGCTCGGTCTTGGCCTTGTAGTCGTTGATGTCGTACTGCACGATCACGCGCCGCTCGGGCGCCTGGCCCGGCTGTCCGGTGCGCAGGATGATGCGCACGGTCTCGTTCTGAAGCTCGTTGCGGATGAATTCGACCAGCTCCAGCCCGGCGACGTCGGTCTCCATGATGACGTCGAGCAGCACGGCGGCAATATCGGGATGCGCGGCCATCAGCTTGCGACCATCGGCCGCGGAATGCGCCGAGAGGATCTCCAGGCCCTGGCCGTTGAGGGAATAGTCCGAGAGCGCAAAACGCGTGCCGTCATGCACGGCCGGATCGTCGTCGATGACGGCGATCTTCCATTTCCGGACGTTCTGGTCCTCCGGCGCGGTACCGGTGTCGTCGATCAGGTGGAGGACATCGTCCTGTTCGGCCATTGAGCAGTCCCGTCAGTCTCTGTGCTTTGCGCGCCGCCCTTGGCGACCCGGGGCATGATAATGCGAAAAGTAGTACCTTGTCCCAGCTTGGATTCCAGCATCATGCGCCCGCCGAGCTGCTGGGTGACGAGGTTATAGACGATATGGAGCCCGAGTCCCGTGCCACCTTCGTTGCGCCGCGTGGTAAAGAACGGGTCAAAGGCCTGGCGCTGCACGTCGGGGGTCATGCCGGCCCCGTCGTCGGTGAAGATGATCTCGATGTCGTCGCTGCCGCGCGGCCGCGCCGAGATCGTGATGGTGCCGGCGCGCCCGTCGGCGAAGGCGTGGTTGGCGGCGTTGAGGAACAGATTGGTCAGGATCTGGCCGTAGGAGCCGGGATAGCCGTCGAGCAGCAGTCCCTCGGGCACGTCGACCTGGAGCGTGATCGGCGAGCGCTTCAGCACCGGCTTCAGGCTGGCGATGATCTGGTCGGTGGCTTCGCTGAGTGAGAACTGGCGCCGCTCGGCGTGCGAGCGGTCGACCGCAACCTGCTTGAACGACTGGATCAGCTCGCCGGCGCGGGTGAGGTTGGCGACCAGCTGCTGCGAGGCATCGCGCGAGGACTGCACGAATTCTTCCAGCTGCGAGCGGCGCAAGGCCCCGTCGCCCTTGAGCTGGGCCTCGAAGATCTCGCTGCGCCGGGCAAGGCTGGAGGCCACGGTCAGGCTGATGCCGATCGGGTTGTTGACCTCGTGGGCGACGCCGGCGACGAGTCCGCCGAGCGCTGCGAGCCGTTCGGCGTCGATCAAATTCTGCTGCGCGGCATTGAGCTCGAGCAGCGCGCTCTCGGCCTTCTCTTTGGACGCGCGCAGCTCGTCCTCGGTCTGGCGCTTGGCGATCGCGTTCTCGCGGAACACCTCCACCGCGCGCGCCATGGCGCCGACCTCGTCGCGGGCCTTGGTGCCCTGCACCTCGCGGTCGAGGTCGCCCAGCGCGATCGCGCGCATCGCGGTCATGATCTGCTGCAGCGGCAGCCGGATCGACAGCGCGATCAGCACGCCGGCGGTGAGGATGATGCCGAGGAAGATCACCGCGATCGACAGCACCCGCCGCGAGATATCCGCCAGCGTGCGGTCGAAGGTCTCCTGCGCCTTCTGCTCGCGCCGGCGCATCTTGGTGGAGAGATCGTCGATGGCGCCGATCGCCTCGGCCTGGCTGGCATCGATGGTGTTGCGCAAGAGCTCGGTGCGGTTCGTCAGTTGCTCGGAGAGTTTGGCAAAGCCCTCACGCAAAGCCATGGTGCGGGCCCCGAGCTTTTGCAGCGCCATGCGCTGCAGATCGTTGTCGGCGAGGTCGATCATGACCGGGATCGTCTTCTCGATCGTCTCGGTGCTGCGGCGGGCGTCGTCGGCGGCGCCCGGCGACAGCGACAGATAATAGGAATTGGCCGCGACCAGCATCGCGGTGAAGGCCTCGCGCGACTTGCCGAGCGACGGCCAGATCAGCGCGTCGCGATGGCCGGTGGCGCCCTCGATGATGGAATAGAGGCCGGCCATGTCCCGGGCCGGGCCCTGCACCTGCTCCTCATAGGTCCTGGCGATGGTGGCCTGCACGGCGCGCAGCTCGCCGAAGCCGTTGAGGAAGCGGTCGGTGGTGCGCTCCAGCTCCTCCACCGAGCCTGCCAGCATGGGGTCCTTGGCGGCGCGGTTGGTCAGCGTGCCCAGCACGGCCTCGCGCAGCAGCAGGATTTCGGCGAACAGGTCCGGGCTCGGCTGGTTGATGTAGCGGTGGATCAGGTTCTGCAGCCGCCCGGTCTCGCTTTCGAGCAGCGCCAGGATCCGGTCTGATTCGCGCACCTGGCGCACGTCGTCCCAGGCCGAGCCCAGCACCTGCGAGCCATTCCAGATCAGCGCCACCAGCACCACGACAACGGCGGAGTTTAGCGCCGCGATCGACAGGATGCGCCAGCGGATCGGCACCGCGCGCAGCACGCCGACCAGACGCGCGCGCAGCCGGCCGATCGGGCCGGGCGGCCGGTCTGTGTGCTCGCTGTGTCCGGGTGCTGCCAAGCGGCCTCACTCCACCTTGCTGCCGGCAGAGCGGAGGTCACCCGCGACGGCACCCGTCTCGCCCATACCCATCGGGAATATGGCGATCAGCAGCGCGACGAAAACCACCCCGCTCCGCGAGAGTTCGGCACGGTTCAACACTGGCACACTCAACCCCTCAGTGGTGGAGTCCATGGCAGGACCAAAAGGTTCAACCCAATCTAGCAGAAGGTTAAGGGAAGGCTATCCTGCCGCGGCCCCGCGAGGCGTCGTCTGATCGTGCGACGCGACCGGGTTCATTCCTGATTGAATCCGCCGAGGCGGCGCTCTATGCAGGTGCCGGGCAAAGGTCGCCTTTTGTTCGCGAGACAGGATCATCGGTCGTGATGTCAGCATGGCGCCTCTTGCAGATCGTTGCAGTCTCCACGGCCCTCGCGCTCACCTCTCAGGTTCATGCCGCGACCGACATCGCGTGGTGGCATGCCATGTCCGGCGAGCTCGGCCGGCAACTGGAAAAGCTCGCCTCCGACTTCAACGCCTCGCAATCCGATTACCGCATCGTGCCCACCTACAAGGGCAATTACACCGAGACCGTGACGGCCGCGATCTTCGCCTTCCGCTCGCGCAGCCAGCCGGCGATCGTCCAGGTCAACGAGGTCGCCACCGCCACCATGACCGCGGCCAAGGGCGCGATCTATCCGGTGTTCACGTTGATGCGCGACATGAACGAGCCGTTCTCGCTGGCCGATTATCTCCCCGCGGTCTCCGGCTATTACACCGACGCGGCCGGCAATCTCCTGTCGTTCCCGTTCAATTCGTCGACGCCGATCCTGTACTACAACAAGGCCATGTTCCGTGACGCGGGCCTCGATCCGGAGACGCCGCCGAAGACCTGGCCGGAACTCGGGCTTGCCGCAAAACGCCTGCGCGATCGCGGCGCTGTGTGCGGCTTCACCACGTCCTGGCCGTCCTGGATCCACATCGAGAATTTCTCCGCCTTCCACAATTTGCCGCTGGCGACCCGCGCCAATGGTTTTGCCGGGCTCGACGCGGAGCTGACCATCAACAATCCTGTTGTCGTCAAGCATGTCGCCCAGCTCGCCGAATGGCAGAAGACGAAATTGTTCGACTACAGCGGCCGCGGGCAGTCGGCCGAGCCGCGTTTCCAGAAGGGCGAATGCGGCATCTTCATCGGCTCCTCGGCGACGCGCGCCGACATCAAGGCGAACTCGAAGTTCGAGGCCGGCTACGGCATGATGCCGTATTGGCCGGACGTGAAGGACGCGCCGCAGAACTCGATCATCGGCGGCGCCACGCTCTGGGTGCTGCGCGACCGGCCGCGCGAGGAGTACAAGGGCGTGGCGCGGTTCTTCGCCTATCTGTCGCAGCCCGGCGTGCAGGCCGCCTGGCACCAGAACACTGGCTATCTGCCTGTCACCCGCGCCGCCTTCGAGCTGACGCGCGCGCAGGGCTTCTACGGGCGCAATCCGGGCACGGCGATCTCGTTCGAGGAGATCACGCTGCATCCGCCGACGGAGAACTCGAAGGGCATCCGGCTCGGCTCCTTCGTGCTAATCCGCGGCGCGATCGAGGACGAGCTGGAGCTGGCCTTTGCCGGCCAGAAGAGCGCGCAAGGCGCGCTCGACGCCGCGGTCGAGCGCGGCAACAAGATCCTGCGCCAGTTCGAGCGCGCCAGTCCGGACCGGTAGTGACGGGATGGAAGCTCGGCATGAGGGCGCAAGCCCTTTCCACAACGTCATGGCCGGGCTTGTCCCGGCCATCCGCGCCTTGGCCGCCGCACAAAGAACGTGGATGCCCGGGACAAGCCCGGGCATGACGAACTCCAATGCAACTAGGTTGCGATGTCTATGGCACTACCTCAATTCACCGACGCCGAAAGCTTTCGCGCTTTCCGCTCCGCTCCGCCGCAATGGCTGCCCATCGCCACCGACATCGCGCGCAGTCACGGTCTCGATATCAGCGCGCCGCATGTGTTCGCGACAGGCACCAATCTCGTCGTCGGGCTCAGTGACAGGCTGATCCTGAAAATCTTCCCGCCGCATTTGCGCGCGCAATTCGTCTCCGAGCGCGGTTCGCTGACGCAGCTTGCCGGTCGCCTCCATCTGCCGATCCCGGAGATCGTCGCGGAAGGGATGCGTGACGGCTGGCCTTACCTCGTCATCACCCGCCTTGCCGGCACGCTCGGCTCCGAGGCCTGGCCGCGATTGCCCGAAGACCAGAAGGAGCGCCTGCTGCGCCAGATCGGCGAGACCATCGCCGCCGTGCAGCGCGCGCCGCTCGGCCCGCTCGCGCAAATCGAGCCGCGCTGGGGCGACTTCATGCGCGGGCAGATGCAGGGCTGCCGTAACAGGCATACGCGTCTCGGCCTTGCGCCGAAATTCCTCGTCGGTCTCGACGATCTCCTGCGCGACGCAGCCGAGCTGATTCCGATGGACGCACCGCCGGTGATCTTGATCGGCGAATACATCCCTGAGAATTTCCTGCTCGCCTGCGATGACGATCAATGGTCGCTCGCCGGCCTGTTCGACTTCGGCGATGTCCTGGCCGGATGGCGCGACTACGACCTGCTCGGCCCCAGCGCCTTCATGGCGGCGGGCCGGCCGGGGAGGGTGCGCAGCCTGCTCGAAGGTTTTGGCTATGCCAGGCCGGACTTCGCGCTCAAGCGCCGGCTGATGGCGCTGATGCTGTTGCACCGCGCCAGCGACCTCAACAGCCACATCTGCATTGAGGGCTGGCAGGATAAGGCGGGTGACCTCGTCGAGCTCCAGGAGCTGATATGGGCGGTTTGAGGACCGGCTTGCTCAATTCGGCGGCGCCGACAAATTCAGCCTAACTTTGCAGCAAAATTGCACCTTTGTATGCAATTAAGCGAGTTGCCCAGAGAATAACCAATATCGTGCAATCCGCTATTTACTCGTTAAATCAGTAGGTTGGATAGAGATTAATGTCTCGTTAAGCTCTGGCACGAACCTTGCGAATCCAGTTCCAACCAGAAACTTCTGAGTTGGAGCAATTGCCATGAAGCGCCGCGATTTCCTCAAGTCCGTTTCCGGATTGGCCGCTGGCGCGGCGCTTCCGGCCGTCCCGACCGTGATCTCGTCCGCCTACGCCGATGCGCGGTCGGAGACGCTGCTGATCGTCTCGGAGGGCGGCCCCAACAATCTCGACATCCACGGCGTCGGCACCAACGTGCCCGGCTATGAGGTGTCGTGGAATTGCTACGACCGCCTGATCAGCCACGAGATGAAGGCCGGCCCGGGCGGCGTGCCCTATTACGACCGCGACAAGTTCAAGCCCGAGCTCGCCGAAGAGTTCAAGATCGACGACATGTCGGTCACCTTCAAGCTGCGCAAGAACGCCAAATTCCACGACGGTACGCCTGTTACCGCTAAGGACGTGAAATGGTCGCTGGACCGCGCCGTCAGCGTCGGCGGCTTCCCGACCTTCCAGATGAGCGCGGGCTCGCTGACCAAGCCGGAGCAGTTCGTCGTGATCGACGACCTCACGGTGCGCGTCGATTTCCTGAAGAAGGACAGGCTGACGATCCCCGATCTCGCGGTGATCGTGCCCTGCATCGTCAACTCTGAGCTGGTGAAGAAGAACGCCAGCGAGAAGGATCCCTGGGGTCTCGAATTCACCAAGCAGCAGACCGCGGGCTCCGGCGCCTACAAGGTGACGAAGTGGACCGCCGGCACCGAAGTGATCATGGAGCGCAACGACGACTGGGTCTGCGGTCCGCTGCCGAAGATCAAGCGCGTGATCTGGCGCATGGTGCCGCAGGCCGGCAACCGCCGCGCGCTGCTGGAGCGCGGCGACGCCGACATCTCCTACGAGCTGCCGAACAAGGACTTCCAGGAGATGAAGGCGAACGGCAAGCTTAACGTCGTGTCGCTGCCGTTCTCCAACGGCATCCAGTATATCGGCATGAACGTCACCAAGCCGCCGTTCGACAATCCCAAGGTCCGTCAGGCCGTCGCCTACGCACTGCCCTATCAGAAGATCATGGACGCCGTGATGTTCGGGCTGGCGAACCCGATGTTCGGTGCCGCGAAGGACAAGCCGACCGAAGTCGCCTGGCCGCAGCCGCACAAATACAACACCGACATCGAGAAGGCGAAGGCGCTGATGGCGGAAGCAGGTCTCGCCAACGGCTTCGAGACCACGATCTCGTTCGACCTGAATTTCGCCGGCGTCAACGAGCCGCTCTGCGTGCTGGTGCAGGAGAGTCTTGCGCAGATCGGCATCAAGACCACCATCAACAAGGTGCCCGGCGCCAACTGGCGCACCGAGTTGAACAAGAAGGAGATGCCGCTCTTCACCAACGTGTTCTCCGGCTGGCTCGATTACCCCGAATACTTCTTCTACTGGTGCTATCACGGCAACAATTCCGTCTTCAACACCATGAGCTACAAGTCGGCGGAGATGGACAAGCTGATCGACGGCGCGCGCAATGCGGCTGCGACCGGCGACACCGCGACCTACGAAAAGGATGTGAAAGGCTTCGTCGATCTCGCCTTCACCGACATCCCGCGCATCCCGCTGTACCAGCCCTTCGTCAACGTCGCGATGCAGAAGAACATCAGCGGTTACCAATACTGGTTCCACCGCCGCCTGGATTACCGCGCGCTGGCGAAGGGGTGAGGCGTGATGGTCGGCGCGAGCGCTATGTCCGCGTCTCTCTGTACCTCCTGGTCGAGTGAGGTGAGCACCACTCTCTCATTCCCTCCCCCCTTGTGGGGGAGGGGCAGGGAGGGGGGTAGCCACGAACTCCGACCTCTCCCGGGGCCACCCCCCTCCCTAGCCCTCCCCCACAAGGGGGGAGGGAACGCAGCAGCGCGCGTGGCGCGAGTCAGCCCTCAATTGCCAAGCAGAAGGAGTGCCGCCCCATGCTGACCATGATCGGCAAGCGCCTGATGTTCGCGATCCCGTCGCTGATCGGCGTCGTCATCGTCACCTTCCTGCTGACGCGCGCATTGCCCGGTGATCCCGCCGCGTACTTCGCAGGTCCCGCCGCGACCAAGGAAGCCGTCGAGCAGATCCGGAAAAAACTCGGCCTCGACAGGCCGCTGATCGAGCAGTTCTTCCGCTACACCAACGATCTCGCGCACGGCGATTTCGGCAACTCGCTCACCACGGGACAGCCGGTCGCGGCCGAGATCCGCAATCGCCTGCCGGCTTCCGCCGAACTGACGCTGCTCGGCCTCATCGTCTCGATCGTGATCGCGATTCCGCTCGGCGTGCTGGCGGCGACGCGGCCGGGATCATGGGTCGACCATCTCTGTCGAATAACGACGACGGCCGGCGTCTCGTTGCCGGTGTTCTTCACCGGCCTCGTTCTGGTTTACGTCTTCTACTTCCGGCTCGGCTGGTCGCCCGCGCCGCTCGGCCGTCTCGATGTGTTCTACAGCGCGCCGCCGACAATCACCGGCTTCTATCTGATCGATACGCTGATCGCGCGCGATTTCGAGGCATTCCGCTCGGCGTTGAGCCAGCTCATCCTGCCCGCGACCACGCTCGCGATCTTCTCGCTGGCGCCGATCGCGCGCATGACGCGCGCCTCGATGCTGGCGGTGCTGTCGTCGGAGTTCGTCCGAACCGCGCGCGCCAGCGGCCTGTCGCCGGCGACCGTCATCGTCACTTACGCGTTCCGCAACGCCATGCTGCCCGTCATCACCACGCTCAGCATGGTGTTCTCGTTCCTGCTCGGCGCGAACGTGCTGGTCGAGAAAGTGTTCGCCTGGCCCGGCATCGGGTCCTACGCTGTGGAAGCGCTGATCTCGTCGGACTTCGCACCGGTGCAAGGCTTCGTGCTGACCATGGCGGTCATGTACGTGCTGCTCAATCTCGTGATCGACATTCTCTATGGCGTGATCGATCCACGCGTGCGGCTGGAAGGGTAGGGGTTAGTCATGAGCTCCGTTGCGCCTGCTGTTGAACCCGTCGGTCCCGCACGCACCTCGGGACTGGTCGCGATCCTCGAACAGACCCGCTACGTTCTCGGCGAGAACAAGGTCACGGGCTTCGCCTTTGCCCTCCTGGTCTTGATCCTCATTGCCGCGATCTTTGGCCCCTATGTGGTGCCCTATGATCCGCTGGCATCCGACACCGCCGCCGCGCTGAAGCCGCCGTCGATGGCACACTGGTTCGGCACCGATCAATTGGGGCGCGACATCTTCAGCCGCGTTGTCGTCGCGACCCGGCTCGATACGTTCATCGCGGTCGCCTCCGTCGTGCTGGTGTTCCTGATGGGCGGCCTCGCCGGCATCGCGGCCGGCTATTTCGGCGGCTGGACCGATCGCATCGTCGGCCGCATCGCCGACACCATCATGGCCTTCCCGCTGTTCGTGCTGGCGATGGGCATCGTCGCCGCGCTCGGCAACACCGTGCAGAACATCATCCTGGCCACCGCCATAGTGAACTTCCCGCTCTACGCCCGCGTCGCGCGCGCCGAGGCCAATGTCCGCCGCAATGCCGGCTTCGTGCAGGCCGCGCGGCTGTCGGGCAACGGCGAATTCCGCATCCTGCTGGTGCATATTCTCCCGAACATCATGCCGATCATGATCGTGCAGATGTCGCTGACCATGGGCTACGCCATCCTCAATGCCGCCGGCCTGTCCTTCATCGGCCTCGGCGTCCGTCCGCCGACGGCGGAGTGGGGCATCATGGTCGCCGAGGGCGCGGGCTTCATGGTCTCCGGCGAATGGTGGATCGCGCTATTCCCCGGCCTCGCGCTGATGATCGCCGTGTTCTGCTTCAACCTCCTCGGTGACGGCCTGCGCGACATCGTCGACCCCCAGCGGAGGACGTGATGGCTGGCAACGCCCCGCTAAATTTCCTCAATGATTTCAACATCCGCTCTACTGTGCATGGGGTTGTTCTCGACCTTGTGAGCGACGGGAGCCGTTGATGACCGCCCAGCCGCTGCTCGACGTCCAGGACCTCACCGTTGAATTCGCCACCCGGCGCGGCATCGTCAAAGCCGTGCAGCACGTCAACATCTCCGTCGCCAAGGGCGAGACGCTCGCCATCGTCGGCGAGTCCGGTTCCGGCAAGTCGGTGACGTCCTATGCGGTGATGCGCATCCTCGACCGCGCCGGCAAGATCGCCGAGGGCTCGGTGATGTTCTCCGGCATCGACGTCAAGGCCGCGACCGAAGATCAGATGCGCGACCTGCGCGGCCGCGAAGTCTCGATGATCTTCCAGAACCCGCGTGCCGCGCTCAACCCGATCCGGAAGGTCGGCGACCAGATCGAGGATGTGCTGCGCACCCATGTGCAGCAGGCCCCGGTCGCTGATCGAGGTGAGAGGGCGATCGAGGCACTGGAGCAGGTCAAGATCGCCCGCCCGCGCGAGCGCTATCACGCCTATCCGTTCGAGCTGTCCGGCGGCATGTGCCAGCGCGTCGTCATCGCACTCGCGCTCGCCTGCAATCCGCAACTGCTGATCGCGGACGAGCCGACCACCGGCCTCGACGTCACCACCCAGAAGGCGGTGATGGACCTGATCGTCGAACTCACAAAACGCAAGGCGATGTCGACCATCCTGATCACGCATGATCTTGGCCTGGCCGCCGCCTATTGCGACCGCGTCGTGGTGATGGAAAAGGGGCGGGTGGTCGAGACCGCCAAGGCCGCCGACATCTTCGCCAACCCGCAGCACCCCTACACCAAGAAGCTGATGCGCGCGACGCCGCGGCTCGGCGTGAGCCTGCGCGATCTGCTGCCGGAGGAGGAGGGCGCTGCGCTCGCCGCCGCGAGCCCCGCGTCCGTGGCCCCGGCAGCCGTATCGGGTGCGGAGAGCCAGAAGCCACTCCTGCTCATTGAAAAGCTCGTCAAGGAGTACCCCCGCCAGGGCGCGACCGCGACGCTCGGAAAACTGTTCGGCCGCAAGCCGCCAGTGGAACCGGATGTCTTCCGCGCCGTCGACGGCATCAGCTTCTCGATCGGCCATGGCGAGAGCGTCGGCCTCGTCGGCGAATCCGGCTGCGGCAAATCGACCACATCGATGATGGTGATGCGGCTGCTCGACCAGACCTCGGGCCTGATCCAGTTCGATGGCGAGGACATCGGCGCCATCCAGCCCGCCAACTTCGCCCGGCTGCCGCAGCGCAGCCGCATCCAGATGGTGTTCCAGGACCCGACCGACAGCCTCAACCCGCGCTTTACCGCCGCGCGCGCCATCGCCGATCCGATCATGCAACTCGGCGACGTCAGGGGGCGCGATGCGCTCCGTGACCGCTGCGAGGAGCTGGCCACCATGGTCGGCCTGCCGCACAATCTGCTGGATCGCTTCCCGCACCAACTGTCAGGCGGCCAGAAGGCCCGCGTCGGCATCGCCCGTGCCATCGCCCTGCATCCGAAGCTGGTCATCCTCGACGAGCCGACCGCGGCGCTGGACGTATCGGTCCAGGCCGTGGTGCTGAACCTGCTCCAGGATCTCAAGGCCCGGCTAGGTATGAGTTATCTGTTCGTCTCGCATGATTTGAATGTGGTGCGCCTGTTGTGCGATCGTGTCATTGTCATGCGGTCGGGTCGAATCGTCGAGGAAGGCTCTTCCGAGAGGGTTTTGAGCGACCCGCAGGACGACTACACCAAGGAGCTGCTGACGGCGATCCCGCATCCGCCGTTGCCGGCTCACTGACGAACGTTAGAGAGTTTGAGAGAGTGATGGCCGAGCCGCTGGACGATTATATCGACGCCGTTTCCAAAGCGCTGGCGCTGCCGGTCGAGGATGCCTGGAGGCCGGCGGTGCGCGCCAATCTCGAGGTCTCGCTGCGGCTCGCCCGCCTGGTCGATGAATTCGCGCTGCCGGACGAGACCGAGCCGGCGCCGATCTTCGCCGTCTGACGCCGCCATGACAGCCAAGCCAGATTTGAGCGCTGCCGACATCGCCAAGGCGGTGGCCGGCGGCAAACTGTCCGCGCTCGATGCGACCGAGGCCGCGCTCGCGCGCATCAAGCAGCACGACGGCGCCCTCAACGCCTTCACGGACGTCACCGCCGAACGTGCCCGTGCCAAAGCGCGCGCGATCGATGCCGACATCGCGGCCGGCAAGGACGTCGGTCCGCTCGCCGGCGTGCCTTTCGCGGTCAAGAACCTGTTCGACGTTGCGGGTCTTCCCACCCGCGCCGGCTCGAAGATCAATCGCGATCGCGCGCCGGCCAACCGCGACGCCACGCTGATCGAGCGCATGGAAGCCGCCGGTGCAGTTCTCGTCGGCGCGCTCAACATGGGTGAATACGCCTACGACTTCACTGGCGAGAACATCCATGACGGTCCCTCGCGCAATCCGCACGACACCACGCGGATGAGCGGCGGCTCGTCCGGCGGTTCTGGCAGCGCCGTCGGCGGCGCACTGGTGCCGATCGCGCTGGGCTCCGACACCAATGGGTCGATCCGCGTGCCGTCGTCGTTCTGCGGCATCTTCGGCCTGAAGCCGACCTATGGCCGGCTGTCGCGCGCGCGGTCCTTTCCGTTCGTCGCGAGTTTCGATCATCTCGGCCCGTTCGCGCGCTCCGTCACCGATCTCGCGCTCGCCTATGACGCGATGCAGGGACCGGATGCCGACGATGCCGCCTGCACCACGCGCGGTCTGGAGCCGACGACGCCGCTGCTCGCCAATCCGGTGTCGGACCTGCGCATCGCGATCGCCGGCGGCTACTTCCAGAAGAATGTTTTTCCGGAGGCGGTCGAAGCCGTCAGCCGCGTCGCCAAGGCGCTGAACGCCACGCGCGTGGTGGAGGTTCCCGAGGCCGCACGGGCCCGTGCGGCGGCTTATGTCATCTCCACCACCGAAGGCGCCTCGCTGCATCTCGACCGCCTCCGCAAGCGTCCGAGTGATTTCGATCCTGCCGTGCGCGACCGGTTGATCGCGGGTGCCATGGTGCCCGCGCCGCTAGTCGATCGCGCGCAAAAGTTCCGCCGCTGGTATCGCGCGCAGCTTGCCGAGCTGTTCAGATCGGTCGACGTGCTGATCGCGCCCGCGACGCCCTGTACCGCGCCGAAGCTCGGTCAGGTGAATTTCAATCTCGACAGCGTCGAGCTGCCAGTGCGCGCCAATATCGGCATTCACACCCAGCCGATCTCCTTCATCGGCCTGCCGGTGGTCGCGGTTCCCGTGCCGCTCGAGCCGCTGCCGATCGGCGTGCAGATCATCGCCGCGCCCTGGCGCGAGGACATCGCGCTGCGCGTCGCGTATGCATTGGAGAAGATGGGCGTCGTCGCCGCGCCCGCGCCAAGGGGACTTTGAGAGGAATCTGGAATGGAGATCGATCTCCCCGACGTGATCGCGGAAGTCAAAGCCGCGTTCGATCGTTATGAGCAGGCGCTGATCACCAACGACGTCGCCGTGCTAGGCGAGCTGTTCCGCGACGATCCTCGCACGCTACGCTACGGCATCGGCGAGAACCTCTACGGCTACGCGGCGATCTCCGGCTTCCGCGCCGGTCGTTCGCCGGTTGGCCTCAACCGCCGTACCGCCAAGACCGTGATCACCAGCTACGGCCGCGACACGGCGGTCGCTTCCACCCTGTTCTATCGCGACACGGCTCCCGGCAAGGTCGGCCGGCAGATGCAGACCTGGATTCGCTTCCCGGAGGGCTGGCGCGTCGTCGCCGCCCATGTCAGCATCATCGACGAGTCGAAAGAGACCTGACCTGATGACGCTTGACGATCTTCCGCAGGGAACACTGCCGGCCGAGCCGGTGGTGCCGCGCGTCGACCGGGCGCTGCCGTCGCTACAGAAGGTCACGCGTGCCGAGGAACTGCGTCTGCAGCTTGCTGACGAGATCGTGCGTGGAGCCCTGGCCCCCGGTTCCCCGCTGGACGAGACCGACATCGCGCGGCGCTTCAGCGTGTCGCGGACCCCGGTGCGCGAGGCGCTGCGCCAACTCGTGGCGAGCGGCCTGGTCGAGGCACGGCCGCATCGCGGCGCGGTGGTGGCGCAGCCTTCGATCGAGCGGCTGAAGAGCATGTTCGAGGCGATGGCGGAGCTCGAGGCGATGTGCGCCGGCCTTGCCGCCGAGCGCATGTCGGCCGTCGAGCGCCACGGTCTGGAGGCCGTGCACGAAGAGCTGCGGGTGCTAAGCTACGCCGGCAATCCCGATCGCTTCCACGAGGTCAACGAACGCTTCCACAACGCGATCTATGCGGGATCGCAGAACGGCTACATCGCCGAGATCACGCTGGCCACCCGCGTTCGCGTGCAGCCGTTCCGCCGCGCCCAGTTCCGCAACCTCGGCCGTCTCGCCAAGTCGCAAGCGGAGCACGATCGCGTCGTCGTCGCCATCATGCGCGGCGACAAGCAGGGCGCCGCCGCCGCCATGCGCGCGCATATCGAATTGGTGCGCGGGGAGTATGAGATTTACGCGGTGTCGGTGTAGCCGACGGCATATGCCACATATTCGGTGTCGTCCCCGCAAAGGCGGGGACCCATAACCACAGGGCGTGGTTATGGTGCGAAGCTCTTAACTCAGAGCCTTCGCCAAACGTCTCCCTGTGGTGATGGGTCCCGGATCTGCGCTGCGCTTGTCCGGGACGACAGTCTTTGTGAGGCTCGCACCGTTCACGCGAGCTACCCCGTCGCGGATTCCGCCATGAACTTGCGCCAGCCGCCATAGCTGGTGATATCACGCGCTTCGCCCAGTACCTCCGGCTCGACGAGAAATCCCTTCACGCTGCGACCATCAGCAAGCCGCACCGTCCCGATCGCCATCGGCGCCGGAATCGCATTGACGAACCTGCCCAAGGCGGACGACGACAGCGACCAGATCTCCAGCTCGATCGACGCGCCCTTGCCGGCCTCGACGCGCAGCAGGCCCGGCTTCGGCGGCGTGGTCTGGAGCGCATAGAGCTTGTAGTCCGGCGTGGTGCTGGTCGCCTCGATCAGCTTGCCGTTCAACGCCTTCAATTCACCGTTCAGCGCCATGCCGGAAAGATGCGCGCCGACGACCGCGATCGGAATCTCGTCGCCGCCATCTGCTGGAAGCGGCGCGAGCGGCGCTTGCGGCACGCCCTTCGCACCCACGGTCAATTTTGTATCCGCATGGAAGACCCGCCCGATGCTCGCGAGCAGTGCGTCACGTCCAGCGGGCGCCAGCAGCGTGATGCCGAATGGAATGCCGTCGGCGCGCATCGCCGCCGGCACCGCAAGACCGCAGAGGTCGAGCAGATTGACGAAATTGGTGTAGGTGCCGAGCCGGCTGTTGAGCTCGATCGGATTGGCCAGCACCTGCGCGGTCGTATACGCCGTCGGCGCCGTCGGCAGCACCAGCGCATCGATATTGGCAAACGTCCGCTCGGCGATCTTGCGCAGGCCCTGCAGGCGATAGAGCGCGGAGAAGGTGTCCGCCGCCGTGAGCCGCGCCCCGCCCGCGGTGATCTCGCGCGTGACGGGATGGATCGTATCGGGCGCGGACGCTAGCAGATTCTTGATCACGAGATAGCGCTCGGCGACCCAGGGACCCTCATAGAGCAGCCGCGCCGTCTCGTAGAACGGTTCGAGGTCGAACTCCACCAGCGTTGCGCCGAGTGACGTCCAGCGTTTCAATGCATCGGCGTAAGCGGCCTCCGCCTTCTTGTCGCCGAAGAAGATCAGCTGGCCGTCGCGCGGCACGCCGAGGCGCATGTTGGACGGAAACGGCGTGAGCGCGCCAAGCGGCCTGTCGCGCGAGAACGGATCGGCCTGGTCGGGCCCGGCCATCACCGACAGCGCGAGTGCGGCATCGTCCACCGTCAGCGCGAACACCGAGATGCAGTCGAGCGTGCGGCACGCCGGCACAAGACCCGCGGTCGAGATCATGCCGAGACTTGGCTTCAGCCCGACGATGTTATTGAGCATCGCCGGCACGCGGCCGCTGCCGGCGGTGTCGGTGCCGAGCGACAACGGCACCAGGCCGGCGCCGACGGCGGTGGCGGATCCCGAGCTCGAGCCGCCGGGAATGAGATCCTCGCGGATCGAATTTCTGGGAATGCCGTAGGGTGAGCGCACGCCGACGAGGCCGGTCGCGAACTGGTCGAGATTGGTCTTGCCGATGATGATTGCCCCGGCCGCGCGCAGGCGCTCCACCGCGGTCGAGTCATGGGTTGGCGTGTAGGAGAAGGCCGGGCAGGCGGCCGTGGTCGGAAATCCAAGCGCGTCGATATTGTCCTTCACCGCAACCGGGACGCCGTAGAGCGGCAGGCCGGCGGCATCCTTCGCGCTCAGCCGTTCGGCTTCCGCAACGGCGTCCTTCTCGTCGCGCAGGCTGATGAACAATGCGGGATCGTTGTGGTCGCGGATGCGCTGGTAGGTCCGCGCGATCGTCTGCGCCGGCGTGACTATGCCCGCGCGATGCGCGGCCACAATCGCGGCGATCGTTTCAGGCTGCTCAGCCCCCATGGTGACAAAACTCCGGCAACAGGTCCCACCCGGATTGAAGCAAGCGATGTGCCATTGTGTACAGAATCCGGGCAGGATGGCTCCTGCGGATACTACCGTTAGATCAGTGGCTTGGGTAATATTTCGATGAATGATTGAGCCGCCGTGCCAGCGCCCCGTTCCGGGCATTTGCACAAATCGTGGGCAGTGGCTTCAGGTGAAGCCCGCGAGGATCTGGAGCAGCCGCTCGCGGTTCTCCTTGCCGATCTTCGCCTCGACATGCCGCTCGTGCTCGGCAGCGAGGCGCTTGAACTTCGTCAGCGCCGTCTCGCCCGGCGCGGTGAGATGCAGCGCGTGGGAGCGCCGGTCCGTCTTCGATTTGACCCGCTTCACGAGCTTGCGCTGCTCGAGGCTGTCGAGCAGGTGCACCAGCCGGGCGCGCTCGATGCCGAGGCGCTTTGCCACCGCCATCTGCGAGAGCCCCGGATTGGCGCCGATCACGGTCAGCACCGAATATTGCGTCGGCCGGATATCGACGTCGCCAAGCGTCTTGATGAAGTCCTGGAAGATCCAGATCTGGAAGCGCCGCACGGCGTAGCCGGCGTGCCCGACCAGTGCGTCGAGGCCGATCTCGTCCGCGTCGTGTTGCCGCGCCGCGCCGTTGCCGGCGCGCTTGCGTGGGGAGGGGCGGCGCTCGGCTCGGGCAGTGCTGGCTGTCACATCATGTCTCCTGCCGTGCGACCTTAGCCTCTTCGCTGGTCGGCCGGAAGATTGTTGTTGACGACAACAATTACCATGCCCAACATTATGGCCAAAGCGGCCCGGAACGAGGCTGCGGCCCATCACCGGTACGGGCGAGGAGGAAACCATGACAACCGCCACACGCGGTGACGCTGCGAGCCTGTTCGCAACGCCCAGGACCGTTGCAGAGCATCGCACCGACGGCAGCATCGTGTTGCGCTCGCCTCAGCCCTTGCGCGACGGCGGGCGCTGTACTGGCGACTGGCTGGAGCAATGGGCGCGGCAGACGCCCGACACGATCTTCCTCGCCGAGCGTGACAGCGCCGATACCCCTTGGGCCACCATGACCTACGCGGGCGCCCTGCGGCGGGTCCGCGCGGCGGCGTCCTGGATCCTGGCGCAGGGTCTCAGCGCAGAGCGCCCCGTCGTCATTCTCTCCGACAACAGCATCGACCATGCGCTGCTCGCGCTCGCCGCCCAGCATGTCGGCGTGCCTTCGGCCGCGATCTCGCCTGCCTATTCGCTGATGTCGAGAGATTTCGACAAGCTCAAGAGCATGATCTCGCTCCTTCAGCCGGGTGCGATCTATGTCTCTGCGAACAAGCCGTTTGCCGCGGCGCTGGCCGCGATCAAGCCGCTGCACGAAGCGCAGATCATCAGCGGCAAATCCGGCGATGCCGATGCTCTGGCCTTCCGTGACATCGCGGCAACGCCTGAAACGGGTGATGTCGCAGGGGCTTTAGCCGCGGTGACGCCGGACACGATCGCAAAATTCCTGTTCACATCGGGCTCGACCGGCACGCCCAAGGCCGTGATCAACACCCAGCGCATGCTGACCTCGAGCCAGCAGGCCAAGGCGCAGACCTGGACTTTTCTCGAGCAGGGCGGCGGCGATCTCGTCATCCTCGACTGGCTGCCCTGGAGCCATACCTTCGGCGCCAACCACAATTTCAATCTGGTGCTGCGCAACGGCGGCTCGCTCTATATCGACGGCGGCAAGCCCGCGCCCGGCCTGTTCACCACGTCGCTCGCCAATCTCAGAAGCGTGATGCCGACGGTCTATTTCAACGTGCCGCGCGGCTTCGACATGCTGATCGCGGCGCTGCGCGGCGACGAGAGGCTGCGCCGCCGCTTCTTCAGCGAGGTGAAATTCGCCTTCTATGCGGGGGCGGCGCTGCCGCAGAATCTGTGGGATGCGCTCGAACAGCTCTCCATTGAAACCGTCGGCCACCCGCTGCCGATGGTCTCGGCCTGGGGCTCGACCGAGACCTCGCCGCTGGCGACCGATTGCCATTTCCTCGCAGACCGCTCCGGCAATATCGGCGTGCCGATTCCCGGCACCGAGTTGAAGCTTGTCGCGTCCGGCGACAAGCTGGAGGTGCGCGTGCGCGGCCCCAATGTCACGCCGGGCTATTGGAAGGCGCCCGAGCTGACGAAGCAGGCGTTCGACGAAGAGGGTTTTTATCTCATCGGCGATGCCGTGAAGCTGGCCGATGCAGCTCGGCCCGAGCGCGGCCTGTTCTTCGATGGCCGGGTCGCGGAAGACTTCAAGCTCAATTCCGGTACCTGGGTCAATGTCGGCACGCTGCGCGTTGCCGGCATTGCCGCGCTGGCACCGCTCGCGCAGGACATCGTCGTCGCGGGCCATGGCGGCGACGAGGTGCGCTTCCTGGTGTTCCCGAATGTTGTCGCGTGTCGTGCGCATGCCGGCTTGCCCGAGACGGCGAGCGTGAGCGACGTGCTTGGTCATGACAGGGTCAGGACCGCGATCGCGCAGGGGCTTGCCAAACTGAAGCAGCAGGGCGCGAACTCCTCCGGCCATGCGACGCGGGGGCTGTTGCTTGTCGAGCCGCCATCTGTCGACGGCGGCGAGATCACGGACAAGGGCTACATCAACCAACGCGCGGTGCTGACGCGGCGGGCCGATGCGGTGATGCGGCTGAACGACGATGCGTCGGCGGAGTGGGTTGGGCTGTAGCGACTGAACCAGTAGCTGCTCTCGTGCTCCGGACGCAACGCAGCACGCAGTGATGCGCTGCTGAGCCGGGGCCCATCTCTCGTCGTGCGCGTAGTCGCATGGGTTCCGGCTCTGCGCAGCAGCGTTTCACGCTGCAGCGCGTCCGGGACACGGCCAAACATGCCAGCCATCCTGCCGCAATATCCTGCATGATTCTTTTGTTGCCGAGGCAACTAATTTGTGCGAACCGTTCCAGACAAGGATGACGGCGGGGGAACCGCTGCGCCTGTCACGGAGGAAACGATGCTCGGCAGAAGGGGTGCCGCGGGCAAATGCCGGCGTATGCCTGGACTTGACGGGGGATCGCGCCCGGCGCGCGATCCGTCAGGCGTCGCTGCCGCCGGTCACCGCGCCGAGATTCTCGTGCAGCCGGCGCAGCAGATCGATCAGCACCTCGCGCTCGTCCTTGCTCAGGCACGACAACAACCGCCGTTCGCGCTCGAACGCGGCGACGATCACCTTGTCATGGGTGGCGCGGCCCCGTGTGGTGAGCGAGATCGAATGGGTGCGGCCGTCGTTCGGATCGGTGCGGATCGACACCAGCCCGCGCCTCTCCAGGCCCGCCAGCGTGCGGCTGACCGGGCCCTTGTCGAAACCGATCACGTGGCAGATGCGCGAGGCCGGGATGCCCGGCTCGATCGCGAGCAGCGACATGATCCGCCATTCCGTGACGTTGACGCCGAACTGCTTCTGATAGAAAGCGGTCGCGCTGTTCGAGAGCTTGTTGGCGATGAAGGTGATGAACGCCGGAACGTAGCGATCGAGATCGAGCGTCGGTCCCGCCTCCATGGGCGCAGGCTTCTGGCGGGCTCTGGTCGAGGACGGCGGCATATCGGGGTTTCGACTCGCGGGATGTCCGCAGACCTAAGGGCAAGCGAGGCCCTTTCACAAGATCAAAATGAGGGAGGAGTTTCATGAGCGCACCTGGCTTCGCGACATCAGGCGTCCCGCATGTCGATGTCGATCCCTTCGACATGAATTTTTTCGCCGATCCCTACCCCGCGCACGAGCTTCTGCGCGAGACCGGCCCGGTCGTCTATCTCGACAAGTGGAAGCTCTATGGCGTGGCGCGCTATGCCGAAGTCCATGCCGTCCTGAACGATCCCGCGACCTTCTGCTCCAGCCGCGGCGTCGGCCTGTCCGACTTCAAGAAGGAGACGCCGTGGCGGCCGCCGAGCCTGATCCTGGAGGCCGATCCGCCCGAGCACACTCGCACCCGCGCAGTGTTGTCGAAGGTGCTGTCGCCGACCGTGATGAAGGGGTTGCGTGACCGCTTTGCCGCCGTCGCAGAGCAGCGGGTCGACGCGCTGCTCGACAAGGGCAGCTTCGATGCGATCACGGATCTTGCCGAAGCCTATCCGCTTTCGATCTTCCCGGATGCGCTCGGTCTGAAGCCCGAGGGACGCGAGCATCTCATCCCTTATGCGAGCGTCGTGTTCAACGCCTTCGGCCCGCCGAACCAGCTGCGCCAGGACGCCATCGCGCGTTCGGCGCCGCATCAGGCTTACGTCACCGAACAATGCCAGCGTGACAACCTGACGCCCGGCGGCATCGGCGCCTGTATCCATGCCCATGTCGACGAGGGCGCGATCACGGCGACCGAGGCGCCGTTGCTGGTGCGCTCGCTCCTGTCGGCCGGCCTCGACACCACCGTCAACGGCATCGGCGCTGCGGTCTACTGCCTCGCGCGTTTCCCGGAGCAATGGCAACGGCTGCGCGGCGACCTCACGCTCGCACGCAACGCCTTCGAGGAAGCGGTGCGGTTCGAAAGCCCGGTGCAGACCTTTTTCCGCACCACCACGCGTGAGGTCGAACTCTCCGGCGCAACGATCGGCGAGGGCGAGAAGGTGCTGATGTTCCTTGCGGCGGCCAATCGCGATCCCCGCCGCTGGGACAAGCCCGACAGCTATGACGTCACCCGCCGCACCTCCGGCCATGTCGGCTACGGCTCCGGCATTCACATGTGCGTCGGCCAACTGGTGGCGCGGCTCGAAGGCGAGACCATGCTGTCGGCCCTGGCCCGCCGTGTCGCCAGCATTGAGATCACGGGCGAGCCGAAGCGCCGCTTCAACAACACGCTGCGCGGGCTCGACAGCTTGCCGGTGACGATCACGCCCGCCTGACGACCGGCGGCGAAAACAATCAACAGGGGAGGGAATAATGAAGAATCTGAAATGGACGCTCGCGCTGGCCGCGAGCCTGATCGGCGGCGTGGCGAGCGCCGAGATCTCCGACAACGTCGTGCGCGTCGGCGTGCTCAACGACATCTCCGGCATCTTCCAGGATACCAATGGCATGGGCTCGGTGGAAGCTGCGCGCATGGCGGCCGAGGATTTCAACGGCGGCGGTAAAGGCATCAAGGTCGAGATCGTCTATGCCGACCACCAGAACAAGGCCGATGTCGGCAACGCCATCGCGCGCAAATGGCTCGATGTCGAAGGCGTCGATGCCATCGTCGATGTGCCGAATTCGGCCGTCGGTCTCTCCATCAACACGCTGCTGCGCGACAGCCGCATGACCTTCCTTGCGTCGTCGACCGCAAGCTCGGATCTCACCGGCAAGGCGTGCTCCCCCAACACGATCCAATGGGTCAACGACACCTGGGCCACCGGCAACACCACGGCGGCCGCGATGATGTCGCGCGGCGGCAAGGACTGGTATTTCCTCACGGTCGACTACGCGCTGGGTAAGGGCATCGAGGCCGAAGCGCAGAAATACATCGAGGGTCACGGCGGCAAGGTGCTCGGCTCCTCGAAGCACCCGCTCGGCACCTCCGATTTCGCTTCCTTCCTGCTGCAGGCGCAGAACTCGAAGGCGCAGGTGATCGGCCTTGCCAATGCCGGCGGCGATACCATCAATGCGGTGAAGCAGGCGGCCGAGTTCGGGGTGCAGCAGAACGGGCAGAAGCTCGTCGCGTTCCTGCTCTTCATCAACGACGTGCACGGCATGGGCATCAAGGTCGCGCAGGGCCTCCAGCTCATGGAAGCCTTCTACTGGGACATGAACGACGACACCCGCGCGTTTGCAAAACGCTTCGCCGCGCGACCCGGCATGAACGGCAAGATGCCGAGCGGCAACCAGGCCGGCGTCTATGCCTCCACGCTGGCTTATCTCAACGCGGTCGCCGAGACCGGCAGCGACAACGCCAAGGATGCGGTGCGGCAGATGAAGAAGTTCAAAGGCAAGGACAAACTGTTCGGCGACACCGCGATCCGCCAGGACGGCCGCGTCGTGCATCCCATGTATCTGTTCGAGGTGAAGAAGCCGGAGGAGTCGAAATATCCGTACGACTACTACAAGCTGGTTTCGACCATTCCGGCGGAGCAGGCGTTCCGGCCGCTGGCAGAGGGTGGGTGCGAATTGGTGAAGTAGGCGGAGCTGCGCGCTTTTCACCTCTCCCCGCTTGCGGGGAGAGGTCGGATCGCTCTTGCGACCCGGGTGAGGGGGTACAGGTCCCTCGATAAGTCTCATCCGCGGAGAGAGGCCCCTCACCCCAACCCTCTCCCCGTAAGAACGGGGAGAGGGAGAAGAAAGCCTACACCACCTTGCTTGACCCCTGCGTGATCAGCCGCGCCGCCCGTTGATCGCGTGCGTAGATCCACAGCCAGCTCAGCGCGACGCTGAGGCGGTGGCGGAGGCCGATCAGGAAGTAGATGTGGGCGATGCCCCAGATCCACCACGCGATGGTGCCGCGCAGTTTGATGCGGCCGAAGTCGATGACCGCGAGCCGCTTGCCGATCTGCGCGAGGCTGCCGGAGTGCTTGTAGTGGAACGCTCTGGTCGGTGCGCCGCGCAGCCGCGCCTTGATGGTTTCGGCGACATGGCGCCCCTGCTGCTTCGCCGCCGGCGCGATGCCGGGCACCGGCTTGCCCTCCCAGGCGTTGATCAGGACGGTGTCGCCGATCGCGAAGATCTCGGGATGGCCGGGGATGGTCAGGTCGGCCTCGACCTGGACCCGTCCGGCGCGATCGCTTGGTGCGCCCAGCCATTCCGCGGCGGGTGAGGCGCGAACGCCGGCGGCCCAGATGCGAGTCTTTGCTTCGAGCAGCTTGCCGCCGAACACCACGCCCTCACGATTGATCTCGGTGACCGCCTGTCCCAGCACGACCTCGACGCCGATCCTTTCGAGCGACGCCTGCGCATACGCGGAGAGATCGTCGGGAAATCCAGCTAGCACGCGCGGCCCCGCCTCGATCAGCACCACGCGCGCCTTGGTCGTGTCGATGTTGCGGAAGTCGCCGGGCAGGGTGTGATGCGCCATCTCGGCGATGGTGCCGGCGAGCTCGACCCCGGTGGGACCGGCGCCGACGATGACGAAGGTCAGCCGCGCCGCGCGCCTGACCGGATCTGTCTCGCGCTCGGCGCGCTCGAATGCCAGCAGGATATGACGGCGCAGCGTGGTCGCGTCCTCCAGCGTCTTCAGGCCGGGCGCGAACTGCTCCCATTCGTCATGGCCGAAATAGGCATGGCGTGCGCCGGTGGCGAGCACCAGCGTGTCATAGGGCACCTCGCTGCCGTCATCGATCAGCACGCAGCGCCTGTCGGCATCGACGCCGCTGACGGTCGCAAACAGCGTCGTTACCTCGCGCCGGTCGCGCATCAGGTGCCGGATCGGCCAGGCGATCTCGCTGGTCGCGAGCGAGGCGGTCGCGACCTGGTAGAGCAGCGGCTGAAACAGATGATGGTTGCGGCGGTCGATCAGCGTGATCTCGACCGGCGCGCCCGCAAGCCGGTAAGTCGCCTCCAGTCCGCCGAAGCCGGCTCCGACGATGACGACGCGATGGGGGGTAGCGGCCATGATCTGCCTCGAATCTCGCTGCTGCTCTCCTTCATGTAAGTGCGCTTTCGGCGCCATAGTCCAATAGCCGTCATCAATCGCGGCATAGGCGGGGTGTATCGATCCGCCGCGAGAAAGCGCCGCAGCCTTGGACCAAGTGAGTAGAATTATATTTCTTGCCATCCGCGATTGGGGCGAAATATGGTGCAGAGACAGGCGCTGAGCCATTGGCGGCTCGACAGATTTTGCGTTCAATAGAGACGACCCGGGGCGGCGATCACCCTGCTGCCGGGATCAATAATAAGGAGGGGAGTGGTTATGAGGACGGCATTCTGGCTGGCGGGTGCGGCTGCGCTCACGCTGGCAAGCCCGGCATTCGCCGGCGACACCATCAAGATCGGCTTCGTTTCGACCTTCAGCGGTCCGACCGCCGTGATCGGCAACGACATGCGCAACTCCTTCGAGCTGGCGCTCGACCACATCGGCCGCAAGATGGACGGCAAGCCGGTCGAAGTGATCTACGAGGACGACGGGCAGAAGCCCGATGTCGGCAAGCAGAAGACCGAGAAGCTGGTGCAGTCCGACAAGGTCGATTTCATCGTCGGCTACATCTGGTCGAACGTGCTGCTGGCCTCGCTCAAGACCGCGGTCGACTCGCAGACCTTCCTGATCTCGGCCAATGCCGGCCCGTCGCAGCTCGCCGGCGAGCTGTGCAGCCCTTACGTGTTCTCGACCTCCTGGCAGAACGACCAGACGCCGGCCGCGATGGGCCTCTACATGAACCAGAAGGGCGTCAAGAGCGTGTTCCTGATCGGACCGAACTACGCGGCCGGCAAGGACATGCTCGCGGGCGTCAAGAGCACGTTCAAGGGCGAGGTCAAGGGTGAGGAATACACGGTCTGGCCGAGCCAGCTCGACTTCTCCGCCGAGCTTTCCAAGGCGCGCGCCTCGGGCGCGGAATCGATCTTCGTGTTCTATCCCGGCGCGGCCGGCGTGCAGTTCCTCAACCAATATGCGCAGGCCGGCCTGAAGAGCACGATGCCGCTCTACACGGCGTTCACCGTCGACGAGCTGTCGCTGCCGCTGCAGAAGGAAAATGCGCTCGGCGTTCCCGGTGCGCAGGAATGGGTCAACGACCTGCCCAACGAGCAGAACAAGCGCTTCGTCGCCGACTATCGCAAGAAGTATCCCGGCCTGCGTCCGACCTATTACGGCGCACAAGCCTATGACGCGGCCCAGCTGATCAACAGCGCCGTCGTCGCGGTGAAGGGCGACACCAGCAAGAAGGACGCGATGAAGGCCGAGATGGAGAAGGCCAACTTCAAGTCGCTGCGCGGCCCCTTCAAGTACGGCAAGAACCACATCCCGGTGCAGAGCTTCTATCTCCAGGACGTGGTCAAGGACGGCGAAGGCCAGCTCTCGCTGAAGACGGTCGCAACGATCGTGGAGAACGACCAGGATCGTTTCCACGACAAGTGCGCGATGAAGTGAGTTTGCTCTCTCCTCCCCTCTCTCCGTTCCTACGGGGAGAGGGTTGGGGTAAGGCGCTGCTTCCACACACCGTCATTGCGAGCGCAGCGAAGCAATCCAGTATCCCTCTGCGGAAAGATTCTGGATTGCTTCGTCGCTTCGCTCCTCGCAATGACGGCGTGGATGGAGCCTACACCCCCGGCATGCCCCCGGGCCGCGATGACGCTGCGCGATAGGTCGAACTTCGCGCCGCCATCACCTCGTCGAAAGCCTCGCCCATGATCTCGGTCGAAGGAGCAAGGCCGGTGAACAGCTCGAAGGCGTCGGCGGCCTGGTAAATCGCGAGCTCCCGTCCGGTCATGATCCGCGCGCCGCGCTCCTGCGCCGCGGCGAGCAGCGGCGTGATCAGCGGCGAATACACCGCGTCCGTCACCCACAATTTGTCGTGCAGCAGCGTGACTGCAACGGGGGTGTCCCGGTTCGGCAACATGCCGACCGGCGTGCCGTTGACGAGGCCGGTTGCGCCATGCAGTGCATCCTCGACACTTGCGGCTACCTTCGCGCCGTCCCGCGGGGCAAGCAGGGAGACCAGCGTCGCGGCGCGCGCAAGCTCGCTGTCGAAAATGCGGATGTCGGTCACGTCAAGGCTCGCCAGCGCGAAGGCGATCGCCTTGCCGACGCCGCCAGCACCGATCACGGCGACGGCGTTGCCGGACGGCGCCAGCAGCGGCGCCACCGCACGCGCAAAGCCGGTCGTATCGGTGTTATGGCCGGTCAGCCGTCCGTCCTTGACGACGACGGTGTTGACGGCGCCCATGGCGGCAGCGCCCGGCGCCAGCGCGTCGAGCAGCGGCACCACCGCCTCCTTATAGGGGAACGTGACATTGACGCCGGCGAAACCAAGGCGCCGCACGCCTTCGAGCATCATGGCGAGCCCGGCCGCGTCGGCACCGGCGACTTCGATGAGCTGGTAGTGACAGCGCAGGCCGAGGGCCTCGGCGGCGCGCTCGTGCATGGCGGGAGATGCGGAATGCGCGATCGGCGCGCCGATCAGGCCGGTGAGGAGCTTCTTGCTGGCGGCGTATCCGCGCTTGGACATGGCTTTCTATCGTCTCGCTGGGAGCCTTCGTCCCGGCCATTAGCGGGGAAATCCGCTCAATTCCAGCGGATTTTCAAGAGGGCTTTCAAGGCGCTTTCGTGCGACGATAGCCTTTCCCTTGCCTTGCACAATGACCCGTTTATCCAACAAACCTAACCTCATGTTTGTGGCGGTCATCTCACGAGCAGCGTGATGGGCATCGTCGAAGAGACGTTGCGCTGCGTCCGAGACACGGGAACGCGGCCAAGCTCATCAGCCTTCTGCCACGAGCGGAGAAGGAAAGAGCCAGCCTCGAGATCGGATTGTTTCGACTAAAATCAGCCCGTTTGAATGACGGGGCATCGGCGCGCGATCTGTTTCATCGGCGTCGCATTTGCCTCGAGTGCGCTCTAGCTCGCCGGTCCTTCCGGCGACACGCTGCCGGGCCGCTCCGTGTGCTCGCTTTGCAGCACCTCGCGCGCGAACTCGATGATCTTCTGCTTGTTCGCCGTTTCGTGGACGGCAAAAAACACGCGGTTCAGTTCAAGGCCGAGCACGCTGTTGAGGGCGATGTCCTCGTCTTCCATCGTGGTTTTCCCGCTTTAGACGCCACAGGTGTAACTTGGCGTCACTTCTTCCACAAGTAGATTAAATTCTCGGATCGAACGGGGCCGCAAAACTACGGGAGCAGCAAATTGAGGCAGCCCACAAATACGTGCTATACGGGAAGGCGTGGGTCAGGAAACGCACCGATGTCCGCCGTAGACTATGGCCGGGAGGCGCTCGACTTCATCGAGGGCCTCGGGACCTATCGCAAGGTCCCGGACGCCATGAATGCGCTCGAAACGGCGTTCGGCCGCTTCGGCTTCGAAACCATCATCGTGACGGGATTGCCGAATCCCGATCAACGGTTTGCGCAGATGGTGCTGGCCAAGCGCTGGCCGGCAGAATGGTTCAGTCTCTACACCCGGAACAACTACGATCGTGTCGATCCGGTGGTGCGGTTGTGCCGGCAATCGGTCAACCCGTTCGAATGGGCGGAAGCGCCGTATGACGCCGACCTGGAACCGGATGCGGCCGAGGTGATGAACCGCGCCGGCGATTTTCGCATGTCGCGCGGTTTCATAGTGCCGATCCACGGGCTGACCGGCTACGAGGCCGCGGTGTCGCTCGGCGGCGTTCATCTCGATCTCAATGCCCGCAGCAAGCCGGCGCTGCATTTGATGGCGATGTATGGCTTCGACCACATCCGCCGCCTGCTCCAGCCGGTGCCGTATCCCCCGGCCCGTCTCACCCCGCGCGAGCGCGAGGTGATCGCGTGGGCCTCGCAGGGCAAGTCGGCCTGGGAAATCGGCGAGATCCTGCACATCACGCAGCGCACCGCCGAAGAGCATCTCGCAACCGCTGCGCGCAAGTTGGGTGCCGTCAACCGTACGCATGCGGTCGCGCTGGCGATTCGCAACAAGATCATCACTCCCTGAGCGACATACTGGGAAATTTCCCAGTATCGAGCCTGCCTCTTTTCACAGAGGCTGACTCCCATTGAGGCTGAATGGGGGTTTTCATGATTCATGCAATTTCTGCGGTCAATCGCCACCTTTACCAAGACGTTCTCGAGCAGCATTTCCGGCTGCGCCACGACATCTTCGTCGAGGAGCGGCACTGGGACACGCTGCGCAAGCCGGATGGCCGCGAGATCGATTCCTACGACAACGAGGACACGGTCTACCTGCTCGCGCTGGAGGGGCGCCGCGTCATTGGCGGTCACCGGCTCTACCCGACGACCAAGCCCTCGATGATGAGCGAGGTCTTTCCGCATCTGGCCGCGGTGCGCGGCTGCCCGGCTGACCCGCTGGTGTGGGAGTGGTCGCGCTACTTCGTCGTCCGCGACCGCCGCGACGGCCCGCTCAACCTGCAGCTGATGGCGGCGGTGCAGGAGTTCTGCCTCAATCAAGGCATCGCGCAGGTCAGCGCGATCATGGAGACCTGGTGGTTGCCGCGCTTCCACGAGGCCGGCTTCATCGTGACCCCGCTTGGACTGCCGGCTCTGGTGGAGAACGCCTGGACCATGGCGGCAACCATCGACATTCGCCGCGAGACGGTCGACGCCCTGCATGATCGCATCGGCGTCGCGTCGATCGTGCGACAGGACGGCCCGCGTCTGGACGCCGTTGCCCGTGCCAACCTCTGCGGCCTCGCTGCCGCGCAACGAAAGAGCGCTTGAGATGACGAACATGATGCGGGACACCCAGACCATGGCGCAGACCAGGGACGAGAATCTCGGCTACATGTCCGACATGGCGCTCGAGCTCGCGCAAATGGCGGACGACTCCGGATTGGCGACGCTCGCCTATCTGTTCCGGATGGCGGCCCTTGAGGCCTCGACGGCAGACAGCATGCATCCCGAACGGGACGACCATTCCCGGGAGATCACGTCGCACTAGACGTCCTCTTCGTCACTCCGGCGAATTCACACCCTCCCCACGGCCTGCCGCGGGGAGGGTGATTGTTTGGGTGCGGCAGGTTGCCCCACGCCGCTCGGCAGCTTTCTTGCAGGGATTTGTTGAAGACTTGAGCAAGGCGTGTTCGACCACACGCGTCCGGATGCAACAAAGTGCATGTCTGGCGCGGAATCGCTCTTGCCTCGGAACGATACTGCCATTACCCATTTTTCCGCCTTGCAGAGGCAGGGGGAGCTCTTTCACTGATGGCGACCGTGTTCGAACATCGGCGCGACACCGCGTGCGCCTGAAAGAGTTCTGATGCTGCTTGTCGTCGAACAGTTCCTGAACGGATTGCAGTTTGGCCTGCTGCTGTTCCTGCTCGCCGCGGGCCTGACGCTGGTGTTCGGGATCATGGATCTCGTCAACCTCGCGCACGGCTCGCTCTACATGATGGGCGCCTATTTCGCGGCGACCTTCGCGGCCTCGACCGGAAGCTTCCTGCTCGGTGCGCTGCTGGCGCTCGGCGCCACGCTTCTGCTCGGCATCGTGCTGGAGATGAGCGCGCTGCGGCATCTCTATGGTCGCGACCATCTCGACCACGTGCTCGCGACCTTCGGCCTGATCCTGTTCTTCAATGAAGCGGTGCGCCTGATCTGGGGCCCGGCCGGCCTCGCGCTGCCGCTGCCCGCCTGGCTGACCGTGCCGGTGCCGATCCTGCCCGGCATTCACTATCCGGCCTATCGCCTCGCCATCATC
Source organism: Bradyrhizobium cosmicum (assembly GCF_007290395.2). Lineage (NCBI taxonomy): Bacteria > Pseudomonadati > Pseudomonadota > Alphaproteobacteria > Hyphomicrobiales > Nitrobacteraceae > Bradyrhizobium > Bradyrhizobium cosmicum. The sequence goes on along the minus strand of NZ_CP041656.2, from coordinate 7,038,323 downwards.
GTGGTGGCGCTGCTGGTCGCGCTGCTGCTCTATCTCGGCGTGATGCGCACCCGCATCGGCATGCTGATCCGCGCCGGCGCCTCCAACCGCGAGATGATCGGCGCGCTCGGCATCAACATCAAGCTGCTCTACACGCTGGTGTTCGGCCTTGGAGCCGCGCTCGCCGGCCTTGCCGGCCTGATGCAGGCGCCGATCCTCACCGTACAGATCGGGATGGGCGAGAACATCCTGATCCTCGCCTTCGTCATCATCGTGATCGGCGGCATCGGCTCGATCCGCGGCGCGTTCCTTGCCGCGATCTTCGTCGGCATGATCGACACGCTCGGCCGTGCCTTCCTGCCCAATCTGCTGCGGCAGGTGCTGAGCGGCGCCGCTGCTTCCACCGCCGCGCCCGCGCTGTCCTCCATGTTGATCTACCTGTTGATGGCGATCGTGCTGGTGGTGCGGCCGGAGGGGCTGTTTCCGGCCAATCGTCGATGAAAACTATCACCGTGAGCAAGGCCGTCACGGCCCTGATGCTGGCCGGCCTCATGCTGCTGCCGCTGTATTCGCAAGCATCCGGCAACGTCTTCATCCTGACGCTGTTCACCCGCATCGTCATCCTGGCGCTGGCGGCCGCGAGCCTCAACCTCATCATGGGCTATGGCGGCATGATGAGCTTCGGCCATGCCGCCTATCTCGGCATCGGCGGCTATGCCGTCGGCATGCTCGCGCAGGAAGGCGTCGGCTCCGGCTTCATCCAGTTTCCAGTCGCGCTGGCTGCCTCCGCGCTCTATGCCCTGGTGATCGGCGCGCTGAGCTTGCGCACCCGCGGCGTCTATTTCATCATGATCACGCTCGCCTTCGCGCAGATGGCCTATTACGTCGCCTCCGGCCTGGCGCGCTACGGCGGCGACGACGGCCTCACCGTCTACAAGCGCAGCGACTTCTCCGGGCTGATCAATCTCGGCAATCGCACTCAGTTCTACTATCTCTGCCTCGCCTGCCTCCTCGGTGTCATCTTCCTGATCTGGCGCATCGCCAATTCGCGCTTCGGCCTGGTCGTGCAGGGACTGCGCTCCAATGAGCAGCGCATGCAGGCGATCGGCTTCCCGGCGAAGCGCTACCAGCTCGTCTGCTTCGTCATCTCCGGCATGATGTGTGGCCTCGCCGGCGCGCTGCTCGCCAACAATACCGATTTCATCAGCCCGGCCGTGATGTACTGGACCCGGTCCGGCGATCTCATGGTGATGGTGATCCTCGGCGGCATGGGCACGCTGTTCGGTCCCGTCATGGGCGCCGTGGTGTATCTGCTGCTGGAGGAGTTCCTGTCGCAGCTCACCGAATATTGGGCGCTGATCATGGGGCCGATGCTGCTGCTGATCGTGCTGTTCGGCCGCGGCGGCATCATGGGCCTGCTCGGGAGGTTCAATCGTGGCTGAGCCTCTGCTCCGGGTCGACAGACTGGTGCGCCGCTTCGGCGGCATCATCGCGACGGATCACGTGTCGCTCGACGTCGCGGCCGGCGAGCTGCATGCGATCATCGGCCCGAACGGTGCCGGCAAGACCACGCTGATCAGCCAGCTCACCGGGCATCTCGAACCGCATTCCGGCAGCGTCTCGCTCGGCGGCCGCGACATCACCTATCTGCCGGCCTATCGTCGCTGCGCGCTGGGCCTTGCCCGCTCGTTCCAGATCACCTCGCTGCTGCTGGATTTCACTGCCGCCGACAATGTCGCGCTGGCGGCCCAGGCGCATGCAGGCCACTCGTTCCGTTTCTTCGCCAATGCCCGCAAGGAAAAGGGCCTGCGCGATGCCGCCCATGCCGCGCTCGACCGCGTCGGGCTGCTGCATCGTGCCGATATCCTGGTGTCCAGGCTCAGCCATGGCGAGCGCCGCCAGATCGAGCTTGCGGTCGCGCTCGCGAGCAAGCCGAAATTGCTGCTGCTCGACGAGCCGATGGCGGGCCTCGGCGTCACCGAATCCCAGAGCATGGTCAAGCTGCTGCAGGAGCTGCGCAAGGAGGTCTCGATCGTCCTGGTCGAGCACGACATGCCCGCGGTGTTCGCGCTGGCCGACCGCATCACGGTGCTGGTCTATGGCCGCGTCATCGCCTCGGGCGATCCGGCCGCGATCCGCGCCAACGACGAGGTCAAGCGCGCCTATCTCGGCGACCAGCATGTGGTGACGCACCATGGCTGAAGACATGATGGCTGACGCGCTGCTCGACGTCGACGGCATCGAGACCTGCTACGGCCTCAGCCAGGTCCTGTTCGGCCTGTCGCTGTCGATCAAATCGGGCGAGATGGTCTCGCTGATGGGCCGCAACGGCATGGGCAAGACCACCACCATCCGCTCCATCATGGGCCTGACGCCGGCGCGCGCGGGCAGCATCCGTTTTGCCGGCACGGAGGTGCGGACGCAGCCGTCCTACCGTATCGCCAAGCTCGGCGTCGGCCTCGTCCCCGAGGGGCGCCAGATTTTCCCGAATCTCACCGTGCGCGAAAACCTGGTTGCGGCCGCCGCCGATCGCTTCGATAGCGCCAATCCCTGGACGCTCGCCGCCATCTACGTGATGTTCCCGCGGCTCGCCGAGCGCGCCTCCAACATGGGCAACCAGCTCTCCGGCGGCGAGCAGCAGATGCTCGCGATCGGCCGCGCGCTGATGACCAATCCGAAGCTGCTGATCCTGGACGAAGCGACCGAAGGCCTCGCCCCGCTGATCCGCGAGGAAATCTGGAGCTGCCTGTCGCTGCTCAAGAGCCGCGGACAGTCGATCCTGGTCGTCGACAAGAACGTCGACCACCTCGCCCGCATCTGCGACCGCCACTACATCATCGAGCGCGGCAAGACGGTGTGGAGCGGCACGTCCGACCAGCTGATGGCCGAGCCGGATCTGCAGCATAAGTATTTGGGGATTTGAGCCCTCGCTCTATCCCCGTCATTGCGAGCGTAGCGAAGCAACCCAGAGTCTTTCCGCGGAGGGATTCTGGATTGCTTCGTCGATTCGCTCCTCGCAATGACGGCGGATGGAGGGGGCCCTCAAAACACCTCGAAATACTCGCGGTGCTCCCAATCGGTCACCTCGGCCAGGAAGCGGTCGATCTCCGCATTCTTGATGTGGGTGTAGTAGTCGACGAACTCCGCCCCCAGCTTGTCGCGGAAGAACGGGTCGTCCTTCAGCGCGGAGACCGCATCGCGCAGGGACTTCGGCAGCAGTGGCGCCTTGGTCTCGTAGGGCGTGTCGGCCGACGGGCCCGGATCGAGCTTGCGGTCGACGCCGTCGAGGCCCGAGAGAATCTGTGAGGCCATGTAGAGGTAGGGATTGGCGGCGGGCTCGCCGATGCGGTTCTCCAGACGCGTGGCGGCATCATTGGCGCCGCCGAGCACGCGGATCATCACGCCGCGATTGTCGCGGCCCCAGATCGCGCGATCCGGCGCCAGCGAATAGGAGCGGTAGCGCTTGTAGCCGTTGATGGTCGGCGTGGTGAACAATGTGGATGCGCGGGCGTGGTCGAGCAGGCCGGCCAGGTAACCGCGGCCGAACGCGCTGAGCGGCCCGTCGCCGTCCTTGGTCATGAACTGGTTTTCGCCAGTCGCGCGGGAGACGATCGACTGATGCAGGTGCCAGCCGCTCGCGAACAAATTCGGCAGTTTCGGCCGGCACATGAAGGTGGCGTGATAGCCGTGGCGGCGCGCGATCTGCTTCACGGCGCTGCGGAACAGCACCATGTTGTCGGCGGGCTCCAGGCCCTTCTTCGGCGCGAAAGTGAACTCGCACTGGCTCGGCCCGAACTCGACCTCGACCGAGCGCAAGGGCAGCCCGAGTGCGACGATGTCGCGACGCAGGATCTCCAGCACCGGCTCCATCTGATCGAAGCGCTGCTCGGTGAGATATTGATAGCCGTGGCTGAGCAGACTCACCGAGGGCGGTGTGCCGGGCTGGCCGGCGTCCTCGGGCCGCATATGCGGATCGTCGAGCTTGAAGATGTGGAATTCGACCTCGAGCCCCGCGACGAAGTCGTGGCCGCGACGGCCGAGCTCGTCGAGTACCTTGCGATAGAGCCCGCGCGTCGCGAACGGCACGGGACGGCCGTCCTGGAAATGCAGGTCGCACAGCACCCAGCCCGTCGTGGGGGCCCACGGAAGCACGCGAAAGGTGGTGGGGTCGGCGACCATCAGCACGTCGGCGGCGCCCTCCATCTCCTTCATGCCGAAGCCGCCGCCGGCGGTAAACACCGGGAATACCGTGCGGTGCGAGGTGTCCTTGGCGAGCATGGTGGTCGTGATGGAGCAGCCACTCTCCAGCGAGGCAATCGCTTCGGCGGCGATGATGGTCTTGCCGCGCAGAATGCCGTGCTGGTCGGGGAAGGCGAGGCGGATGACCTCGAGATTCCTCTCCTCGACGATGCGCCGCATGCGCGCTGCGGCGTCCTTCTGCTCATCCGACCACAGCGCGTGACGCGCGACGAAAGTCACTATGGTTGCTCCTCAGTCACCGATGCTCGATGTGTGCACGACGCCTGCCACATTCTCCGTCATTGCGAGCGTAGCGAAGCAATCCAGAAATGCATCCGCGGTGAAAGACTGGATTGCTTCGCTTCGCTCGCAATGACGAGGATGGGCCGTCACTCTTACTCCGCCGCCGTCAGCCGATGTATATTATCCGCGATCTCCTTCGGCACGGGTGCCGTCCAAGGCGCGCCGCGGCGGCGCTTGACGTCGACTTCCATCCAGTAGGTCTCCCAGCCCCGGGTCGGCCCGATACCGTCCATGGTTGCCGGCCCCTGGATGCTGCGTGCATTGGCCTCGTCGAGAAACAGGATCGGCCTCTCGCCGCCGCCGACCTTCTCGATCTCCTGCCGCAGCAGGCGGCGATATTGCACGATCGCCTTGTCGCTCGAGCCAAGATGCTCCTTGGTGCGATCCTGGATCGCGCCCATCGATTCCACCGCCCACTGGTCGTGGACGTTGATGTCGTTGCCCATGCCGGTATAGGTCGCGGTCTGCTGCTCGTGCGGATCGAAGCCGTAATTGTTGCCGCTGTTCTTGCGCGATTTGTAGTCGGGCAGCTCGTAGAGCTCGAGCCGCTGCTCACGCATCTTCTTCTTGTCGACCGGCGCTGCATAGCTGGTGAAGATGGCGTACCAGTAGCAGTTCTCGTCGTCGACCGGCACGTGCCACTGCGTGATCGTCATCTCCGTGCTCATGGGGATGACGAAAGCGTGCGGGAACAGCTGGTTGGTGACGCGCACATGGGTGCGTTCTTCGTCGATCTCGCGCAGCGCGATCAGCCTGAGGCCATATTCGGTGTGCTCGACATTGATGATCGGGCGGTCGTATTCGCGCAGGATCTTGGTCATCGGCAGGTCGCTGCCGGCGGAGGCGCCGCGGAACTGTTTGCCATAGGCCGTGGACGTGTCCTCGTCCTCGAAGAAGCGATGCAGATAGGACGCGTGCGCGGGGTCGATGCCGACTTCCAGCGCCTGCAACCAGTTGCAGGCCATGTGGCCCTTGAACGCAAAGGTGTGTGTGCCGGGCGCGACGAAGCAGTCGATCTCCGGGAATGCCGGCGGTTCGCCCTCGCCAAGATACGCCCAGAGGATGCCGCTCTTCTCCACCACCGGGTATGAGCGCTGGCGGATGTTCTGGCAGAGCTTCGAATCTTTCGGCTCGGCCGGGGTCTCGACGCACTGGCCGGTCGCGTCGAACAGCCATCCGTGGAAGGCGCAGCGCAATCCGCCATGCTCGAGCCGTCCGAAGGCGAGGTCGGCGCCGCGATGGGCGCAGAGGCGGTCGATCAGGCCGTAGCGCCCGGTCTCGTCGCGGAACAGCACCAGGTTCTCGCCGAGCAATTTGACGGGGCGGATCGGCCGCTCGCCCTCCAGCTCGTCAACCAGCGCCGCCGGTTGCCAATAGCTGCGCATCAGCTTGCCGCAGGGATCCTTCGGCCCGGTGCGGGTGATCAGGTCGTTCTGCTCCTGGCTCATCATGGCGAGTGCATCCTCTGTGGAGTGGCGAATGTTCGCCTATTGAACGAATGGGCGAATTATGACATGCCTTGGATTAGCGGCAAGCATTATTTTGCAGGACTGTCCCGAGGACCATGCCCAAGCTGAAACGAAGCGAGACCGACGAGCGCGCGACGGATTTCGTCGAGAGCCTCGATCGTGGCCTGCGTCTGCTTCAATGCTTCGGAGCGACGACGGGTCCGATGACGCTGAGCGATCTCGCCCGCGCCGCCGATCTGCCGCGCGCCACCACGCGGCGCATGCTGTTCACGCTCCAGCGTGGCGGCTTCGTCTCCGGTGACGGAAAGCTGTTCTTGCTGACGCCGCATGTGCTGACGCTCGCGGCGTCCTATCTGCGCTCCAACCAGCTCGTCACGGTCCTGCAACCACTGCTCGATCGTGTCGCGATCGCGGCGAATGAAATCTCCTCGCTCGCGGTGCTGGACGGTGACGATGTCGTGTTCGTCGCGCGCAGCAGTCCGGCGCGGATGTTTTCCGGCGGTCTCGAAATCGGTTATCGGCTGCCCGCCTTCTGCACCTCGGTCGGCCGCGCCATGCTCGGCCAGCTCGACGATGCCGATCTCGCCGCGCGCCTGAAAGCGATGAAGCGCGAAGCGCTGACGCCGCAGACAGTGACCGAGCCCAAGGCGTTGCTCGCGCGCATCCTCGCCGATCGCGCGCAGGGCTATTCGCTGGTCGATCGCGAGGCCGAGCCGCATTTCCGCTCGATCTCGGTTCCGGTGCGTCGTTACGACAATGTGATCGTCGCCGCCATCAACATGGGCGCCCATGTCGACCGCGTGCCGGCGCAGGAATTGATCGACCGTTTCCTGCCGCTGCTGCGCGATGGCGCGGAATCCGTGCGCTCGCAATTGCTGTGAGCCTGCGACCCGCGCGCACAGGTCGCGGTGCGCCAGCGTGCTCGCTGTGTCACAAGGCAAAAATGCCGCATGAAACACCTCTCATCGCCACCATCGTCGTCGGACTTGGACTAGCCTTCGTATTCGGAACTATCGCACAGCGGTTCCGCATACCGCCGCTCGTCGGCTACCTCTTGGCTGGCGTCGCGGTCGGTCCGTTCACGCCGGGCTTCGTCGCCGATCAGGCGCTTGCCACCGAGCTCGCCGAGCTCGGCATCATCCTGCTGATGTTCGGTGTCGGCCTGCATTTCTCACTGCAGGACCTGCTTTCGGTGCGAAAGATCGCGGTGCCCGGCGCCGTCGTGCAGATCGCAGCTGCGACATTGATGGGGCTCTGCCTTGCATGGTTGATGGGCTGGGGCATCGCAGCGGGGCTGGTGTTCGGACTGGCGCTCTCGGTCGCGAGCACCGTCGTGCTTCTTCGCGCGCTGCAGGAGCGGCGCCTGATGGAGACCGATCGCGGCCGCATCGCGGTCGGCTGGCTGATCGTCGAGGACCTCGCGATGGTGCTCGTGCTGGTGCTGTTTCCCGCGATCGCGAGCCTTCAGGGCGGCGCCGGGGAAAAACCCGCGTTCGAGCCGCTCGCGGCGCAGGCCGGCTTCGGGCTTGCCGGAATCGTGATGCTGACCCTCGTCAAGATCGTCGTGTTCATCGGCTTGATGCTTGTCGTGGGACGCCGGGTGATCCCGTGGATCCTGCACTATATCGCCCATACCGGCTCCCGCGAATTGTTCCGTCTCGCCGTGCTCGCGATTGCGTTGTGCGTCGCGTTCGGGGCGACCAAGCTGTTCGACGTCTCGCTGGCGCTCGGCGCCTTCTTCGCCGGCATGATGCTGCGGGAATCGCCGCTCAGCGCGCGTGCCGCGCAGGAATCGCTGCCGCTGCGCGATGCCTTCGCCGTGCTGTTCTTCGTCTCCGTCGGCATGATGTTCGATCCGATGAGCGTGGTCCGCGAGCCCTGGCCGCTGCTCGCGACGCTCGCGATCATCATGCTGGGCAAATCGCTCGCGGCCTATTTGATAGTGGTGATATTCCGCCACCCTGTCGCCACGGCGCTGACGATCTCGGCGAGCCTGTCGCAGATCGGCGAGTTCTCCTTCATCCTGGCGGAGCTCGGCGTCGCCTCGCAGATCTTGCCCAAGGAGGGCCGCGACCTGATCATGGCGGGAGCGATCCTTTCCATCATGCTCAACCCGCTGATGTTCGCCGCCGCCACCTGGCTTGCGCCGCGTCTCGACCCGCGGCGCGAAGAACCTGCGGTCCCGGCCGCGGTCACCGAGGCGATTCGAACCACGGAGCTGACCGATCATACCATCGTAATCGGCTATGGCCGCGTCGGTGCGCTCGTCGGCGACGCGTTGAAGCAGCGGCAGCTGCCGTTCCTCGTTGCTGAGGTCGGAGAGAGCATATTGGCGAAGCTGAAGCAGGACGGCATCGAGACCATCATGGGCAATGCGGCGCAGCCGGAAATTCTCGAGGCCACCAACCCGGCGCGGGCGCGGCATCTGGTGATCGCGATCCCCGAAGCGTTCGAGGCGGGACAGATCGTGCAGCAGGCGCGCGCTGCCAATCCTGATATCCGCATCATCGCGCGGGCGCATGCGGATGCCGAGGTCGATCATTTGAAGGGACTGGGGGCCGATGTCGTCATCATGGGCGAGCGGGAGATCGCGCGCGGCATGATCGAGGAGCTGGAGCGGAGAAATCCGGATGTTGCCGAAGATCCCCGCATGCGCGCCGTCAGCGTGTCGTAAGACGCATCTCGCCGCTCACTGCCGGTTGCGCATCCAGTCGGCAAGGCCCGATATCGCGCGATCGAGGTCCTGCCGTGCGGCGGGGTCCGGGACCGTCTCCTCCAGCGCGCCGCGCATGCAGAGCAGCCACGCGTCGCGCTCGGAATCGCCGATCGCAAAGCCGAGGTGCCGTTGCCGCAGTCGCGGATGGCCTTTCTCGGGAGAATAGAGCTTTGGGCCCCCGGTCCATTCGGTGAGATAGCGCTTCAGCACGTCCCTGATCAGGCCGAGGTCGTCCGCATGCATGGCGCGGATCGCCTTGGCCTCGGGCAGCGTATCCATCCGGTCGTAGAAGCGATCGACCATCCGGTCGATCGTGGCACTGCCGCCGATCCGCTCGAACATGGAGATTGCGGCGTCGCTATCGGTCATCGTGGGTCCCAAGGCTTGCTGCTGCGTGTGGATATAGTGACATTGTGGCGCGCCCACAAATTCTGCCGTCGTCCCGGACAAGCGCAGCGCAGATCCGGGATCCATAACCACAGGGAGTTGTTTTGCGAAGACTCGTGGTTGCCCGCTCGGGCAACGAATACTGCCTGTGGATATGGATACCGGATCTGCGCTTTGCTTGTCCGGGACGACAGCGGAGGGCTGAGATGCAGCGAGGATTACAGCGCCACACTCCGCAGCCCGAAGCTGCGGGCTTCGTTCTGCAGCACCGGACGGACCGCATCGATCAGCCGTGCCGCCGCCGCGTCGACCGACAGCCCTGCCGTGTCCACCACCGCGGTCGCGCGCGCGTACAGCGGCTCGCGGCTCAGCAAAATGTTGCGCAACTCCGCCATGGCCGAGCGGTCGTCCGCCATCGGGCGGAGGTCGCCCTGGCGCCGCACGCGCGCCATATGCTCCTCGGGCTCGGCCTTCAGCCAGATCGTGTAGAACGACGACAGAATCTGGTCGAAGGTCAGAGGCTCGGAAACGATACCGCCGCCGGTCGCCAGCACCATCAGCTCGTTGCGCGCCAGCAGCTGCTGCAACGCCGCCTGCTCCATGCGGCGAAAGCCTTCCTGGCCGTAGAGCGCGATGATCTCGGCGACCGAAAGCCCGTTCTGCTGCTCGATCTCCTTGTTGAGCTCGACAAAGCTCCAGCCGATCTTCTTGGCCAGCATCCGGCCGAGCGTGGATTTTCCGGCGCCGCGCAGGCCGATCAGGGCGATGCCGCAGAACGGCGCGCGCCGCGGCGCGGATGCGCTGCCGCCGGCGAGCAGGTCTTTCGCCTGTGCGATCTGCGCCGGCGTCGCCTTGCGCAAGAGGTCGCGAAACATCTGCCAGTCCGGCGTCGGATCGGCCGAGGGAAGCAAATCTTCCAGATGCGCGCCCATCGCGTCGGAGACGCGGCGGAGCAGCACGATGGAGACGTTGCCCTTGCCGCTCTCGAGCTGCGCGATGTAGCGCTCCGAAATTCCGGAGACCTTGGCGAGCACTTTTCGCGACATGCCGCGCAGCGCGCGCATGGTTCGCACGCGCCGGCCGAGCTGTTCGAGAAATCGGAATTCGGCGTCGGGACTGTCGGTCATGAGCCTCTTTAACGAATGCCGTCTTTGAAAAAGCTCCTGCGGCGCATTTTAATGAAACATAATGCCTGCTAACATTGACAGCAAGCCGCTGCAGTGTCTTTCTATGAATTATAATTCTAAAAGCCGGGGGAGAAGTTCGTGAGCGAGGGATCCTATAACGCGGTGACCTGGCTGCTCGACCGTAACGTCGAGGAGGGCAGGGGAGGTAAGCTCGCGTTCGACGACACCGTCGCCCGGCTCACCTATGGCGAGCTCCAGCAACAGACGCGGCGTGTCGCCAACATGCTGCGCCGTCTCGGCGTCCGCCGCGAAGAACGCGTGGCGATGATCATGCTGGATACGGTTGATTTCCCGCTGCTGTTCCTCGGCGCGATCCGCGCCGGCATCGTGCCGGTGCCGCTCAACACGCTCCTGACCGCGGACCAATACGCCTACATCCTCGCCGACTGCCGCGCCCGCGTGCTGTTCGTCTCCGAAGCACTCTACCCCGTCATCAAGGATGTCGTCGGCCGCATGCCCGATCTTGAGCATGTCGTGGTCTCCGGCGCCAAGCAGAACGGGCACAGGCAGCTGGCCGAAGAGCTCGCTGGCGAAAGCGACCAGTTCACCACCGCGGCGACGCATCCGGACGAGCCGGCGTTCTGGCTGTATTCGTCGGGCTCGACCGGCATGCCCAAGGGCGTGCGCCACATCCATTCGAACCTGCAGGCGACCGCTGATACCTACGCCAGGCAGGTGCTCGGCATTCGCGAGAGCGACGTCTGTCTCTCCGCGGCAAAGCTGTTCTTCGCCTACGGCCTCGGCAATGCGCTGACCTTTCCGATGTCGGTCGGCGCCACCGTGATTCTCAACAGCGAGCGTCCGACGCCGGCGCGCATGTTCGACCTGATGAACCGATACAACCCGTCGATCTTCTACGGCGTGCCGACGTTGTTCGCGGCGATGCTCAACGACGAGACGATGAAGGCCGAGCGGGGCGGCAAGAGCTTGCGCATCTGCACCTCGGCCGGCGAGGCGCTGCCGGAATCGGTCGGCAACAGCTGGAAGGCGCGCTTCGGCGTGGACATCCTCGACGGCGTCGGCTCGACCGAGCTCCTGCACATCTTCCTGTCGAACGCGCCCGGCGACATCAGGTACGGGTCGTCAGGCAAGCCGGTGCCGGGCTATGCGGTGCGGCTCGTCAACGAGGCCGGCCAGGACGTCGCCGACGGCGAGGTCGGCGAGCTGCTGGTCGATGCGCCCTCCGCCGGTGAGGGTTACTGGAACCAGCGCCACAAGAGCCGCCGCACGTTTGAAGGCCCGTGGACCCGCACCGGCGACAAATACGTCCGCGACACTGATGGCCGCTACACCTTCTGCGGCCGCGCCGACGACATGTTCAAGGTCTCGGGCATCTGGGTCTCGCCGTTCGAAGTTGAGAGTGCGCTGATCACCCATCCCGCCGTGCTGGAAGCCGCCGTCGTGCCCGAAGCCGATCCGGAAGGATTGCTGAAGCCGAAGGCCTTCGTAGTCCTGCGCCCGGGCGCGACGACGGCGGGCCTGCAGGAGATGCTGAAGGAGCACGTGAAGCAGAAGATCGGCCCGTGGAAATATCCGCGCTGGATCGACGTGGTGGAGTCCTTGCCCAAGACGGCGACTGGAAAGATCCAGCGCTTCAAGCTGCGCGAGGGCGCGAATTAGTCATAGCCGTCATGGCCGGGCTTGTCCCGGCCATCCACGCGCATCCGCGATTGAGGAAAGGCGTGGATGCCCGGGTCAAGCCCGGGCATGACGACGGAGAGAGAAGAGCGAAGAAATGACCGACCTCACCCCCACAGGCTTCCTCAGCATCGGTAACGCCAGCCTCGAGTACAAATGGCTCGCGCCCGAATCCGCAGACGCACCCACGATCGTCATGCTGCACGAGGGCCTCGGCTCGGTCGGTCTGTGGGGCGACTTCCCCGAAAAGCTCCGAGAGGCGACCTCCGCCGGCATCTTAGTCTACTCGCGCGCGGGCTACGGCCAGTCGAGCCCTGTCGCCCTGCCGCGGCCGCTCGACTACATGCAGCGCGAGGCGCTGGACGTGCTGCCTGAGATCCTTGACGTGATTGGCTTCAAGCGCGGCCTGCTGCTCGGTCATTCCGACGGCGCTTCGATCGCAACGATCTATGCCGGGGCCCATCAGGATCACCGGCTGCAGGGCCTCGTGCTGATGGCGCCGCATTTCATCGTCGAGGACATTTCCGTGCAGTCCATCGCTGCGATCAAGACCAGCTTCGAGACCACGGATCTCAAGTCCAGGCTCGGGCGCTGGCACAAGGACGTCGACAACGCCTTCTACGGCTGGAACGGCGCCTGGCTCGATCCGAAATTCCGTGACTGGGACATCTCGGAATATCTGGCCTATATCCGCGTTCCCATTTTGATCCTGCAAGGTGGTGATGACCAATATGGGACATTGCGGCAGGTCGAAATTGCGCAGGAAGAGTGTTACTGTCCGGTAGATTTGAAAATTATTTCGGACGCGGGCCATTCTCCGCATCGTGAAGCGCCGGGGGCGACGCTTGACGCTATTGAGCAATTTGCAAAAGCGGCCCTGCGCGACGATCAGGGACTCCAGGGACGCGCCGCATGATCTTGCGGGGGCACATCCATGAATGTGCCGCCGCAGGCGAGCGGCCATTTGCCGTGGCCGCAATGGGCCTATGTGCCGGGCGATGCCGCCGGGCTCGACGCCGACTACGTCACGCTCGACCTCGCCAAGGCGCTGGTGCCGCCGGCGTTTCGCGGCTACGTGCCGGCGCGCCATCCGGCGCTGCGCTACGGGCTCGCGCTGAACGACCGCGGCTATTTCTGGGAATCGCAGGAGGTGCTGGAGGCGGTGTGGGCCGCGGCGCCGCAGGGCGGCCGCGAGCGCATCCTGCTGCGCGCCTGCATCCAGATCGCCAATGCGAACTTGCGGCTGCGGATGCAGAAGGCGCACTCGGCCGCACGCCTGTTCGGCGATGCTCTGGCAGAGCTGCGGGCGCTCACCTCGCGCAAGGCGGCGCCGGCCGGCGATGGCTTCGTCGAGAGTTTTCCGATTCCGGTATTGACGGCCCAGCTTCAAGCCAAGCTCGGCCGCCCCCAGCCCTCCAAGGCCGACTGGATCGCGATCAGCGCCATCGTGCGCTCCTGAGCATGAAGCAAAGTGCATCTATCGGCAGAAACTGACTAGACGCGTCCAAGAAGATGCACTATTGTGCATCTGAGATAAAGCAAGACAAGAATAGGGATGGCCCATGGCCGGGGAAGATCGGCGCCTCGCAGGCGGCGCGACATTCATCGATTTCCAGACTGAGCCGTCCCGCTACCGGCACTGGAAGCTCGCGGTCGATGGTGACGTCGCGACGCTGACCATGGATGTCGACGAGAACGGGGGCCTGTTCGAGGGCTATCTGCTCAAGCTGAATTCCTACGATCTCGGCGTCGACATCGAGCTCGCTGACGTGGTCCAGCGCCTGCGCTTCGAGCACCCCGAGGTGAAGGTCGTGGTGATGCGTTCGGCCAAGAACCGCGTGTTCTGCGCCGGCGCAAACATCCGCATGCTCGCGGGCTCGACCCACGCCCACAAGGTCAATTTCTGCAAGTTCACCAACGAGACCCGCAACGGCATGGAGGACTCCTCGGAGAATTCCGGGCAGCGCTTCATCACGGTGGTGAACGGTTCGGCCGCCGGCGGCGGCTATGAGCTGGCGCTTGCGACCGACCACATCATCCTCGCCGACGATGGCGCCTCTGCCGTCGCGCTGCCCGAAGTGCCGCTGCTCGCGGTGCTGCCGGGCACCGGCGGCCTTACCCGCGTCGTCGACAAGCGCAAGGTGCGCCGCGACCACGCCGACTTCTTCTGCACCATCGAGGAGGGCGTGAAAGGCAAGCGCGCCGTGCAGTGGCGTCTCGTCGACGAGATCGCACCGAATTCGAAGCTGGAAGCCAAAATCGCCGAGCGCGCCAGGGAGTTCGCCGCTGCCTCGAAGCGCAAGGGCGGCGGCAAGGGCATCGCGCTCACTCCGCTTGAGCGCGTGATCGACCAGACCAGCATTCGCTACGGCTTCGTCACCGTCGATATCGACCGCACGGCCCGCATCGCCACCATCTCGATCAAGGCGCCTGAAACCGCGCCGCCCGCCGACATCGACGGCATGATGGCGCAGGGGGCATCGTTCTGGCCGCTGCAAGTGGCGCGCGAGCTCGACGACGCCATCCTGCATCTGCGCATCAACGAGCTCGAGACCGCGATGCTGGTGTTCAAGAGCCATGGCGACCGCGCCCATGTGCTCGCGTCCGACGCCTTCCTCGAAGCCAACAAGGCGCACTGGCTGGTCAACGAGATCAGGCATTACTGGAAGCGTGTGCTGAAGCGCATCGACGTCACCTCCCGCACGCTGGTGACGCTGGTCGAGCCGGGGTCGTGCTTTGCCGGCACGCTCGCCGAGCTCGTGTTTGCAGCCGACCGCTCCTACATGCTGATCGGCACGCGCCAGGGCGACAATCGCCCGCCGCCGTCGATCGAACTCTCGGCAATGAATTTCGGCCCGTATCCGATGAGCCACGGCCTGACGCGGCTGCAGTCGCGCTTCCAGGCCGATCCCTCCGACGTGGAGCGGGCGGAAGCCACCCTCGGCACGACACTCGATGCCGAGCAGGCCGAAGAGCTCGGCCTCGTCACCTTCGCGCTCGACGACATCGACTGGGACGACGAGGTCCGCGTGTTCCTCGAGGAGCGCGCCAGCTTCTCGCCCGACAGTCTCACCGGCATGGAAGCGAGCCTGCGCTTCGTCGGCCCCGAGACGATGGAATCGAAAATCTTCTCGCGCCTGACCGCGTGGCAGAACTGGATCTTCCAGCGCCCGAACGCCGTCGGCGAGGAAGGCGCGCTGCGACGCTACGGCAGCGGCCAGAAGCCGAAATTCGATATGACGCGGGTGTAGCTATCGTGTCCCGGGCGCGCTGCGGCACGGAGTGACGCTGCGCAGAACCGGGACCCAGACGGACCGAACAATAGGTCCCGGCTCAGCAGTGCAGCACTTCGCGCCGCACTGCGTCCGGGACACGAGACCGACCAGGGAGCACGGCCATGAACATGAACATCATGAACGTCGACTACTCGACCAAGATTCCGAACAACGTCAATCTCGCCGAAGACCGCCAGGTGCTGAAGGCGCTCGAAGGCTGGCATCCCGGCTACATGGACTGGTGGAGCGACATGGGGCCGGAAGGCTTTCAGGAGTCGCTGGTGTATTTGCGCACCGCCTATTCGGTCGATCCGCGCGGCTGGGCCAAGTTCGACTACGTCCGCATGCCCGACTATCGCTGGGGCATCCTGCTTGCGCCCCAGGAAGAAAACCGCGTCGTGCCGTTCGGCGAGCACTATGGCGAGCCGGCCTGGCAGGAAGTCCCCGGCGAATATCGCGCACTTCTGCGCCGCCTGATCGTGATCCAGGGCGACACCGAGCCGGCCTCGGTCGAGCAGCAGCGCCATCTCGGCAAGACCGCGCCTTCGCTCTACGACATGCGCAATCTGTTCCAGGTCAATGTCGAGGAGGGCCGTCACCTCTGGGCGATGGTCTACCTGCTGCAAAAGTATTTTGGCCGAGACGGCCGTGAAGAGGCCGACGATTTGCTGCGCCGCCGCTCCGGCGATGCCGACGCGCCGCGCATGCTGGGCGCCTTCAACGAGGCGACGCCCGACTGGCTGTCCTTCTTCATGTTCACCTACTTTACCGACCGCGACGGCAAGATGCAGCTGCACAGCCTCGCGCAGTCGGGCTTCGATCCCCTGTCGCGCACATGCCGCTTCATGCTGACCGAGGAAGCGCACCACATGTTCGTCGGCGAGACCGGCATCACACGCGTCGTGCAGCGCACCTGCGATGCGATGCGCGAAGCCGGCATCACCGATCCCACCGAGATCGCAAAGGTCCGCGCGCTCGGGGTAATCGATCTTCCGACCATCCAGAAGAAGCTGAACCTGCACTATACGCTGTCGCTTGATCTGTTCGGCTCGGAAGTCTCGACCAACGCGGCCAACGCCTTCAACACCGGCATCAAGGGCCGCTATCACGAAACCCAGATCGACGACGACCACCAGCTCAAGAACGCGACCTACCCGGTGCTCAAGTTCATCAACGGCGAGATCAAGCTGGTTGACGAGCCGGCGCTCACCGCGCTCAACATGCGCCTGCGCGACGATTACAGCCAGGATTGCGTCAAGGGCATGCTGCGCTGGAACAAGGTGATCTCGACCGCGGGCTACGACTTCCAGCTCAAGCTGCCCAACGTTGCCTTCCACCGCCATATCGGCGAGTTCAAGGACGTGCACGCAACCCCTGATGGTCTTTTGATCGACGATGCCACCTGGGCCAGGCGCAAGGACGAGTGGCTGCCCTCGACCGCCGACGGCGACTTCATCACCTCGCTGATGCAGCCCGTCACCGAGACCGGCAAATACGCCTCCTGGATCTCGCCGCCGAAGGTGGGTATCGACAACAAGCCGGGCGATTTCGAGTATGTGAAGATCGAGACGTGAGGCTGAGGCGGACGCTCTTGCAAAAATGGAAGCTGTCATCACCCGCGAAAGCGGGTGATCCAGTATCCCAGAGACGGTCAGGGTTTAGCCGAGAAGCCGCGGCGTACTGGATGCCCCGGTCAAGCCGGGGCATGACACCGCGTACGAGGTGAGAGTTGAACCAGCTCCAGTCTAGTCGCTATCCCACCCGCTCCCCTTGATCCCCGGGTTGGCGTAGACGATTCCGCCGTCCACCGCGATGGTCGCGCCCACCACATAGTCTCCCGCGCGCGAGGCGAGATAGATCGCCGCGCCCGCCATGTCCTCGTCGGTGCCGATGCGGCCCACCGGCACGCGGGTCGAGACCTCGTCGGCATGATCGCGTGCCGCGCGGTTCATGTCGGACTTGAACGGGCCGGGCGCGATCGCGGTGACCACGATGTGGTCGGGGATGAGCTTGACCGCCATGCGCCGCGTCAAATGGATCAGGCCGGCCTTGCTCGCCGCGTAGGAATAGGTCTCGCCGGGATTGACGAAGATGCCGTCGATCGAGGCGATGTTGATCACCTTGGCCGGCCGCTCGGCGCTTGCGGATGCGCGCAGCGTCGGCGCCAGCGCCTTGGTCAGGAAGAACGGCGCCTTGACGTTGAGGTTCATCACCTTGTCCCAGCCGCTCTCCGGAAACTCATCGAACTCCGCGCCCCAGGCCGCGCCCGCATTGTTGACGAGGATGTCGAGCTTCTGCTCGTGCTTCCTGAACTCGCTCGCCAGCAGCTCGCAGCCGGCGAGTGTGGAGATGTCGATCGGCAGCGCGATGCATTCGCCGCCATATTGCGCGGTGAGCTCCCTGGCCGTCGCCTCGCACGGCCCCGCCTTGCGCGCGGTGATGTAGACCTTTGCGGCGCCGGCGCTGAGAAATCCCGCCGCGATCATCTTGCCGATGCCGCGCGAGCCGCCGGTCACCAGCGCAATGCGGCCCTTGAGCGAGAACAGATCGTTGAACATGGTGCCTCCCTTGGTTGGCGACGTTTTGAGCGGGGAGGCGTGGGGAGTCAAGGAAGGCGCTGCCTGCTCCGCCTCATCTGAGGAGCGCGTCAGCGCGTCTCGAAGGATGCCGGCGGCCCATCCTTCGAGACGCGCTCCGTTGGAGCGCTCTTCAGGATGAGGTCTGAGTGTACGGATGGATCAGGCCGCCGCGATCCTGCGAAAGCCGTTCCACATCGCGGTCGCTGCGCCCGAGGTCAGCACCGGCAGAATGCGCGCGTCCTGGTAGTTGCCGTTGAGCGAGACGCGCGGCAGCGCGGTCATGTGGTCGGCGTTCTCGGCGAACAGCATGCCGGGCCGCGTCGTCACCGCGGTCTTGAAGCCGGCGGCCGCAGCAAGCGCGAATTCACGCTCGCCCGCCGCCTCGCGGTCGCCATAGGGATAGGCGAAATGCAGCACGGGACGCTCCAGCGCCTCTTCAATTCGTGCACGGCTGATTGCCATCTCCTGCGCGGCGATCTCCTCGCTCTGCTTGGCGAGATTACAATGGCTGACGCTGTGGGCGCCGATCGTGACCAGCGGATCGGCAGCAAATGTCCTTACCTCGTCCCAGCTCAGGCAGAGGCTGCGGCACAACGCGGCCATGTCGACGTCGTATCTGGCGCAGAGCGACTCGATCTCGCGCTTGAGATCATGGTCGCCCGGCAGCGCGCGGAGCCAGTCGTGCAGGCGATCGAATGCCGCCTGCTTTGCGGCCGGCGTCGTCGCATCGAGCCGCAGCGCGGAATGGCCGATCTGCACATCGACCTGCTCGGCCTTGGCGATCACGGCCTCCAGCGCGGTCCACCACAGACGTCCGGTGCCCTCGGCGAAATCGCTCGCGACGTAGACGGTAAGAGGCGCGTCAAATTCGCGCAGCACCGGCAGCGCATGGTCGAGATTGTCGCGATAGCCGTCATCCAGGGCGAAGGCGGCGAAGCGGCGGGAGAACCGGCCCTGCACCAGCCGCTTATGCAGCTCGTCCATGCTGACGATGTCGATCTCGCGCGAGCGCAAATGGCTCAGGGTGGCGCGCAGGAATTCCGGGGTGACCTCGAGATGCCGGTTCGGCTGAAACGCAGCCTCGCGGGCCGGCCGCACGTGGTGCAGCATGAAAATGGCGCCCACGCCCGATAGCAATGGACGCAGCAAGTGGTGCGCCCCACTGAAATAGAGCGCCCCCAGCCCGGCGCGGATGACGTTATTGCGGAGTTGTTTCATTGCCGGCTGGTGGACCCCTGGGCATTCCGCCCTCAACTTAGGGTGGGACCCTTGAAGAAAAAGTTATTCCAATTGTCCATGCAGAGCCTTGGGAGGGCCGCCATTTCAGGTTTGACAGCCTGCCAAGGGTTTGTTTTGTCTCCGGTTCCAGATTTCAGGTCGTCGAATGCAAAAGCTTTTCAGGTGGGCCAGCAAATGGTGGCCAGGGCTGATCCCCCTGGCCGTCATGTGGGGATTTGCGGCCTGGAATAACACTTTGCCGGTCGAGGCGGACCTCTCCGCCCGAAGCTCGGCCGCCCTCAAGGACACCGTTTTGGACAAGACCCGGATCACGGTGGACGGCCGCGACGTCAGCCTGGCCGCGGACGCTTTTTCTGAGGAAGGGCGCCGCGACGCCGTGATGGCGGTCGAGACCGTGCCCGGTGTGCGCGTGGTCGACGACCGGACCCGCCTTGTTCCCGAAGCGAAACCCTTCGTCTGGAATGCCGAACGTGACGTGGTGCGGGTGACGCTGTCGGGCTCCGCGCCGCTGCCGTCGATGAAGGGGCGGCTGACCGAGGCGGCTCGCAAGGAGGTCGGCGGCGTCGAAGTCGCCGATCAGATGGGTCTGGCGCGCGGTGCGCCGCCGCGGTTCGAGGCGGCCGCGATGCTGCTGCTCGACCAGATCGGCAGGCTGAAGGACGGCAAGATCACGATTACCGACACCAAGGTCAATCTCTCCGGCATGGCGCGTGATCTCGGCGGTCGCGAGGCGATTGCGGCTGCGCTCAAGAACCTGCCCGAGGGCTTTTCGATCGCCGCCAACGAGATCAAGGCGCCGCCCTATATCTTCCAGGCCTACAAGGACCCGGTCGCCGCGACCGTGACGCTGACCGGCTACGTGCCCGACAACAATGTACACGCAGCCATCGCAACGAGTGCTTCGCGCAAGTTCTTCACCGAGAAAGTCGTCGACAATCTCAAGGCCAGCATCGGAGCCCCCGGCTCTTTCAACACCGCGGTGGTCGCAGCTCTTGGCGCACTGTCGCGGCTGTCGACCGGTACGCTCGTCGTCTCCGATCGCGAGGTGAAGCTGTCGGGCGATGCTCTCTACGAGAGCGCCGCGAACGACATCCGCGCAGGCCTCGGCAAGGATTTTCCCAAGAACTGGCAGTACAAGCCGGAGATCACGGTGAAACCCGCGGCGGGCCCGGTCGACGGCACCGTCTGCCAGCAATTGTTCTCGGAGCTCTTGAACAAGGGCAAGATCCGCTTCGCAACGAGGCGCGCCGACATCGATCCGGATTCCGCTGGTATTCTCGATCATCTCATCGAGACGGCATTGCGCTGTCCCACCACCAATATCGAGGTTGCCGGGCATACCGATGCCGATGGCGAGGACTCCGTCAATCAAGCTCTCTCGGAGAAGCGCGCCCAGGCGGTGATCGACTATCTGGTCAAGGCCGGTCTGCCCGCCAGCCGCTTCACCGCGGTCGGCCATGGCAGCACGCAACCCGTGGCGGGCAACGACACTGACGACGGCAAGGCGCAGAACCGCCGCATCGAATTTCTGGTGAGGTGACGATGCCCTATCTCGTCTCGTTCCATATGGGCTGGCTGATCGGCTCGTTGCTGCTCGGCTTCTGCATGGGCTGGATCTCGGTGGTCCAGCGCGGCAACGGCACTTCGAAGGTGACCGCATACTGGCTCGCGGCGCTCGCCGTCGCCCTGGTCGCAGCCTCCTTCGCGCATGTGGTCCCCGGCCGCTTCGGCTACTGGCTCGACCTCGGCCTGGTCATGTTCGCCTGCTACCTCGTCGGCTGCACCATCGGCGCCTGGCTGCGCGACCGGGTGGTCTCGCGGAGCCAGCCTGCGGCCGCCCTGTGATGTTGCTGTGCACCCTGGTCGCTTGGGGCGCGCGGACACCGTGATCAGACGCACCGGTCGCCCCCTCTTTCAACAGGCGGGCGCGGCCCATAGATTGACGTCGGCTTAAGCCATGACGGAACATTGTACGGCCGAAATCATCAAAACTTCATGGCACCTGCGCAGGATTGCCACGGAGATTCGCGTCAGTCTTGCCGCCGAAAGCGCCAAACCGTGCATCAGGAGTCCGCAATCCTGCCTAAAATATTGAAGGCACGAGTTTTTGTTCGAATTGGCGAATTCCACTGCGCCCGAAAACGCGCTAGTGGAGAGGCAGGGGGCTTGCGCGATGCCGGAGCCGGTGGCGAGGGTTCGTTGAGTGCCTGTGCGTCGTCCGCCTGTCCGCCGGCCACCCTGGCCGCTGAAGCGTTTTTCGAGGTCTAGATGCTGGAAGCCATACGCAGGGCGACGACGTTTCTGCGCCAGAAGCAAGTCCTGCATAAGCTTGGAGTTGTGATCAGCATCGCGGTCATCGGCATCGCTTGCTATGTGCTCTACCACATGCTGCGCGGCATCGACATGAACGAGGTGATCGAGGCGATCAAGAGCACCGAGCCGCGCCAGATCGCGATGGCGGCGCTGTTCGTGGCCGCGGGCTATTTTACCCTGACCTTCTATGATCTGTTCGCGGTGCGTGCGATCGGCCACAGCCATGTGCCTTACCGTATCAACGCGCTCGCCGCCTTCACCAGCTACTCGATCGGCCACAATGTCGGCGCCAGCGTCTTCACCGGCGGCGCGGTGCGCTACCGCATCTATTCGGCCTATGGCCTGAACGCGATCGACGTCGCAAAGATCTGCTTTCTCGCCGGCCTGACCTTCTGGCTCGGCAATGCCGCGGTGCTCGGCCTCGGCATCACCTACCATCCGGAAGCCGCCGCCTCGATCGACCAGCTGCCGCCCTGGTTGAACCGGACCCTGGCGCTGATGATCATCGCGGGGCTGGTCGCCTACGTGGTCTGGGTCTGGACCCATCCGCGCGTGGTCGGCCGCGGTCCCTGGACCGTGGTGCTGCCGGGTGGTCCGCTGACGCTGCTCCAGATCGCGATCGGCATCATCGATCTCGGCTTCTGCGCGCTCGCGATGTACGTGCTGGTCCCGGACGAGCCCAACCTCGGCTTCGTCGTGGTCGCCGTGATCTTCGTCTCGGCGACGCTGCTCGGCTTTGCCAGCCATTCGCCCGGGGGCTTGGGCGTATTCGACGCCGCCATGCTGGTCGGCCTCTGGCAGATGGACCGCGAGGAGCTGCTCGGCGGCATGCTCCTGTTCCGCGTCCTCTATTATCTGTCTCCCTTCGTCATCTCTGTAATCTTGCTGACGTTTCGCGAGGTTATCATCGGCGCGCGATCGAAGCGACTGCAACAGGCGGCGCTCAAGCTCGACCCCGGCCCGGCGCCTGAAGCTGCATATGTGCGAGAGCGTGGCGACGGCGGCGCCTGACCGGCACTGCCCCCAAGGAGAAGCCTGTCCCGATGGCGATCGACGCCCCATCTTCTCCCTCCGCACAGCCATGGTCCGACCGGCTACGGCACTCGACGATCATCCTGATCGCCGCGGCGCTGGCGCTGTCGGTGCTGGTCGCGCTCGGCGAATTGTCGGCGATGCGGGCGGTGGCGGTATTGCTGAGCATCGCGGCTGCGGCGCTGATCCCCTGGCGGTTGCACGATACCGCCGCTTCCCGCGACGACACGCGGCGCGTCAACCCGGTTGAGAGCGCGGCGGTGGCCGCGGTCGTCGCCGGCATGCCGGATCCGGCCGTGCTGCTCGACCGTGCCGGCCGCGTCATCCATCTCAACGCCGCGGCCGCCCAGCTGGCGCCCGCGCTGCGCAGGAACGAGCTCGCCCAGTTCGCGCTGCGCTCGCCGGAGATCATCACGGCGCTGCGCGAGTCGATCGCGACCACCGAACCGCGGCGCGCCACCTATCTCGACCACGTCCCGGTCGATCGCTGGATGGAGCTGATCATCACGCCGGTGCCGGTGCCCACCAGTTTTGGCGGCGCCGACAAATGCATGCTGATGACCTTTCACGACCAGACGCCGCTGCGCCGGGTCGAGGAGATGCGCGCCGACTTCGTCGCCAACGCCAGCCACGAGCTGCGCACGCCGCTCGCCGCGCTGTCGGGCTTCATCGACACGCTCCAGGGCCAGGCCAAGGACGATCCCAAAGCGCGCGAGCGCTTCCTCGGCATCATGCACAATCAGGCGACCCGGATGGCGCGCCTGATCGACGATCTGCTGTCGCTGTCGCGGGTCGAGCTGTCGGCTCATGTGCGGCCCGACACCCTGGTCGACTTGCTGCCGATCATCTTCCAGGTCGCCGACGGGCTCGAGCCGCTGGCCCGGGAGCGCCAGGTCGAGATCGAGACCAATCTGCCGGAAGCGCCCGTGATGATCGCGGGCGACCGCGAGGAGCTGCTCCGCCTGTTCGAGAATTTGATCGAGAACGCGCTCAAATACGGTGCCTCGGGCGGACGCGTCATCGTGTCGATGAATTCCGCCGCGGCCCCTGATGGAACTCCGGAAATCCGGATCCTGGTCCGCGATTTCGGCCCCGGCATCGCGCCCGAGCACCTGCCGCGGCTGACCGAGCGGTTCTACCGGGTGGACGTCGGCGACAGCCGCTCGCAGGGCGGTACCGGGCTCGGTTTATCGCTGGTGAAACATATCCTTAACCGTCATCGCGGCCGGCTTCTGATCGAAAGCGTGCCCAAGCAGGGGGCCACTTTCACCGCTTGTTTTCCCCAGGTCAGGACTCCGGCTTCAGCCTGAAATCCAAGTCATTTCAGCTGGTTGCGCTTGTCATCCGACTGTCACGAAACCTTCGTAAAAGCACAGCCGACCGCTCCTAAAGGGGCGGCACGGGGAGCGCGATCGGGCGCTGATGGCGCTTCGCTCCCCTGTATGGAGACCAGCATGAATTTCCTCAAAACTATCGTCGCTGCCGGCTTGGTCGCCGCATCGACGACGGTGGCCTTTGCTGCCGACATCACGGGCGCCGGCGCGACCTTCCCGTTCCCGATCTATTCGAAGTGGGCTGACGCCTACAAGAAAGAGACCGGCAACGGTCTGAACTACCAGTCGATCGGCTCCGGCGGCGGCATCAAGCAGATCCAGGCCAAGACCGTGACCTTCGGCGCGACCGATGCCCCGCTCAAGGCCGAGCAGCTCGAGAAGGATGGCCTCGTTCAGTGGCCGATGGTGATGGGTGCCATCGTTCCCGTCGTCAACCTCGAGGGTGTCAAGCCGGGCGAGCTGGTGTTCGACGGCGAGACGCTCGCCAACGTCTATCTCGGCAAGATCACCAAGTGGGACGACGCTGCCATCAAGAAGCTCAATCCGAACGTGAAGCTGCCGTCGGACGCGATCACGGTCGTCCGCCGTTCGGACGGGTCGGGCACCACCTTCAACTTCACCAACTATCTCTCCAAGGCGAGCGCCGACTGGAAGAGCAAGGTCGGTGAGGGCACCGCGGTCGAGTGGCCGGTCGGCGTCGGCGCCAAGGGCAACGAAGGCGTGTCGGGCAACATCGGCCAGACCAAAAACTCGATCGGTTACGTCGAGTACGCCTACGCCAAGCAGAACAAGCTGACCTACACCGGTCTCGTCAACAAGGCCGGCAAGACCGTGCAGCCGACGGTCGAAGCCTTCCAGGCGGCCGCGTCCAATGCCGACTGGGCCAAGGCTCCCGGCTACTACGTCATCCTGACCGACCAGCCCGGCGAGAAGTCCTGGCCGATCACGGCGGCGACCTTCATCCTGATGCACAAGGATGCCACCGACAAGGCGGCTTCCAAGGAAGCGCTCAAGTTCTTCGCCTGGGCGTTCAAGAGCGGCGACAAGATGGCCGAGGAGCTCGACTACATCCCGATGCCCGACAGCGTCGTGAAGCTGATCGAGAAGACCTGGTCCGCCGACATCAAGAGCTGAGCAGGGCTCTCGTGTCCCGGACGCGCTGCAGCTTGCAACGCTGCAGCGCAGAGCCGGGACCCACAAGCGCTAGGCCCCGGATCAGCGTCGCACCGCTTCGCGCTGCAACGCAACCGGGGCACGAGACCGGCGACATAAAAGCAAGTATTGTTAGTACAGGGGATCGGCGTGGCTGAGATGGCTGTCGAGAGCAATGTAGTGGATGCCGCCGGACCGTATGACCGCGCCAAGGCGTTGGGGGCGTTCAAGCTCGGTGACATCACCTTTTACTGGATCACGCGCCTGAGTGCGATTTCCGTGCTGCTGATCCTCGGCGGCATCATCCTGTCGCTGATCGTCGGCGCCTATCCGGCGATGAAGGAATTCGGCCTCTCCTTCCTGTGGACGCAGCGCTGGGCGCCGTCCGCCGATCCGCCCGTGCTGGGTGCGCTCGGGCCGATGTACGGCACGCTCGTCACCTCCTTCATCGCGATGCTGATCGCCATTCCGGTCGGGATCGGCATTGCGATCTTCCTGACCGAGCTCTGCCCGCAATGGCTGCGCCGCCCGATCGGCATGGCGATCGAGTTGCTCGCCGGCATTCCCTCGATCATCTACGGCATGTGGGGCTTCTTCGTGCTGGGCCCGTTCCTGGCCAACAGCTTCCAGCCCTTCATGATCAAGATCTTCGACGGCGTTCCCGTGCTGGGCACGATCTTCGCCGGACCGCCGTCCTATCTCAGCCTGTTCAACGCCGCGCTGATCCTTGCGATCATGGTGCTGCCCTTCATCACCTCGATCTCGGTCGACGTGTTCAAGACGGTGCCGCCGGTGCTGAAGGAGGCCGCCTACGGCGTCGGCTGCACCACCTGGGAAGTCGTCCGCAGCGTCGTCATCCCCTACACCCGCGTCGGCGTCATCGGCGGCGTCATGCTGGCGCTCGGACGCGCGCTCGGCGAGACCATGGCGGTGACCTTCATCATCGGCAACTCGTTCCGCATCTCGGGGTCGATCTTCGCGCCGGGCACCACGATCTCGGCGGCGATCGCATCCGAGTTCGCCGAGAGCGACGGCCTGCACCAGTCCGGCCTGATCCTGCTCGGACTTCTCCTGTTCGTGCTGACGTTCTTCGTGCTCGCGGCCGCCCGGCTGATGCTGATGCGCCTGGAAAAGAAGGCGGGGAACTGACATGAACCCGATTTACGCACGCCGCCGCCGCAAGGATATCGTCGTCCGCGGCCTCTGCATGGCCGCTGCCGCCTTCGGCGTCACCTGGCTCGCGCTGATCCTGATCACGCTGCTCTACAATGGCGTGGCCGGGCTCAACGTCCAGATCTTCACCGAGAACACGCCGCCCCCCGGATCCAACGAGGGCGGCCTGCTCAACGCCATCGTCGGCTCGCTGATGATGACCGTGATCGGCGTCGGCATCGGTGCGCCGCTCGGCATGTTCGCCGGCACATACCTTGCCGAATACGGTCGCAACGACAAGCTGACCTCGGTGATCCGCTTCATCAACGACATCCTGCTCTCGGCACCCTCGATCATCATCGGCCTGTTCATCTATGGCGCGGTGGTGGTGCCGATGCGCGGCTTCTCGGCGATCGCCGGTTGTCTCGCGCTGGCCGTCATCGTCATCCCGGTGGTGCTGCGCACGACCGAGGACATGCTGCTCTTGGTGCCGAACGCACTGCGTGAGGCGGCATCGGCGCTCGGCCTGCCGCGTTCGCTGGTGATCAAGCGGATCGCCTACCGCTCGGCCCGCGCCGGCCTCATCACCGGCGTGCTGCTCGCCACCGCCCGCGTCGCCGGCGAGACCGCGCCGCTGCTTTTCACCGCGCTGTCGAACCAGTTCTTCAGCCTGGACCTGACCAAGACGATGGCGAACCTGCCGGTCACCATCAACAACTTCGTGCAGAGCCCCTACGCCTACTGGAAGCAGCTGGCGTGGAGCGGGGCCCTGCTCATCACCCTGACCGTTCTTGCCCTGAATATTGGCGCGCGCATCCTTGGCGCCGAGAGGACCGCAAAATGAGTGAGCTTTCCGTATCGATGAGCGCGGCCGGTGGGTTGCCGCAGGCGCCGGTGCTGCCCGAGGCCCCGGCCAAGGTGACGGTGCGCAACCTGAACTTCTATTACGGCGAACACCACGCGCTGAAGAATATCAACCTCGCGCTCGGCACCAACCGCGTCACGGCGTTCATCGGCCCGTCGGGCTGCGGCAAGTCGACCTTGCTGCGCATCTTCAACCGGATGTACGACCTCTATCCGGGCCAGCGCGCCACCGGTCAGCTCATGCTCGACCAGACCAACATCCTCGACCCCCGGCTCGACCTCAACCTGCTGCGCGCCCGCGTCGGCATGGTGTTCCAGAAGCCGACGCCGTTCCCGATGACGATCTACGAGAACATCGCCTTCGGCATCCGTCTCTACGAGAAGATCTCGAAGTCCGAGATGGACGACCGCGTCGAGAAGGCGCTGCGCGGCGGCGCGCTGTGGAACGAGGTCAAGGACAAGCTCAACGCCTCCGGCCTGTCGCTCTCGGGCGGCCAGCAGCAGCGCCTCTGCATCGCCCGCACCGTCGCGGTGCGGCCGGAAGTGATCCTGTTCGACGAGCCGTGCTCGGCGCTCGATCCGATCTCGACCGCCAAGGTCGAGGAGCTGATCCAGGAGCTGTCCGAGAACTACACGATCGCGATCGTCACCCACAACATGCAGCAGGCTGCGCGCGTCTCCGACAAGACCGCCTTCATGTATCTCGGTGAGTTGATCGAGTTCGACGACACCAGCAAGATCTTCACGTCGCCGACCGATCGGCGCACCCAGGATTACATCACCGGCCGGTTCGGTTGAGGAGACGGGACATGGGTACTGAACATACCGCAAAGGCCTTCGACACCGACCTGCAGGAACTCACCCGGCTGGTCGCGGAAATGGGCGGCATCGCCGAGCGCATGATCGTCGATTCCGTCGACGCGCTGATCCGCCGCGACGTCGCGCTCGGTCAGCGCGTCGTCGCCATCGACGCCGAGCTCGACGCGCTGCAGAAGAAGATCGAGGAGCGCGCCGTGCTCACCATCGCGCGCCGCCAGCCGATGGCGGTCGACCTGCGCGAGATCGTCGGCGCCATGCGGGTTGCGACCGATCTCGAGCGGATCGGCGACCTCGCCAAGAACATGGGCAAGCGCGTCGCGGCGCTGGAGACGGATTTCCATCCGCTCAAGCTGTTCCGCGGCCTCGAGCACATGACCGACCTCGTGCAGCAGCAGGTCAAGTCGGTGCTGGACGCCTACGCCGCGCACGACCTGCCGGCGGCGATGGCGGTGTGGAAGGGCGACGAGGAAGTCGACGCCATCTGCACCTCGCTGTTCCGCGAGCTCCTGACCTACATGATGGAGGATCCGCGCAACATCTCGTTCTGCATCCATCTGATGTTCTGCGCCAAGAACATCGAGCGTATCGGCGATCACGCCACCAACGTCGCCGAGACCGTGTTCTACATGATCGAAGGTCAGGCGATCACCGACAAGCGGCCGAAGGGCGACATGACGACCTTTGCCACGACGGTTCCGAATACCTGACGACTTGAGGAGCGACGACCCGATGGGCGCACGCATTATGGTGGTTGAGGACGAGGAGGCTCTCACCGAGCTGCTTCGCTACAACCTCGAAGGCGACGGCTATGACGTCGAGACGGTGATGCGCGGCGACGACGCCGACACCCGTCTCAAGGAGCACATTCCCGACCTGATCGTGCTCGACTGGATGCTGCCGGGATTGTCCGGCATCGAATTGTGCCGGCGGCTTCGCACCCGGCCGGAGACCAAGCAGCTGCCGATCATCATGCTCACCGCGCGCGGCGAGGAGAGCGAGCGGGTGCGGGGCCTTGCGACCGGTGCCGACGACTACATCGTCAAGCCGTTCTCGGTGCCGGAGCTCCTGGCGCGCGTGAAGGGCCTGCTGCGTCGCGCCAGCCCGGAGCGGCTCGCCACCGTGCTGGCCTACGGCGACATCGAGCTCGATCGCGACAAGCGCCGCGTGGCGCGCTCGGGCCGGCCGATCGACCTCGGTCCGACCGAATATCGCCTGCTGGAGTTTTTCCTGGAGCATCCCGGCCGGGTGTTCTCGCGCGAGCAACTGCTCGACAGCGTCTGGGGCCGCGACATCTACATCGACGAGCGCACCGTCGACGTGCATATCGGCCGCCTGCGCAAGCTGCTCAATCTCGGCCGCGAGCAGGACCCGATCCGCACCGTCCGCGGCGCCGGCTACGCGCTCGACGATCGGTTTGCCAAGGCCGAGCAGACGTAAGGTTCGCTAAAGCAGACGTGATCGGGCGGGCTGCTACCGCATCCTCCGATGTCGTTCCTGCGAACGCAGGGACGCATAACCACCGGACGTGGTTGGGCGAAGACTTGGAGTGACGATCCCGCGGTGACTGTGCACCGGGATTATGGGTCCCTGCGTTCGCAGGGACGACATCCAATTTGTTGAGACCTCTTCGGGCGACGACTGGCCGCCCGCGACGAACTCAGCGCGGACCCGGCTTGGCCGGCGCGCGCCGGCGATCCGCTGCCGGCTGATACGCAACCCGCGAGTGCTGGGCGCAATAGGGCAGGCCGGAGAGCGCCTTGCCGCCGCAGAAGAAGAAGTCCGGGCTCGAGGGATCGCCGACCGGCCAGTGGCAGGTCGCCTCGTTGAGCTCCAGCAGCGACAGCCGCTGGCTCATCGGCACCACGTTGTCGTAGGTGACCGGTTCGGCCTCGACCTCGACCTCGAAGGCCTGTGCCAGCGCGGTGTTGCCGCGCGCGATGGGCCGGCTCACCCGCATCATGTGCTGGGCGGGACGCGCCTTGCGCGGGCGCGGCGCGGCGGATGAAGGGCTCTTGGCGCGGCCGGACAGGCCGAGCCTGTGCACCTTGCCGATCACGGCGTTGCGGGTGACATTACCGAGCTCTGCCGCGATCTGGCTGGCCGACAACCCGGCCTCCCAGAGCTTCTTCAGTTGCTCGACGCGATCATCCGACCAGGTCAAAACGGTCATTGCACCCTTTCCTTCGCCGCGCGCCACCATCCTGGGGCTGCACAGCGAATGCCTAAGCCTCGAAAAACCCGTGCCGTCAGAATCCCTTAAGGCTCGCCGGGCACCGAGAGCCGCCCGAACGTTTACGCCGGTACATGAGGACTTAGAGATCAGAACTGCCGCACGAGATGTCGTATCTGACAAGCCAAACGCTACAATATGGCGTGACTCACGCGCAAGAGTCCGCCGACTCGCTTCCACATGTTCCGTGGCGAAATCCCGCAAAATCGCCACCGCAAGACTACGGATTCAGCGTTTCGCGAGGCTTTCCGGGCGGCATTGACACCCGTTTCACGGGGCATAAGATAGTCCCGCGTGCCGCCCTTAAAAGGCGGCACGTTTCGTTTTCCGGGCCGGTGAATGGTGCGTTGCGTAATGCACGCTCACCGTCCGCAACATTCAAGTGACAGTCATGACTAACAGCGCAGCGCCGCATTTGCTCCCCGTTTTCGCCAGGTCCGACCTCGGTTTCGAGCGCGGCGAAGGCTGCTGGCTGATCGCGACCAATGGCGAGCGCTATCTCGATTTTACCTCCGGCGTGGCGGTGAATGCGCTTGGCCATACCCATCCCGCGCTGGTCAAGGCGTTGCAGGAGCAGGCGACCAAGCTCTGGCACATGTCGAACCTGTTCCAGAGCCCGGACGGCGAGAAGCTTGCCGCGCGCCTGTGCAATGAAAGCTTCGCGGACTTCGTGTTCTTCTGCAATTCCGGCGCCGAGGCGCTGGAGGGTGTGATCAAGCTGGTCCGCCATCATCACTTCTCCAAGGGGCATCCGGAGCGCTATCGCATCATCACCTTCGAGGGCGCCTTCCACGGCCGCACGCTGGCGACGCTGGCCGCGACAGGATCGGCGAAATATCTCGAAGGGTTCGGTCCGCCGATGGACGGTTTCGACCAGGTCCCGCACGGTGACATCGAGGCCGTGAAGAAGGCGATCGGTCCGCAGACCGCCGGCATCCTGATCGAGCCGATCCAGGGCGAGGGCGGTGTGCGTTCGGCGACGCCTGCCTTCCTCCGGGCATTGCGCCAACTCTGCGACGACAAGGGGCTGCTGCTGGCGTTCGACGAGGTGCAGACCGGCATGGGCCGCACCGGCGATCTGTTCGCGCATCGCCGCACCGGCGTCATACCTGACGTGATGTCGCTGGCGAAAGCGCTCGGCGGCGGCTTCCCGATCGGCGCGGTGTTGGCGAGCGCGGACGCCGCTTCCGGCATGGGGCCCGGCTCGCACGGCTCGACCTTCGGCGGCAACCCGCTGGCGATCGCGGCGGCGAATGCCGTGCTCGACGTCATGCTCAAGCCCGGCTTCTTCGATCATGTGCAGAAGATGTCGCTGCTGCTCAAGCAGAAGCTCGCCTCCGTGATCGACCGCCATCCCGGCGTGGTCAGCGAAGTGCGCGGCGAGGGCCTCCTGATCGGCATCAAGGCCGTGGTGCCATCCGGCGATCTCGTCGCGGCGTTGCGGAGCGAAAAACTGCTCACGGTCGGCGCCGGCGACAATGTCGTGCGCTTCCTGCCGCCTTTGATCGTCACCGAAGCCGAGATCGAGGACAGCGTCGGGCGGCTCGAGCGCGCATGCGCAGCGCTCTCGTCGAGCCAGACCAAGCGGGCGGCAAGCTGATGAGCAAATCGCCAAAGCACTTCCTCGATATCAACGAGTTGCCGCTGGCGGAGCTCAAGAGCATGCTCGCCGCATCCTCCGCCATGAAGGCGAAGCAGAAGGCGCATCAGCCGGTCAGGCCGCTCGAAGGCAAGACCCTGGCGATGATCTTCGAGCGTCCCTCGACCCGCACCCGGGTGTCGTTCGATGTCGCCATGCGCCAGCTCGGCGGCGAGCCCATCATGCTCACCGGCGCCGAGATGCAGCTCGGCCGCGGCGAGACCATCGCCGACACCGCGCGCGTGCTGTCGCGCTATGTCGATGCCATCATGATCCGCATCCTCAACCACGATGCGCTGCTCGAGCTTGCCGAATATGCGACGGTGCCCGTCATCAACGGCCTGACGCGCCGCTCGCATCCCTGCCAGGTGATGGCCGACCTCATGACCTTTGAGGAGCATCGCGGCCCGATCGAGGGCCGGACGGTGGCCTGGACCGGCGACGACAACAACGTGCTGGCCTCGTGGGCCCACGCCGCCGAGCGCTTCAAGTTCCAGCTCAACGTCGCAACCCCGCCGGAGCTTGCGCCGAAGAAAGTCATGCGCGATTTCATCAAGGCGACCGGCGCGCCGATCGTGCTCGGCACCGATCCCGAAGCCGCCGTGAAGGGCGCCGACTGCGTCGTCACCGACACCTGGGTGTCGATGGGCGACAAGGAGGGCGAGCATCGTCACAACGTGCTCAAGCCCTACCAGGTCAATGCGAAGCTGATGTCGCTGGCCAAGCCCGACGCGCTGTTCATGCACTGCCTGCCCGCCCATCGCGGCGAGGAAGTCACGGACGACGTGATCGACGGTCCGCAATCGGTCGTGTTCGACGAGGCCGAAAACCGCCTGCACGCGCAGAAGGGCATTCTGGCCTGGTGTTTTGATGCGGTGAAGTAGCTTCGCTGGGATGCTCAGTTGCCGCCTCGTAGACAACTGTCGTCCCTGCGAACGCAGGGACCCATACCGCGGAATGTCTCTTGTGCCAGGCTGGTAGAGGCTGACAGCCTTCGCCAAATTCAGGCCTGTGGTTATGGATCCCGGATCGGCGCTCCGCTTCGCTGCGCTTGTCCGGGACGACACCAAGTTTGAGGCGGCTTGGTACAGTTCATATTGCATCCGGAGCACGCCACCCCGCGCCCCCTTCCATTTCCGCCCTCCGACCCCAGATAATGCGCCATGGTTTCCCAATCCCCTGACATGAAAACCGGGCCAGAGGGCCCGGTTCGCGCACCATCGGCGGTTCCCATCGACGACGCCGTGCTGCCCTACGAGGTCGACGCGCTCGACGTGCGCGGGCGGCTGGTTCGGCTCGGCCCGGCGCTCGATGAGATCCTCACCAAGCACGATTATCCCGCCGCCGTCGGCAAGCTGCTCGGCGAGGCCATCGTGCTGACGACGCTGCTCGGCTCGGCGCTGAAATTCGAGGGCCGCTTCATCCTGCAGGCCCAGACCGACGGGCCGGTGTCGTTCCTGGTCGTCGACTACCAGGCGCCGGATCGCCTGCGCGCCTATGCGCGCTTCGATGCCGAGCGTCTCGGCGATATCAGGGATTCCGGCACGCTGCTCGGCCGCGGTCATCTCGCCATGACCATCGACCAGGGCCCCGACATGAGCCGCTACCAGGGTCTCGTCGCGCTCGACGGCGGCAGCCTTGAAGATGCCGCCCACGAATATTTCGTGCGCTCCGAGCAGATCCCGACGCGCGTGCGTCTGGCGGTCGGCGAGGAGTGGCGCTCGAACGACGGCGGCAAGCATCGCTGGCGCGCCGGCGGCATGCTGATGCAGTTCCTGCCCAAGGCGCCGGAGCGCGCGCGGCAGGCCGATCTGCATCCCGGCGATGCGCCCGAGGGCGTCGAGGTGCACGCGGTCGCTGAAGACGACGCCTGGGTCGAGGCACGCTCGCTGATCGAGACCGTCGAAGACGTCGAACTGATCGATCCGGATCTCTCCGGCGAGCGGCTGCTGTACCGTCTGTTCCATGAACGCGGCGTGCGCGTGTTCAATCCGCTGGTCCTCAAGGCGCAATGCTCCTGCTCGCGCGATGCGGTCGGTGCGATGCTGAAGAGCTTCTCGGCCGAAGACCGCGCCGACATGGTCAAGGACGACAAGGTCGTCGTGACCTGCGAATTCTGCTCTTCGGTGTACGAGTTCACGCCGGATGAGGCGGGTGTGGAGGACGCGTAAGCACTCGGTCGACGGGCCCTCGCGACCCGACGGGCAAAACACCTGCAGGCCTGTCAATCTCTCCTCCGAAAAATATTCCACTTTACCGAAATTCGGAAACGGCGTATGTGTTGCCCATCCCGGCTCATCCTTGAGGGGCGATCGTACGTCGTCACGAGTTGCGAGCCGGGCCAGCGGTGGACGCGGCAGCGTCGTGCGCGAGAGGCGCGGGCAGGGCGGGTAGTCCCTGTGAGCCCGTGGCCGCGCGCGGACGAGCGGCGCGAAGTCCGGTGAAGCCTCTTGGCGAAGCCGGATGAGCTGCGTACGGCAAAACCGTGTGGTCCTGGCCGTCGTTGCTACGGTCAAGCCTTTGCGGAGATGTGCGCGAGCCCAACCGGGCGGACGGCATCGTCAATTCGCGGGGCGAGGGAGGCCAGAAGGAAAGTTCGGCTCCCGGGAGAGCACGGCATAAGCCGTCCGACCATCGCGCAGGGAAGGCTGAGTGATCGGCAACACCTGTATGCTGCTGTGCGGTTCTTTTGCGCTACATCTTCGCGCAGCGGACCGCGGGTGCCCGCCGGCACCCGGTCTTCCCTGCGCCCTCTTGGATTTGAGGGTGGAGAGATCAAGCAAAGCTCGGGCGAAACGCGCCGCGAGAATGAGAAGGCGTGTCCGCGGTTCAAACGCAAACTGGAAGAGCGAAGCTGCCACATACTCCGTCATTGCGGAGACTGCACACGCTCCTCCATCACCGTCACCCAGAGGTGCTCGCCTCTTCGGCGAGCCTCGAAGGGCGACGGCCCCGATGCATCTCGGCCGTTCATCCTTCGAGGCTCGCCATGGGACGCATTGCGTCCCATACCTCGCACCTCAGGATGACGGGATCAGTGGAGTCGCGTTGCACGCAGTCGGATAGGTCGAGGCACAGAGCCACCACCCTCAGTTCAACACCCGCTTGTTGTCCGGGCTGTCCAGCGAGAATGTCGGCACGTCGATCTCGAAGCGTTCGCCGCTTTCGCTGACCATCTGGTAGCGGCCGGTCATGAAGCCGGAGGCGGTCGTGAGCGGGACGCCGGAGGTGTATTCGAAGCGCTCGCCGGGGGCCAGCGTCGGCTGCTCGCCCACCACTCCTTCGCCCTTCACCTCCTGCTGCCGGCCGGTGGCGTCGGTGATGATCCAGTGCCGCGTCTTGAGCTGCACGGTCTCCTCACCGGAATTGGTGATGACGATGGTGTACGACCAGAAAAAGCGGGAACGGTCGGCCGACGACTGTTCCGGAACAAAATTCGGCTCGACGGTCACTTCGATCTGGCGGGTCACGGCGCGGTACATGGCTGCCATCATACCGAAATCCGCTCGGGAACCAAACGCCGCAGGCGGCTTTGGCGACATCGTCCCGCCCGAATTTGCGCGGAAGTACCCCCCGGGGAAATACACCCCGATGTGATCCGGCCGCTTTGCGAGACGACGGCCGGACCGGTACACTCCATTTCAACGTCGCGATTTGCGTGAGGGTTTCGGGCCCCGATGACCATTGCCGACCAAGTGACGGGATCGACGATCGCAGGGACCGCCACGGCCGTGGAAGCCAGGCCTGCGGAGGTCAGGCCGCGCGCCGCCGCGCCGGCCATTTCATTGCCCGCCATCGGCGAGCGCGAGCTCAGGCTCGACCTGTTCCGCGGTCTCGCGCTGTGGCTGATCTTCATCGACCATTTGCCGGCAAGCCTGCTGACCTGGTTCACGATCCGCAATTACGGCTTCAGCGACGCCACCGAGATCTTCATCTTCATCTCCGGCTACACCGCGGCCTTCGTCTACGGCCGGGCGATGCTGGAGTCGGGTGTCGTCATCGCCACCGCGCGCATCCTGCGGCGCGTCTGGCAGATCTACGTCGCCCACGTCTTCCTGTTCACGATCTTCCTCGCCGAAATCTCCTACGTCGCGACCAGCTTCGAGAACCCGCTCTACACCGAAGAGATGGGCATCATGGATTTCCTCAAGCAACCCGATGTCACCATCGTGCAGGCGCTGCTGCTCCGCTTCCGTCCCGTCAACATGGACGTGCTGCCGCTCTACATCGTGCTGATGCTGGCACTGCCTTTGATCCTGTGGTCGATGAAGTGGAGGCCGGACGTCACGCTCGGCCTTTCGGTCGTGCTCTATGCGGTGACCTGGGAGTACGACCTCTATCTGTCGGCCTATCCGAACGGGTTCTGGGCGTTCAATCCCTTTGCCTGGCAATTGCTGTTCGTGTTCGGCGCCTGGTGCGCGCTGGGAGGCGCGCGGCGCATGTCGCGTATTCTGGCGTCACGGGTAACGATGTGGATTGCGATCGCCTATCTTGTGGCGGCGTTCTACGTGACGCTGACCTGGTATGTGCCGCAGGTGCCCCACCTGATGCCGAAGCGGCTCGAGCAATGGATGTATCCAATCGACAAGACCAACCTCGACGTGCTGCGTTTCACGCATTTCCTGGCGCTGGCCGCACTCACCGTGCGTTTCCTGCCGCGGGACTGGTCGGGTTTGAAATCGCCCTGGCTGCGGCCGCTGATCCTGTGCGGGTCGCATTCCCTCGAGATCTTCTGCCTCGGCGTCTTCCTCGCCTTTGCCGGCCATTTCATCCTGGCCGAAGTCTCCGGCGGGCCGTTCATGCATGCGCTAATTAGTCTCTCCGGAATCCTGATCATGTGGGGCGTGGCGTGGGTGATTTCGTGGTACAAACGCGTGGCTGACAAGAGTGGTGCGAAGACCAAAATCGCCGTCGGCAGCGCCGATATGGCGGGAGGGGGCTGATGAAGGCGAAGGTTCTCCTGAGCCTGGTCCTGCTGTGCGGTAACCTCGCCGCGCCTTTGGCGCGCGCGGGCGATGCTGCGCCTTCCACCCCGGACGGGCCTCCCGCCTGCGAATTGCCGTCCTATCTGCTCACCAGTGAGAGCCAGCTTCCCAAGGTCGCCGATGCCATCAAGGCCGGCAAGCCGCTCGAAATCCTCGTCATCGGCAGCCGCTCGACCACGATTCCGGCCTCCGAGGACGCCTCATATCCAGCGCGCATGCAGGCCATTTTGAAGGACAAGCTGCCGCCGTCGGAGGCAGTGAACGTCTCCGTAGAAATACAGAGCAAGAAAACGGCTGAGGAGGCGGCCGCCACCTTCGTTAAGCTGATGGAAGCAAAAAAGCCTACTTTGGTCATCTGGCAGACCGGGACCGTGGATGCTATCCGAGCCATCGATCCCGAGGATTTTCGCGGTGCTGTAACCGAAGGGGTTGCCGCGCTGCAGAATGCAGGGGCTGACGTCGTGTTGATGAACTTGCAGTACAGCCCGCGTACCGAGACCATGATCTCGGTACCGCCTTATCTCGATAATATGCGCGTGGTGGCGCAGGAGCATGATGTCCCGCTGTTCGATCGTTTCGCGATCATGCGGCAGTGGAATGATCAGGGTCAGTTCGATCTGTTCAGCCCGTCCCGCGGGCCCGAGCTGGCGAAGCAGGTCCACGATTGCCTTGGTCGGGCGTTGGCACAGTTTGTGATCGACGCAGCCCATCTGGGGCCGACCCAGCAGCAAAATTGAGGTCTAGCGTTAATGAGTTCTCTCCCCCCTTTTCGCCTGACGGCATGGCTGGCTGCACCCGCCGCGGCCCTGCTGTTGCTGACGCCGGTGACGCAGGCGCCTGCCCAGGCCCAAGCCCAAGCCGCGCAGGCACCGTCGGCGCCGACGCAGTCCGCTAATCCCGCCCCCGCTTCGCCTTCCCAGACCACAATTGCGGCCACCCACCCCTCCGCGGAGCAGCGCAGCATCACCGGGCGCGCGATCGACAAGGTGAAGCAGGTCGCCAAATCCGCCGGCGACATCTTCAACCGCGTGCCGTGTCTCGCGCCGAAGGGCGGCTCGAAGACGATGGGCTCGCTGCCGCATGTCGCGAACAAGCTCATCGCCGGCAAGCCGGTCGTGATCGTCGCGTTCGGCTCGTCGTCGACCGCCGGTTATGGCGCAAGCTCGCCCGATTTCAATTATCCGAATCGCCTTGCCGCACAGCTGCGCCGGCAGTATCCGACCGCCGACATCACGGTCGTCAATGCCGGCGTTGGCGGCGAGGATGCGCCCGAAATGATGAAGCGTCTCCAGACCGAGGTGATCGACGTGCATCCGGATCTGGTGATCTGGCAAGTCGGTACCAACGCCGTGCTACGCAACCTTGATCCCGGCGATACCGCCAAGCTCGTGGAGGACGGCATCGCCAGCATCCAGGCCGCAGGCGATGCCGACATCGTGCTGGTCGATCCGCAATATTCGCCGGCCGTCAACCAGCGCAAGGAGAGCGCCGGCAAGATGGTGAAGCTGCTTGGCAAGGTCGCCGAGCTCCGTCACGTCGGCATCTTTCCGCGCTTCGAGGTGATGCGCGACTGGCACGAGAACCAATCGATCCCGGTCGAGAGCTTCGTCATCGCCGACGGGCTGCACATGAACGATTGGGGCTACGCCTGCTTCGCCCAGCTCCTCGGCGACGACATCATCCGCTCGGTCGGCCAGATCAAGCTCGGGGTGAACGTGCCCGGAGACGTGCGCGCGTATCGGCCGATGTGAGACGGTGCGGTAGGGTGGGTTAGGCGAAGCCTTAATCCACCATGCATCAACGATTGCCGAACGAAGTTGGTGGATTACGCCTTCGGCTAATCCACCTACGAGACCTCGCCCGTTACGCCTTCTCCAGCGCCGCCGTGAGATCTTCGATCAGATCATCCGCATGCTCGAGCCCCGCGGAGAAGCGGATGAAGCCCTCGCTGATGCCGAGCGCGGCGCGGTCTTCCGGCTTCAGGCGCTGATGCGTCGTGGTCGCCGGATGCGTGACGAGACTCTTGGCGTCGCCGAGATTGTTCGAGATCCTCGCAAGCTTGAGCGCGTTGAGAACGCGGAACGCAGCGGCCTTGCCACCCTTCACCTCGAAGCCGACCAGCGTCGAGCCGCCGCGCATCTGCTTCTTCACGAGCGCTGCCTGCGGATGATCGGCGCGGCCGGGATAGACCAGCCGCGAAATCTTGGGATGGCTCGCCAGCACGTCCGCGACGCGCGCTGCCGACTCAGTCTGCGCGCGCACACGTACGGCCAACGTCTCCAGGCCCTTGAGCAGGACCCAGGCGTTGAACGGCGAGATCGACGGGCCGGTCTGGCGCATGAAATTGTGGAGGTGCTCGGCGACGAACGCTTCCGACGACAGGATGATGCCGCCCAGGCACCGGCCCTGGCCGTCGATGTGCTTGGTTGCGGAATAGACCACGACATCGGCGCCGAGCGCGAGCGGGCTCTGCCAGATCGGGGTCGCGAACACGTTGTCGACGACGAGCCGCGCTCCGCCACTATGCGCGATCTCGGCGATGCCGGGAATGTCGAGCACGTCGAGCGTCGGATTGGTCGGGCTCTCCAGGAAGAACGTCTTGGTGTTCGGCTTCAGCGCCCGCTGCCATTGGTCGAGGTCGGAGCCGTCGACCAGCGTGGTCTCGATGCCGTAGCGCGGCAACAGGTCCTGGATGACGTAGAGGCACGAGCCGAACAGCGCACGCGAGGCGACGACGTGATCGCCGGCCTTCAGCGGTGCGAGGATCGCGGTCGTCACCGCGGCCATGCCGGTCGCCGCCGAGCGGGCCGCTTCGGCGCCTTCGAGCTCGATCATGCGGCGCTCGAACATCGCGATGGTGGGGTTGGAGTAGCGCGAATAAATGAAGCCGGGGTCTTCGCCCTTGAACCGCGCCTCGCATTGCTCGGCGGTGTCGTAGACATAGCCCTGGGTCAGGAACAGCGCCTCCGACGTCTCGCCATATTGCGAGCGCAGGGTGCCGGAATGGACCAGGCGGGTTTCGGGGCGGTAGTGCGTGGCGGACGCCGGGGACTTCGACATAGGACCTCCTGCGTGACCATCGAAAATGGTCACAAAAAAACCGGCCTGGATATATCCACGGGCCGGGATCACAGAGGTCCCCGGCCTGTTTAGCGACTTATTTAACGTGGCTGCAAGCCGGCCGGCTCAAATCACCACGGGATAAGTCATGCTCATATTCCGCAATGCCCTTTTCGTCAAGGCGTCCATCGGATAGCCGTAAAAGACTGTATTTTCCGCATGTCCGGATACATTTGCCCCCTGACGAGGATCCCGGTTTGACGTTCACGGTCGCCGCCGACGCCAATGGTATCCTGCCCGACCGCATGATCGCGGCGATGGCGGAAGCGGGCCTCATCCTGCCCGCTTACGACTTCGTCGAAAGCCAGATCCAGCCGGCGAGCCTCGACCTTCGCCTCGGCGACATCGCCTATCGCGTGCGCGCCAGTTTCCTGCCCGGCCCCGGCGCCACCGTCGCCGAGCGCATCGACGAGTTGAAGCTGCACGAGTTCAGCCTCGCCGACGGTGCGGTGCTGGAGACCAACTGCGTCTACATCGTGCCGCTGCTCGAAAGCCTCGCTCTGCCTCCGGAGATCGTCGCGGCCGCGAATCCGAAAAGTTCGACCGGCCGGCTCGACGTCTTCACCCGCGTGATCGCCGACGGCACCCGCCGCTTCGACATGATCGGCGCCGGCTATCACGGTCCGCTCTATGCCGAGATCAGCCCGAAGACGTTTCCGGTGCTGGTGCGCGAGGGCTCGCGCCTGTCGCAGGTTCGTTTCCGCACCGGCGACGCCATCCTCAATGCCGACGCGCTCGAAAGCTTGCATGCCGCCGAGCGTCTCGTCGACATCGACGATGCGGATCTGTCCGGCGGTGTCGCCGTCTCCGTCGATCTCGCCGGCGAGAAGGGAAGCGGCTTTGTCGGCTACCGTGCCAAGCGCCACACCGGCGTTGTCGACGTCGATCGCCGCTCGGGCTATGCGGTCGGAGAGTTTTGGGAGCCGATCTCGGCCCGCCCCGACGGCAGCCTCATCCTTGATCCCGGCGAGTTCTACATCCTGGCCTCCAAGGAAGCGGTGCAGGTTCCGCCCGACTACGCTGCGGAGATGGTGCCGTTCGATCCGCTGGTCGGCGAATTCCGCGTGCACTATGCCGGATTTTTCGATCCCGGCTTCGGCTATGCCGGCGCCGGCGGGCAGGGATCGCGCGCGGTGCTCGAAGTGCGCTCGCGCGAAGTGCCTTTCATCCTCGAGCACGGCCAGATCGTCGGCCGCCTCGTCTACGAGAAGATGCTGGCACGCCCCGACGCCATGTACGGCCAGCGCATCGGCTCCAATTACCAGGCGCAGGGGTTGAAGCTGAGCAAGCACTTCCGGGTGTAGTGCTGGCCCTAATTTCCGCTGTCATTCCCCGCGAAGGCGGGGAATCCAGTACGCCGCGGCCTCTCGATTCAATCACAATCGTCTCTGCAATACTGGATCGCCCGCCTGCGCGTGCGATGACAGCGAATGTGTAGTTGGTTGCGTCACTCCATCCGCGATGACACACTCCCGCAAAACAACAAGCCGGGAGCGAACATGATCGCCGCAGCAGACACCGCGCAGGAAGCCCAATGGAAACGCTGGCGCGCGGTGGCCGATCTCTACCATGCTTACTTCACCGGGCTGATCCTCACCGTCGTCACGCGGCGCGGCACGGCCGACGCTGCGGAATTCGTCTTCCGGGTCTTCCGCCGCCAGCAGCAGGAGCGCTTCCTGCCGGGGCTCAAGAAGCTCGGCCTCAGTCATCTGCCGCCGGCGGTGGCGGCCGCGCAGTATCACTATCTCTCCAACTGGATCGGCGGCGTGCATGTCGAATACATGTATGAGAGCGATACCAAGGCCTGGATCCGCTATCCGCCGCCGCGCTGGATCTGGAAGGGCACCGCGATCTGCGGCGTGCCGGGCGAGGTCAGCCGCGCGATGCTGCGCGGCTGGCACGCCAACAACGGCGTCGCGCTTGGCGATCTCAGGCTGGGCTTCATCTGCACCAAGCAGAGCGTCGACGGCCAGGACGGGCTCGAAGGCTACTATCACCAGTACGACCACCCGCTCGAACTCGACCAGCGCCTGGTGTTCGCACGCCATCTCGAAGCGCCGCTGTTCGATGCGAAGACCGCGCCGGCCCTGCCTGTCGAAAGCTGGCCGAAGCCACGGCTCGAAAAGGCCTATCGGAACTACGCCATGGAATATGTCCGCACCGCCGCACCCGTGATGGTGCAATTGTTCGGACCGGAAGACGCAGGCTATCTCCTGCATCTCACCGGCAAGCTGATCGGCATGCAATATTTCGATGAGGTCGCCGCGGCGCTCGCGATGGAGCGCGGCGGCGCCAAGGAGTTTGCGTCATTCCTCAACGCGCTGTTCGTCGCGCAGGATGACGTTGCCGAGACCTCGCAATCCGAGGGCACCTTCGAAATCCGCCAGCAGAGCTGGAAGCTGATGGATGATGTCGCGGATCATCACCGCGCCGGCGCCAGAGTGCTGGAAGGACTGTTCGAAGGGCTGGCCGCGGGATGCGGCCGGCACATCGGCTTGCATTTGCGCCCGACGGCGAACGGTCGGCCGCCACTGGTCTGGACGATCGGGTAATTCCACCCGTTGAAATGCGCTGCCGCAGGGCACGCCTGCATCAGGCGCAGGAGGAATCGGCAATTGCCGTGCTAACAAGCCTCACTGCGCCTTTGGCGCGAAGAAAATGATTGGCACACCAAGTGATTGCCGCGCCGCGAATGGCGCCTGTGCCCGGGAGAGGAAATGTCCGACATCGCCGAAATCCCGGTCGATGAGCAAGAACGCCCGTTGCCGCCGCCTCCGCGTCCCGTGAAGAGCGCGCTGACGGACGGACCGATCCTGCGCACGCTGCTCGGGCTGGCCTGGCCCAACGTGGTGGCGCTGTCGGCCGGCACCTGCGTGGTGATCGCGGAAACCTCCTATATCGGGCGTCTTGGCGTGGAAGCGCTGGCTGCGATGGCGCTGGTGTTTCCGACAGTGATCCTGACCATGACGATGTCCGGCGGCGCCATGGGCGGCGCGGTGGCCTCCGCCATCGCGCGTGCGCTCGGCGCGGGAGATCGCGAGCGCGCCGGCACGCTGGCCGCGCATGCGCTGCTGATCGGTATCAGCTTCGGCCTCGTCTTCATGCTGGGTATGCTGATCTTCGGACCGAGAGTGCTCGAGATGCTCGGCGGCCGCGGCGATGTGCTGACCCATGCGATCGCCTACACGCAAGTGTTCTTCGGCGGTGCCGTGCTGCCCTGGCTGCTCAACACCATGGCCGGCGTGCTGCGCGGCACCGGCAACATGAAGCTGCCGTCGTTGCTGATCCTGAACTCCGCGGTCTGGCAGATCGTGCTCGGCGGCACGCTGGGTCTCGGGCTCGGGCCGATGCCGCAACTCGGCATGCGCGGCGTCGCCGCCGGCGCGTTGATCGCCTATTCCATGAACATCGGCGTGATGGGCTGGTACCTGTTCTCCGGCCGCGCCCGCGTCGTTCCAAAACTGCGCGGGCTTCGCATTCAATGGGTGATGTTTTTCGACATCCTCAAGGTCGGCGCCATCGCCTGCTTCTCGCCGCTGCAATCGGTGCTGACGATCTCGATCTTCACCCACATGCTGGCGAAGTTCGGCACCGCGATTCTCGCCGGCTACGGCATCGGCGCACGGCTGGAATTCCTGCTGACCTCGATCGCGTTCTCGTTCGGCATCGCTTCAGTGCCCATGATCGGCATGGCGGTCGGTGCCGGGCGCATCGCGCGCGCCCGGCGGATCGCCTGGATCGCGGGCGCGAGCGCATTCGTCGCCGTCGGCGCGCCGGCCTGCCTGGTGGCGGCCTTCCCCGATCTCTGGGTCAACATCTTCACCGACAGCGCGATGGTGCGCGCCGCCAGCCACCAATATCTGTCGACGGTCGCGCCGTTCTACGCCTTCATCGGGCTTGCCTCGACGATGTACTTCTC
The DNA here is from genome assembly GCF_007290395.2 of Bradyrhizobium cosmicum. Classification (NCBI taxonomy): domain Bacteria; kingdom Pseudomonadati; phylum Pseudomonadota; class Alphaproteobacteria; order Hyphomicrobiales; family Nitrobacteraceae; genus Bradyrhizobium; species Bradyrhizobium cosmicum. The sequence continues at coordinate 6,994,753 of NZ_CP041656.2, read as the reverse complement.
CTCGCAGGGCGCAGCCAAGGTGATCGGGCCGGTGCTGGCGCAGACCGCGCGGCTGATCTACATCGCGGCGCTGGGCTGGTGGCTATCGACGCACGACGCCACCGCGCAGAGCTTCTTCTGGCTGGCGGCGAGCTCGATGGTCGTGCTCGGCCTGCTCTCGTGCTCCAGCGTCGTGTTGACCCGCTGGGGGCCGCGCGAGAGCAGGGGCGCGATCAGGCCGGCCCTGTCGGCCGCGGCGGACTAGGCGCGCTCGCTGGATTCTTGTTTCCGAATATTTCCAACCGTTGCGTGGCAATATCGAGCAACCGGTTCTGCACCTTGCCGAAGGCTTCGCGCCAGCTCCTGGGAACAATTTCGCCGCGAGTTCACCAGAAGCACGGAAAGCCATCATGACCTCGATTTCGGCGCTCTCCTCCCACCAACACCCATCGCCGTTGAAACGACTCCAGGATGAACTGCAGGCGGAAGTCAGTTCTGGTGCGATCAATGCAGCCGATCAGTCGGCGCTGTCATCCGCACTCAGCGATATCGACACCGCGTTGCAGTCGAGCAGTGCGAGCGATCAGTCCAGCGGGAATGGATCATCGCCCGACGCATTCACGTTGAGGATCGATGATCTCATCAAGAGGGAAGTTTCGGCGGGCAAGCTGACCGACGAGCAGGCCACCGAGCTGCAGGGCATCTTCAAGGCCGCGTTCGCCCAAGGACCGGGCGGCCCCGGTGGAGCAGGCGGACCGCCTCCCGGCGGGCCTCCCCCCGCGGGCGCCACGGACGGTTCGTCGAGCGGCAATTCGGTGGTAGACCTGCTTCAGCAGCTCCTCGACTCGCTGAAGAGCCTGCTGACGGATTCGACCTCGTCCAGCACGACGGGATCAAGCGGTACGACGGATGCGAGCGGAACGTCCTCGACCACCGCCACGGACACCGCGTCGAACGGCAGCTCGGCGACGGACCTGCTTGAACAATTCCTTCGGTCGCTGAAGAACTCGCTCGCGGATTCGACCTACAGCGCGAAGCAATCGAGCGACGAGACCAAGGCAAGCGATCCGTCGATGTCCGGCGTCCTGATCAACGATCGGATCTGATACCGGCGGTCCCCCAACCACCGGCCCGGCGCAACCATCCTTCGTGCCCCGCGAAGGGTGGTTGCCTCGTGTTCGAACTCGCCATGCGCCGGGCGCGCCCTAACGATGCTTGTGGCGGCGATGGCCGCCGCCGCCGACATTGGCGAGCCGCATCAATTGCGGAATCATCGCCATCATGTCGCCGCCGCCGGCACCGCCCATCATGCCCATGATATCGCCGCCACCGATGCCGCCGAGCCCGGCCGGTATGTAACCGCCTCCGCTCATCGGCGTGTAGCCGCCGTAGTTTGGCGCACCAAAGCCGCCGCCAAAATTGCCGCCGCCGACGCCAATTGGGCCACCAAGGCCCCCGCCGCCCGTCATGCCACCGATGCCGCCGCCGCCATTCTCCATCATGCGGCTCATCATCGGGCCCATGGTCTGCATCAGCATGGCGAAGCGGCGCTTGCCCATCTTCGCCTTCATCATTTCCAGCATCGGCGCCATCTGGGTCATCATGTCCTCGCCGCCGGCGCCTCCGCCGCCGAGGAATTGCGCCCTTGCCGGCGCGCTCGAGATCGAAAACAGCAGCAGCACCGCGGCTGCCTGGCAGATCACCTTGTCCGCACCTCTCATGGCCTGCTCCTCGCGTGCGTGGCTCCGCCAGGAAAGCAGAGCCAACCGGACGCACGCGGCCATGGTTACGGCCGAGCAGGGAGAAGCTCTGTGAGAAAGGTCACGCAGGCGGAAACGCTCCGCGGATCGCGGCGACGGCTTCCCTGGTCTGTCCCTGGACGTAAGCCGCAAGCTCGTTGGGCAGCATGTCGATGATCCAGACCAGCCGGCACGCCTTGTCGCCCTCGGCGATCACCTGCACCGATGCGCTGTAGTGCTTCAGCCGCTCGTTGTCGATCGCATAGACCAGCCGTTGCCGTGCATCGTCGCAATCGACCAGCACCTCGCGCGCGACCGAGCCATTGGCGAAGGTGACGATGCGCGCATCGCCGTCGAGCGTGCATGTCGTGACGAAGCCCGGCGCCAGCCGCTGAGGCAGCGCGCCGAAGTCACGGACGGCGTCCCAGACTTGGTCGGCAGGGACGTCGAGGGAAACATCGTTATGAATGGAGGCCATGAAGGTGTCCTTGATCATGTCGGGTCGTCGCAACAAGCGCCTTCGTCGCTTCGCTCCCTCCCAATGACGGGGTTAACTGCAAGCGTTCACACGCAAACCGCTTCGACATTGTTGCCGTCAGGATCGATCAGGAACGCCGCATAGTAGGTCGGGCTGTAATCCTTGCGCGGGCCGGCGCCGCCATTGTCGCGGCCGCCACTCTTCAGGCCTTCGCTGTGAAACGCCTTGACCGCGTCATGATCCGCGGCGCGAAACGCGATATGCGCACCGTCGGCCTTGCGCCCCTTGTTCAGATGCAGCCACAGCGCCGGCTCGCCCTTCGGGCCAAAGCCGGCATAGCCGTCGCCGCTGGAGCACAGGACATGGCCGAGCGGCGCCAGCACCGCGGTGTAGAACCGCGTGGCGGCGTCGAGGTCGGCAACGCGCAATCCGATATGGTCGTACATGGTCGTCTCCATTGCAAAGCGCGCCGCGAGTGGCGCGCGTCGGAGACGAACTTAGTCAGTTGAGGGCGAGCGGCTCTTGGAGAATCTTGCGCTGCCCGCGGGACGCCTGCCGGAATTTCGTCGGCGACACCCCGGCGGCGCGATGGAAGGTGCGGACGAAGTTGGAGAGGTCGCCGAAGCCGACGTCATAGGCGATATCGGTGACCGCGATGTCGTCGTCTGTCAGCAGCCGCGCCGCGTGCCGCAGCCGCGAGCGGACCAGATATTGATGCGGCGTGACGCCGAGTACGCTGGAGAACAGTCGCAGGAAATGGAACGGACTGAGGCCCGCGTGCCGCGCGGCCTGTTCGAGATCGAGCTCGGCATGTGAGTTCTCGTCGATCCACAATGCCGCTTCGACCGCGCGGCGGCGATCGCGCGCCGTCGGCGTGGCCTGCCTGCGCGCCTTGTCCGAAACGATGTCGATAAAGCGGCCGGCCAGGATCTGGCCGATCTCGTCGAGCCCGAGGTCGCTATTGCCATCTGCTGCCGTCTGGGCGAGTTCGCCCAGCACCATCAGTTCGGACAGTGGCGGCGTTGCGCCGACCTGCCAGGCCTCCCGGCGGCCGCCGAGGGCATCGACGAGATCCTCGCTGAGGAAGAACGACAGGCAGACGTCGCCGCTGACATGCTCATGCGTGCAGGTGTATTCCTCGCCGGGCGCGCCGACCAGCATCGAGCCCGCCACCAGTTCGAAGAATCCGGCGCGGCACCGGCAGCCAAAGCTGCCCGAGCGGACATAGGCAATGGAATGGCCGGTGCGGCATTCCGCAAACGGTGTGTCGTCCGGGCCCGCGTCGCAGCGAAACTCGGAGACGGTCATCGCGCGTGTCGTCAGCAGCGTGGTTGCGTCCATGCCACCTATCTAGGTGGATGGCCGCGGCGGGGCAACGGGCAGCAGCACTTCGAACAGCGTCTTGCTGGTGATCGGATGGGCGCCTTCGAGCGCGAGCAGCCGACGCTTGGAGATCACCCCGCCATAGGGCGAGAGCCGGTCGGTGTAGTTGCCGGCCTCCAGCACCCGGTGGCAGGGCACGATCAGCATGTAGGGATTTTTGGCGATTGCCTGCGCGACCGAATACGCGGCGCCCGAGGCGCCCAGGGCCTTGGCGATCTCGTGATAGGTCCGCGTCTCCCCGCGCGGAATGGCGCAGGCCGCCTCGTAAACGCGGCGGTGGAAGCCCGGCACGCGGCCGGCATCCAGGCTGACCTCGGAAAAATCGGGATCGCTGCCTTGCAGCAAGCCTGCGATGCCCTCGATCGCAAGCTCGGCATTCACGGAAGGGGGCTGCTCGCGCGCCTCGGGATGAACCGCGAAGATCCGCCGGCGGGTGTCGATTTCCCGCGCCTCCGGCAATTGCACGGCGACGATTCCGGTGCTGCTCCAGATGATGCCGCAGCGCCCGATGGCCGTGTCGAATATCGCGTACCCGTGCCCCACCATGCACACGCCCCACTCAGTGCACGCCTCTGCCCAGACACTCGATCATAACACCGCCACAATCCGGCGCATCTGGAATCTTATTGAGACGTTAACAACCGTCCGGCCGGGTGCGCCAAACCGCTTGGCGCGCGGCGCTGTCTCGGCTAATCAGGACTGGCGTGAGCCGCGCATCCGCGGGCGTAGTTCAATGGTAGAACGGCAGCTTCCCAAGCTGCATACGAGGGTTCGATTCCCTTCGCCCGCTCCAAGGCTTCCCCGATTGTGACGTCCACCCGATCGATCTGGCAGGCGCGAGCGCGCCGACAACGTGTCGCGCCAAATTTCTAATATATTCGCCTCTCGTTCCCGGCGTTCGCCGCTGCCCGCGCTAAGCTCATCTCGTCTTGGCGGCCGCGGTCGAGCGCCGGGCAAAGCTTGGATGAATTTTATGGACCAGCAGAAACTTGACCGGGCGATCGGTCGCCGCTTGAAGACCCTGAGGACGCAGGCCGGCATGACGCTGAATGAACTCGCAGGCCGCTCGGGCGTCAGCCGGGCCATGATCGGGCGGGTGGAGCGGGCGCAGAGCAGCGCGACCGCCGCGCTGCTCAACAAGCTCTGCGCGGCGCTCGATGTCACCCTCAGCGACGTCGTCGCTCTCGCGGAGAAGCCGCCGGAGCGGCTGATGCGGCTCGCCGACCAGCCGCATTGGCGTGATCCCGACAGCGGTTATCTGCGGCGTCATGCTTCGCCGCCGGACGCGGCAAGCGGCATCGAGATCATCGTCGTCGATTTGCCGGCCGGCGCGCGCGTCTCCTACAGCCCCTGGGGGCGTAATGCCTTCACCCAGCAGTTGCTGATGCTGGAGGGCGCGGTCTGCGTGCATATCGACGCCAAGACGGTGCGCCTGCGCGAGGGCGATTGCCTGGACTTCGACGTCATGCGCGCCGTGACCTTCGAGAACGAGACCCGGCAGGACGCGCGCTACGTCATCATCACGCGGCGCGGCGCATCCTACGGAAAAATGTGAGAGAGGCGAGTTCCTGACGATGCAGATACGTATCGGCGATACCTTCGATCCGCGCGTCGTTGCGCTGCTCGATCATCACGTCACGGCGGCGCGGGCGCAGACGGCGCCGGGCAGCGCGCATGCGCTCGATCTCGCCGGCCTGCGCGCGCCCGACATCGCGTTCTGGACCGGATGGGACAGCGAGACGCTGGTCGCCACCGGCGCGCTGAAGACGCTTTCGCCCGATCATGGCGAGGTGAAGTCGATGCACACGCTGCAGACCACGCGGCGGCGCGGCTTCGGTGGCCAGATGCTCCGTCATATCATTGTTGCCGCCCACGCGCGCGGCATGTCGCGGCTCAGCCTCGAGACCGGTTCGTGGGATTATTTCAAGCCCGCGCATGCGCTCTATCGGACCCATGGCTTCGTCCCCTGCGGGCCATTCGAGGGCTATGTCGAGGATCCCAACAGCCTGTTCCTAACGCTCGATTTGAGTGATCGCTAAGTCCTCCGGCCGACTGCCGCAGTGCAACCGCGGGCCGAAAATTCTCGCGCCCCTCAAAATGAGTTGCGCACCTCAAAATACCTCTGATAGCCTTCAGTGATGGCTGATACTCTCACCGCGACCGTGTTGACGCTGAAGGACATCGCCCGCGAGGCGGGTGTCAGTCTCGCGACGGTGGACCGCGTCCTGCACAATCGCCCGGGCGTGCGGCCGAACACGGTCCGGCGCGTCAGGGAGGCGATCGAGCGCAATTCCTTCCAGCCGCATGTGGCCGCTGCGGAACTCGCCCGCAGCCGCGTCCGCCGCTTTGCCTTTGTGATGCCGTCCGGGCCGAATCCCTTCATGCAGCAGATCGAGGCCTATCTCGGCGAGATGTCGGCCTGGCTCTCGGCGCGTCGCCTGAGCGTCGAGACGGTCGCAACCGACGTGTTCGATCCTTCCGTGCTCGCGGCGTCGCTGGAGGCGCTCTCGGCCGATTACGACGGCATCGCCGTGGTGGCGCTGGATCATCCCGGCGTCCGCGCCGCGATCAACGATCTCGTCGATGCCGGCACCAAAATCGTCACGCTGGTCTCGGACGTGCCGTCCTCGCGTCGCCACCATTATGTCGGCATCGACAACATCGCCGCGGGCCGCACCGCCGGTGCGCTGGTCGGTCGCCTGGTCGGCGGGCGGTCCGGCAAGGTCGCGATCGTCGCGGGCTCGCTCGGCCTGCGCGATCACGCCGAGCGCATCTTCGGCTTCAACCAGGTGATGGCGTCGGAATTCCCCGGTCTCACCGTGCTGCCCGTGCTGGAAGGGCGTGACGAGGACGAGCGTTCGGAGCAGCTGCTGGCGCGGCTGTTCGGCAGGCATGCTGACATTGTCGGCCTTTATAACGTCGGCGCCGGCACGCAAGGCGTCGCGAATGCATTGGGTAAGGCCGGCCGCGACAAGGTCGTGTTCGTCGGGCACGACGTCACCGCGCTGACGCGCCGGCTCCTGTTGCAGGGCGTGATGGACGCCGCGATCTCGCAGAATCCGGGACATGAGGCGCGCGCCGCCGTGCGCGTGCTGCTCGCGCTCGCCCGCGGCGAGCCGATCCTGCGCGAACAGGAGAAGATCAGGATCGACATCGTGATGCGGGACAATCTGCCCTAGCGGCCCTAGCGGCAGCAGGACTTCGAACGGCACGTGGCGGAAAGGCGACGTCAAGCTCGCATACCGCGCAGGCAAAAGGGAGGACGGCGTGTATCTCGGACTGGACGTCGGCACGTCAGGTGTGAAGGCGGTGCTCATGAGCGAAGCCGGCGCGATCGTCGCGACGGCGGCGCGCGAGCTTGCGCTGTCGCATCCCGCGCCGCTGTGGTCCGAGCAGGATCCCGATTCCTGGTTGGAGGCGGCGACCGGCGCGGTCGATGATCTCGCACATCGCCATCCGCGCGAGGTCGCGCGGGTCCGCGGCATCGGGCTGTCGGGCCAGATGCATGGCGCGACGCTGCTGGACGAGGATGGACGGCCGCTGCGCCCCGCCATCCTCTGGAACGACGGCCGCTCGCAGGCCGAATGCGTCGCGCTGGAGCAGCGCTGTCCGTCGTTGCACGCGATTGCGGGCAATCTGGCGATGCCCGGCTTCACCGCGCCAAAGCTGCTCTGGGTCGCGCGGCATGAGCCGGCGATCTTCGCGCGTATCGCAAAGGTGCTGCTGCCGAAGGCCTATGTCCGCTATCGGCTGACCGGCGAGATGGTCGAGGACATGTCGGACGCTGCCGGCACGTTGTGGCTCGATGTCGGCCAGCGTCGCTGGTCGCCCCCGCTGCTGCAGGCGACCGGCCTCGATCTCCACCATATGCCGCGCCTCGTCGAGGGCAGCGCGGTCAGCGCCGTGCTCGCGGCGGAATTCGCGCAGCGCTGGGGCATGGCAAAGGGAGTCATGGTCGCCGGTGGCGCCGGGGATAACGCCGCGAGCGCGATCGGGCTTGGCGCGATCGCGCCCGGCGATGCCTTCCTGTCGCTCGGCACATCGGGCGTAGTCTTCCGCGTCACCGATCGCTTTGCATCGGCACCGGCCTCGGCCGTGCATGCGTTCTGCCACGCGCTGCCCGACCTGTGGCACCAGATGGGGGTGATGCTGTCGGCGGCGGCTTCGCTCGCCTGGCTGTCCGACGTGATGGAGACGCCGGCCGCCGCACTGCTGGCGCCGCTCGGCGAGCGCGTCGATGGACCGAGCACAATCAAGTTCTTGCCCTATCTCGACGGCGAACGCACGCCGCACAACGATGCCGCCGCCAGCGGCGCCTTGATCGGTTTGCGTGGCGCGACCGGCCGCGGCCAGGTCGTCCAGGCCGTGCTCGAAGGCGTCGCCTTTGCCGCGCGCGACAATCTGGCGGCACTGAGCACGGCGAGCGGGCCTTTTGCCCAGGTCGATCTGGTCGGCGGCGGCTCGCGCTCGCCGCTGTGGGCGCAGATCTGCGCCGATGTGCTCGGCATTCCCGTCCACCGCGTGGAGGAAGGCGAGGTGGGGGCAGCACTCGGTGCGGCGCGGCTCGGGCGGCTGGCAGCCACCGGCGAAAAGGCGGCCGATGTCTGCACTCGCCCGCGCCGGCTCGCGACCTTTGCACCCCGTGCATCCGTGACCGCAGCCTACGACGAGGCCTATCGCCGCTGGCGCGAGCTTTATCCCGCTTTGAAGGAGTCCGCTTAAGTGAACGCGTCAGCCAAGTTCTTCGATACAAGCACGCCTGTCGCTTTTGCCGGCAAGGATGCGGCAAACACGCATGCCTTCCGCTGGTACGACAAGGACCGGCTCGTACATGGCCGCAGGCTCGAGGATCATTTGCGTTTTGCGGTCTGCTATTGGCATTCGCTGTGCTGGCCGGGCGGCGATCCCTTCGGCGGCGAGACCTTTTTGCGGCCCTGGCACCACGGCACTGACGCGATGGCGATGGCGCGCGCCAAAGCTGATGTCGCCTTCGAGCTTTTCCGCCTGCTGGACGTACCCTTCTTCACCTTTCACGATGTCGATGTGGCACCCGAAGGTGCTTCGCTCCGCGAATCCGTCGCCAATCTCAACGTGATCGCCGATCTGTTCGAAGAAAAGATGGCCTCGGCAAAGGTCCGCCTGCTCTGGGGCACCGCCAATCTGTTCACGCATCGCCGCTACATGGCGGGCGCCGCGACCAACCCGGACCCCGAAATCTTCACCTATGCCGCCGGCCAGGTTCGCGCCGCGCTCGAGGTGACGCACCGGCTTGGCGGCCAGAATTATGTGCTGTGGGGTGGCCGCGAGGGTTACGAGACGCTGCTCAACACCGATCTCAAGCGCGAGCTCGACCAGCTTGGCCGTTTCGTCTCGCTCGTCGTCGAGCACAAGCACAGAATAGGCTTCAAGGGACCGATCCTGATCGAGCCCAAGCCGAAGGAGCCGACCAGGCATCAATATGATTTCGATGTCGCCACGTGCTACGGCTTCCTCGAACGCTACGACCTCCTCAAGGACGTCAAGCTCAACGTCGAGCAGAACCACGCCATCCTCGCCGGCCACTCCTTCCATCACGAGGTCGCGCTGGCCGAGGCGCTCGGCGTGTTCGGCTCGCTCGACATCAACCGCGGCGACGATCTGCTCGGCTGGGATACCGACCAGTTTGCGATGAACGTGGGCGAGCTGGCGCTGGTGTTCCACGAGATCCTGAACCGCGGCGGCTTCACCTCGGGCGGGCTGAATTTCGATGCCAAGATCCGCCGCCAGTCGATCGATCCCGACGATCTCATTCATGCCCATGTCGGTTCGATGGACGCTTGCGCGCGCGCCTTGCTCGCCGCCGCCGACATGCTCGATGCCGGCGTCCTCACCACGCCGCTCGCCACGCGCTATGAGGGGTGGGCCGGTCCCGAGGGCCGCGCCATTCTCGGCGGCCAGCGCTCACTCGCCGATCTTGCCGATCGTGCGCTCGGCCCCGGCTTCGACCCGCAGCCGCGCTCGGGGCGGCAGGAATATCTGGAATCCCTGGTCAACCGCTATGTCTGAGCGAGACCGCTGATGACAAGTACTGAAACAACACCGGTCCTCGAACTCCAAGGCATCGGCAAGGAGTTCGGCGCGATCCGCGCGCTGCATGGCGTCGACATGCAGGTGTTGCCGGGCGAGGTGGTCGGGCTGATGGGCGACAACGGCGCGGGCAAGTCGACGCTGGTCAAGATCATCGCCGGCAATTTCCGCCCAACGCACGGCGAGGTCCGCTTTGCCGGCAGTGCGGTCCATTTCACCCGGCCCGTCGATGCCCGCGCGGTCGGCATCGAGGTGGTCTACCAAGACCTCGCACTGGCCGACAATCTGACCGCAGCCGGCAACGTCTTCCTCGGCCGCGAACTGAAGCGCAAATTCGGGCCGCTCGCTCTTCTCGACCACAAAGCAATGGCGGCGCGTGCGCTGGAATTGTTCGGCGAGCTGCGCTCGGAAACACGGCCTGACGATCTGGTCAAGCAGATGTCGGGCGGCCAGCGTCAGGCCGTGGCCATCGCGCGCACCCGGCTCTCCAATGCAAGGCTGGTGATGATGGACGAGCCGACGGCCGCGATCTCGGTCCGCCAGGTCGAGCAGGTGCTTGGCCTGATCCACCGACTGAAGGAGCAGGGCGTCGCGGTGATGCTGATCTCGCATCGCATGCCCGACGTGTTCGCGGTGTGTGACCGCGTCATCGTCATGCGCCGCGGCGAGAAGCGGGCAGACAAGCCGATCCACGAGACCAGCCCTGAGGAAGTCACTGCCCTCATCACCGGCGCGAAGGAGACGGCGTGATGGCCATGCCCCTGGAATCTCCGATCACCTTCTCGAACGTCGGCCGGATCAGATGGTGGCAGCGCGGCATCTTCGCGTCCCAGACCGGATATGTCCTGCTCGCGCTGGCGGTGCTGCTGGTGGTCATGCATTTCGCCAGTCCGTATTTCTTCACCGAAGGCAACATCCAGAACGTAGCGAAGAATTTCTCATTCATCGCCATCGCCACGCTCGGCGTCACCTTCGTGATCATCACCGGCGGCATCGATCTCTCGGTGGGCTCGATGATGTGCTTCTCGGCCATGATCACCTCGATGGTCATGACCGAGCTGTCGACGCCTGGAGGTCTTGGCGCCTCGCTCTTCGTGCATATGGCGGCCGACGGCAAGACCGTGCTCGCCAATGTCCCGGGCCTGATCCTGCTGATCTCGCTTCTCGCGGGACTCGGCGTTGCACTGGTCGCCGGCCTCGTCAACGGCTTTTGCATCGCCGTGCTGGGCCTGTCACCCTTCGTCACCACGCTCGGCATGCTCTCGATCGTGCGCGGGCTTGGCTATGTCGTGTCCAACGGACGCGGCAGTTTTCCGAGCGGCCCGGATGCCGATTATTTCTACGCGCTAACCTCGGGCGACGTGCTCGGCGTGCCCGTGCCATTCATTTATCTCGTGATCCTCGCGCTGGCGATGGCGGTGGTGCTGCACCACACCGCGTTTGGCCGTCACGTGTTCGCGCTCGGCGGCAACGAGAAGGCGGCCGAACTCACGGGCATCCCGGTCGTCCGGGTGAAGATCGAGGTCTATGTGACCTGCGCGCTCGCAGCAGGCCTTCAGGGCATCATCATCTCCGGCTGGCTTGGGTCGGCGCCGGCCAACATGGCGACCTCATATGAGCTCAACGTGATCGCGGCGGCCGTGATCGGCGGGGCCAACCTTGCCGGCGGTATCGGTGGCCCGTTAGGGGCCATCGTCGGCTGCGTGCTGCTGGAGGTGATCCGCAACGGTCTCGTGCTGGCGCAGGTCTCCTCCTACTGGCAGCAGACGCTGGTGGGCGTGATCATCATCCTGGCCGTGCTGGTCGACCGCATCCGCTCGCGGATGGTCTGAAATGACGTCGTTCGGGAGGGCAACGAAAATGCCGCCTGTCCGCTTCCCGGACGATTTTGAGAGGATGGGCGCCAAACAAGGGTGGAGGAGACCATGAGGAAACTTCTTGTTGCCGGCATCGCCGTCGCGCTGATGGCAACGCCGGCGCTTGCCGCGAACTACCGTTTCGTCATCGTGCCCAAGGCGATGAACAATCCGTTCTTCGACTTCGCGCGCGATGGCTGCCAGAAGCGCGCCAAGGAGCTCGGCAATATCGAGTGCATCTACAAGGGGCCGGTCGAGCACGAGCCCGCGACACAGGCGCAGATCATCCAGGACTTCATCACCCAGAAGGTCGACGGCCTCGCCATCTCGGTCGCCGACGTCGCGGCCATGTCCAAGTCGATCGAGGCGGCGACCGCTGCCGGCATCCCCGTCATCACCTTCGATGCCGATGCACCCGGCTCCAAGCGCATCGCCTATATCGGCACCAACAACAAGGAATTCGGCGTTGCGCTCGGCAAGCAATTGCTAAAACTCCGGCCCGATGGCGGCAAGTACGCGATGGTCTCGGGCGGTCCAGGTGCCAAGAACCTGGCTGAGCGCGTCGACGGCGTCCGCGAGGCGCTGAAGGGATCGAAATGGACCGAGGTCGCGGGGTCTCCGACGTTCTGCAACGACGATCCCGCGCTGGCGGTCCAGCAGATGACCGACGTGCGGACTTCGACGCCCGACCTCGCCGCGATCGTTCCCATCGGCGGCTGGCCGATGTTCGCCCCCGAGGGTTTCAAGGCCTTTGCCTCGAGGTCGAAGAAGGACATCGATTCCGGCAAGTTCACGCTCGTCGTCGCGGATACGCTGAAGATGCAGCTCGAGCTGCTGCGCGACGGCTATGCCAATGCGCTGGTCGGCCAGCGTCCGTTCGAGATGGGCGAGAAAGCGATGGACACGCTGCTCGCCATCAAGAAAGGCGAGAAGGTGCCGGAGATCGTCTATACCGGTCTCGATCTCGTCACCAAGGACAACGTCGCGCAGATGTTGAAGTAGGAGCGCCGCCAGCCCCGCGCTCCTGCGTGCCTCTCCCGCTTGCGGTCTCCGCGGGCGGGAGAGATGATTTGGGCTGTTGGAAGGATTTGGAATGAAACGATCGCGGCTCGGCACCCTCGACGTCACCTCAATCGGCCTCGGTTCCGCTCCGCTAGGCGGATTGTTCAGACCCGTCAGCGATGCCGATGCGTACGCCACTCTCGAACGCGGCTGGTCGGCCGGCATCCGCTTCTACGACACCGCGCCGCTCTACGGCTTCGGCTTGGCCGAACGGCGGTTGGGGACTTTCCTGCGGCAGCAGCCGCGCGATTCCTATGTCATCTCGACCAAGGTCGGCCGCCTGCTGCGCGCGCCCGATGGCGCTGCCGCCGAGGACGACTTCTACAAGAGCGGACAGCGCGAGCGGCCGGTGTTCGATTTCAGTTATGACGGCGTGATGCGCTCGGTCGAGGAGAGCCTTGCCCGGCTCGGGCTCGACCGTGTCGACGTCCTGCTGGTGCACGATCCCGACGATCACTATGACGACGCAATTGCCGGCGCCTTCCGCGCGCTGCAGCGCTTGCGCGATGACGGCACGGTCAAGGCGATCGGCGCCGGCATGAACCAGTCGGAGATGCCAGTCCGGTTTGCCGAGGCCGTGCCGGTCGACTGCTTCCTGCTCGCCGGCCGCTACACGCTGCTCGACCAGGGCGCGCTGAATGCGCTGTTTCCGGTCTGCACGGCGAAGCACATCGGCATCCTGCTCGGCGGCATCTACAACAGCGGCATCCTGGCCAATCCGCGCACGAGCGCGAAGTTCAACTATCAGGACGCCGATGCGGCGCTGATCGCGCGGGCACTCGAACTGGATGAGCTCTGCCGCAAGCACGGCACCGAGCTGAAGGCCGCCGCGCTCCAATTTGGTATGGCCCATCCGGCGGTCACCGTCGCCGTGATGGGCGCGCGCAACGCTGCCGAAATCGCCGACAACATCGCGATGTCGCAGGCGACGATCCCGCAAGCCTTCTGGCAGGAATTGCGCGCGCGAAACCTGGTCGACGCACGCGCTCCGCTGCCGGGCGGGGCGTGAGCCATGATCATCGATGGCCACCAGCATTTCTGGGATCCGACGCGCGCCGACTATCCCTGGATGGATGCGCCCGAGCTGGCGCCGATCCGCCGCGCCTTCGGTCCCGCCGATCTCGCGCCGCTGCTGGAAGCGAACGGCATCGACGCCAGCGTCGTGGTGCAGTGCCGCTCCGCGCTGGAGGAGACAGAAGAATTCCTGCGCATCGCGCATGCGATGCCCTCCGTCGTCGGCGTGGTCGGCTGGGTCGATCTGACGGACCCCGGGCTCGGCGACACGCTCGACCGGCTGTGCGCTGCGCCGGGCGGGGACAAGCTCGTCGGCATCCGCCACCAGATTCACGACGAGCCCGATCCTGACTGGCTGCTCCGCGCCGACGTCCAGCGTGGCCTCACCGCCTTGTTCGCCCGCGATCTCGCCTATGATTTCCTCGTCCGCACCCGTGAGCTACCGGCGGCGATCGCAACCGCAAAGGCGTTTTCGAAGGCGCGCTTCGTGCTCGACCACGCCGCCAAACCGCCGATCGCGTCCGGCGGAAGCGCCGAATGGGCCGATCGCATCAAGGCGCTCGCCGCTTGCGGCAATGTCTGGTGCAAGATCTCGGGGCTCGCGACGGAAGCGAAATGGAACGACTGGGATGCAGAACGGCTGTTTCCGTTCGTCCAGCATGCCGCGACATGTTTCGGTGAGGATCGTTTGATCTTCGGCTCCGACTGGCCGGTGTGTTTGCTGGCGGGCAGCTATGGCGAAATCAAGGGCGCGCTAGAAGCGTGCCTGATGAAGCTCGGTCCGGGTGTGCACGAGAAGGCATTCGGGGTGAATACGAAGGCTGCGTATCGGTTGGCAACAGCCAGATAAGCGCCGGATTTTTGCTTACCCTCCCCTGGAGGGGGAGGGTCGATCGCGCGCAGCGCGAGCGGGGTGGGGTGATCTCTCCACACGGGCACTGTTCGTCGCGGAGAGACCGTCACCCCACCCAGTCTCACATTGCGCTACGCTTCATGTGAGCCGACCCTCCCCCTCCAGGGAGGGTAAGAGCGCGCTCACGCCCCAGCGGGTACTTGATCCAGAAATCCGGTGATGCTCCTGATGCGTCCGTCCTTCAGCACGGCGAAATCCGTGCCCTTGATCGGGCTGTCGACACCGTCGGGACCGAGACCCCAACTGAAGCGCACATGGTCGCCGTAGCCGTTGGGCTCGCCGATCAGCTTGAACCTGAAGTCGGGAAAACGCTGCTGGACGCCCGCGACCAGCGCGTCGATACCGTCCGGGCCGTCGCCCTTCATCAGGGGATCGACATAGCTCGCATCCGCGGTCCAGGCCTCGCTGAGCAACTCGCGGCGTCGGCCGGCTGCACGCTCGTTCCAGAGCTCGATGTAGCGGTGGGCGATGGTGATGGGGTCGGTCATGGCCTGCTCCTTCGATGGCGCCGTGATGTTCGGCTGGCCGTCACTATCGAAGGTTCACGCGCGCCGATCGATTACCTCGGAGGTTATCAGCGCGCGTGAATTTATCTTGGCGCGAAGATTACTTCGCCGCGGTGACCATGATCTCGACGGTGTACTGCGCCGCGGCCAGCTTGGCTTCGACGGTGGCACGGGCCGGGGTGTTGCCGGGCGAGACCCAGGCGTCCCACACCGCGTTCATCTCGCCGAAGGTCTTCATGTCGGTGATGTAGATCGTGGCGGAGAGCAGCTTCGACTTGTCGGTGCCGGCCTTGGCGAGATGGCTGTCGATGGTCGCCAGGATGTCCTGGGTCTGCTTCGTCACGCTTTCGCCGGCCGCCTTGTTGGCGACGACGCCGGCGAGATAGACGGTGTTGCCGTGCACGACGGCCTGGCTCATGCGCGGGCCGGTCTCGAAACGCTGAATGCTCATTTGGGATCTCCTGGTGGAATGGCGGCCCTGTCTAGCCCAGTGCCCCGCGCTCTGCCACCCCGGGTACGCATGCGTGCCCGGGCATGCATGCGTCGCTTACTGAAATCGGCTGGAGCGGCCACATTGCCGCACGCATCACCCTACAGCTTTCGCCGCCGCGCGGCCCGCATTGCGGCCCGAGAACAGGCAGCCGCCGAGGAAGGTGCCTTCCAGCGAGCGATAGCCGTGCACGCCGCCGCCGCCGAAGCCCGCGGCTTCGCCAACCGCATAGAGGCCGGGAATGACGCTGCCCTCGCTGCCGAAGACGCGCGAGTCGAGATCGGTCTCGAAGCCGCCCAGCGTCTTGCGGGTGAGGATGTTGAGCTTGACCGCGATCAGCGGTCCCCGCGCGGGATCGAGGATGCGGTGCGGCGCGGCGGTGCGGATCAGCTTGTCGCCGATATAGCGCCGCGCATTGTGGATGTTCATCACCTGCGCATCCTTGACGTAGGGGTTGGCGATCTCGCGGTCGCGCGCCTCGATCTGCATCCTGATGTGCTCGAGCTTGAGGAGGTCGCTGCCGGCGAGCTTGTTCATCTCCGCGACGAGATCCTCCAGCCTGTCGCGCACGATGAAGTCGACACCATGGCTCTTGAAGGCCTCCACCGGCGCCGGCGCGCCCTTGTTGGTGGCGCGGCGCAATGTCATGCGCCAGCTCTTGCCGGTCAGATCAGGGTTCTGCTCCGATCCCGACAGTGCAAATTCCTTCTTGATGATGCTCTGGGTGAGGATGAACCAGGAGTATTCGTAGCCGGTGGACATGATGTACTGGAGCTGGCCGAGCGTGTCGGAGCCCGGGAACAGCGGCGCCGGCAATCGCGTGCCCGTGGCGTCGAACCACATCGAGGATGGGCCTGGCAGGATGCGGATGCCGTGGCGCGGCCAGATCGGATTCCAGTTCTGGATGCCCTCGACATAATGCCACATGCGGTCGCGGTTGATCAGCCGTGCGCCTGATTTTTCGGTGATGCCGATCATGCGGCCGTCGACATGCTCGGGCACGCCGGAGATCATGAACTTGGGCGGCTCGCCGAGCCGCTTCGGCCAGTTTTGACGCACCAGCTCGTGATTGCCGCCGATGCCGCCGGACGCCACGATCACCGCCTGCGCCTTCAGCGCAAATTCGCCGACGGAATTGCGCGAAGAGCTTTTGCCGCGCTCGATCGTGTCGGGCGCGAGGACGGCGCCGCTGACGCCGTCCACCGTGCCATTGGTGATGGAGAGGGCATCGACCCGATGGCGGAACTTGAAGGTGAGGCGCCCGCTCTTCACGGCCTCGCGCGCACGGCGCTCGAACGGCTCGACGATGCCGGGCCCGGTTCCCCAGGTGACGTGGAAACGCGGTACCGAGTTGCCGTGGCCCATCGCGTCATAGCCGCCGCGCTCGGCCCAGCCGACCACGGGGAAGATGCGATGGCCCATCGCGCGCAGCCAGTCGCGCTTCTCGCCTGCCGCGAAAGCCACATAGGCCTCGGCCCATTGGCGCGGCCAGAAATCATCGTCGCGGTCGAAGCCGGCGGTGCCGAGCCAGTCCTGCATCGCAAGCTCGACCGAGTCCTTGATGCCGAGCCGGCGCTGCTCCGGCGAATTGACCAGGAATAAGCCGCCGAACGACCAGAAGGCCTGGCCGCCCAGCGACTGCTCGCCCTCCTGGTCGAGGACGACGACGCGCTTGCCCGCATCCGCGATTTCGGTCGCGGCCACCAGTCCAGACAGGCCTGCACCGACGACGATGACATCAGTCTCTTCAGCCATGCGTCTCCCCCTTCATGGTTCCCCTGTAGTTGCACGGGATTGAAGCCAGCGGTTGCAGCCGAGATCAAGCGCTTGTCGCGTAAGACATCGTTAACTTGTTCCACTTTGAGACCGAGACGGGCCTGAAGTGCAGCGCGGGCGCAACACTGGATTTGAATTTGTTTTGAACGAGACGGCGTGCCTAGACAAAACCCCGGTTACGACCGACGCTAGCTGCGCATCACCACCTGACACGCGGATTCGAATTCGACTGGGGCGGGGGACAATGAAGGTTCTGACGGGGTTGCTCGCGGCGGTTCTCCTGATCGTGGGCATGGGGACTTCTCACGCGGTGGTTCGGATCGCGGATGACCGCGGCGGCCGGATCGGAACCTACGTCGACAAGTACCAGGACCTGCGTCAGTCCGGTGACACCGTCATCATCGACGGACTCTGCGCCTCGGCCTGCACCATCGTCCTCGGCGCCATCCCGCACGACCGCATCTGTGTGACCTCGCACGCGACGCTGGGCTTCCACGCCGCCTGGGACTTCGGCACCAACGGCCGCGCCGTCACCAACACCGAGGCGACGCAGATGCTCTATGCGATGTATCCGTCGCAGGTGAAACGGTGGATCAACCAGCGCGGCGGCCTCACCCCGCATATGCTGTTCCTGAAGGGCAAGCAGCTCCAGGCCATGTACAAGCCCTGCTACCTGGACGCGCAGGCTTCCACCAGCAGGCCCGCCTCGCCACGACCTTCACCGAAGACGGAAGAGCTGGAGTCCGCTCGGGGCCAGCTGCTTCGCTGAGACTGTCAGCATGACGTGATCCTTGGTCCGCCCGTGGCGCTTGCCCGCGGGCGGGCTGAAGCCTATTTGAAGGGCAGGAACCGCGGCCTTCGCCCCGATAATTGTCATGGCTCAACCACTGCACCCCACCCATCCGGTACAGGACAATTCGCCCACTGCCGGCCGGCTTCCGCTCGTGCTGCTGTCAGCTGGCGCCGGAGTCGGCGGGCTGGTCGTGCTCGGCGCACTGGCGCTGTGGTTCCACTATGGCAGCCAGGTGTTCTTCGAAATGATCAGGACCGGCTTTGCCGCCTGCTTCTGACCCGCGACAGGAAGTTTTCCGCTCATGAGTTCAGCCGCCCGTCCGCTGGTGATCGCGACCGCCTTCGCCGCAAGCCTCATCGTCGGGCTGCTGCTCGTGTTCTGGGCCATGGGCGGGGTCAGCAAAGTGGCGCAGCCGGCCGCGATCGGGGGGCCGTTCCAGCTCACCGACCAGCACGGCAAAGCCGTCACCGACAAGAACCTGAAGGGCAAGCCGACCCTGATCTTCTTCGGCTACACCCATTGCCCCGACGTGTGCCCGACCTCGCTGTTCGAGATCTCGGAAGTGCTGCGCGCGATGGGCAAGGACGCCGACAAGGTCAATGCCGTCTTCATCTCGGTCGATCCCGAGCGCGATACACCCGCGACGATGAAGGACTATCTGTCGAGCTTCGACCCGCATCTCGAAGGCCTTAGCGGCGATCCCGAGGCGATCGCCAACGTCATTAAGTCCTACCGGGTCTACGCCAAGAAGGTCCCGACCAAGGACGGCGACTACACCATGGACCACACCGCGCTGATCTATCTAATGGATCGCGACGGCCGGTTCGTCTCGCCGTTCAACCTGAAGCGGACGCCGGAAGAGGCGGCGGCGGACCTGAAGCGGTATCTCTAGGCTCCACCCTTAGCCGCAATCGGCACTCGCGTTCCCGGGCGGATGGTCTATAACGCCCTCCGATCCCAACGAAATTCGTTCATTTCCCGCCGATGGCCCCGTCGCGACAGGCAAGATCGTCAAAAACCGTGCGCCGTGTCCTGCTTGGCATGGCGGCCGGCGTTTGCCTGCTTTCGGGCCTGACGGCCGCCGAGGCCCAGGCTCCGGCCAAGCAGCCTCCAGCGGCCCCCCAGGCCGCAACACAGGTCGCTCCCCAGGCTGCACCGCAGGCCGTGCCCGGATTCTGGGACCCGCGGCGGCGGCCGGAGCGGCCGGACCTGTCACGCCTGACCGTGATCCGCTTCCTGACCGAGACCGACTATCCGCCGTTCAACTACACCGGCGCGGACGGCAACCCCGCCGGCTTCAATGTCGACCTGGCCCGCGCGCTGTGCGATGAGATCAAGGTCACCTGCACGGTGCAGATGCGCCGCTTCGAGACGCTGGTCGATGCACTCTCCTCCAACCGCGGCGATGCCATCATCGCCTCGATGGCGGTGAGCCCGCAGCTGCGCGCCCGCGTCGACTTCACCGATCCCTATTACCGCGTGCCGGCGCGCTTCGCCTCGCGCAAGGACGCGGTGATGCCGGAGATCCGGCCCGAATATCTCGAAGGCAAGAAGGTCGGGGTGATCGCCGGCTCCGCGCATGAGGCCTATCTGAAGGCGATGTTCACCGACGCCGAGCTGCACGGCTATCCCAACGACGACGCGCTCCGGAGCGCCTTGCGCAAGGGCGAGGTCGATTTCATCTTCGGTGATGCCATCTCGCTGGCGTTCTGGATCAACGGCACCGATTCCGGCGATTGCTGCGCCTTCTCCGGCGGCCCGTTCGTCGAGAGCCGCTTCTTCGGCGAAGGCATCGGCATCGCCGTCCGCAAGGGCAACGACGTGCTGCGCCAGGCCCTGAACTGGGCCCTGTTCCGCGTCTGGGAAAAAGGCCGCTACACCGATCTGTGGCTGCGGTATTTTTCGGTGAGCCCGTTTTAGTTTCGCTGCTTCCTCACGGTCATTGCGAGGAGCGCAGCGACGAAGCAATCCAGACTGTTTCCGCGGAAAGATTCTGGATTGCTTCGCTTCGCTCGCAATGACGGCTGAGGCGGCTGCTTCGCCCCACAAAATTGCATTTGGCCCGGAAATCGCTATTTTCCGCGGCCCGGAGGCCCTGATGTCCGTTATCGATCTTGCCGCTAGCCCGAGCGACCTGCGTGCGCTCGCCGAACAATCCAACGCCTGGCCGTTCGAGCAGGCGAAGGCCATTGTCGCGCGGCTGAAGAAGAGCCCCAAGGACGAGGTGCTGTTCGAGACCGGCTACGGCCCGTCCGGCCTGCCGCATATCGGCACGTTCGGCGAGGTCGCGCGCACCTCGATGGTGCGCCACGCCTTCCGCGTGCTGACTGAAGACAAGATCAAGACGCGCCTGCTCGCCTTCTCCGACGACATGGACGGGTTTCGGAAAGTGCCCGACAACGTCCCCAACAAGGAGATGCTGGCCGCGCATCTCGGCAAGCCGCTGACGCGCGTGCCGGATCCGTTCTCCAACGAGTACCCGTCGTTCGGCGCGCACAACAACGCGCGTCTGCGCGCCTTCCTCGACCATTTCGGCTTCGACTACGAGTTCGCCAGCTCGACCGACTATTATACGTCCGGCCGCTTCGACGCGACGCTGCTGAAGATGCTAGCTGCCTACGACAAGGTGATGGCGATCATCCTGCCGACGCTCGGCCCGGATCGCCGCGCGACCTATTCGCCGTTCCTGCCCATCAGCAAGACCACGGGTGTCGTGCTGCAGGTGCCGATGATCCGCCGCGACGTCGCGGCGGGCACCGTGACGTATGTCGATCCTGACACCAACCAGGAAGTTGAAACTCCCGTCACCGGCGGAAATGTAAAATGCCAGTGGAAGGCCGACTGGGCGATGCGCTGGGTTGCGCTCGGCGTCGACTACGAGATGGCCGGCAAGGATCTGATCGACTCCGTGAAGCTGTCCGGTGCGATCGCCAGGGCGCTCGGCGGCACCCCGCCCGAAGGCTTCAACTACGAGCTCTTCCTCGACGAGAAGGGCCAGAAGATCTCGAAGTCGAAGGGCAATGGCCTCACCATCGACGAATGGCTGCGCTACGCCTCGCCGGAATCGCTGTCGCTGTTCATGTATCGCGAGCCGAAGGCGGCCAAGCGGCTGTATTTCGACGTCATCCCGCGCAACGTCGACGACTACCAGCAGTTCATCGACGGCTTCGCCAAGCAGGACGGCAAGCAGCAGCTCGGCAATCCGGTCTGGCACGTCCACAGCGGCCATCCGCCGAAGGGCGATATGCCCGTCACCTTCCAGCTCCTGCTCACGCTGGTGTCGTCGTCGAATGCGGAGAATGCCGAGACGCTATGGGGCTTCATCGGCCGCTACCGTCCCGGCGTAAGCCCGCAGACGCATCCAAAGCTCGATGCGATGGTCGGCTACGCCATCAACTATTACCGCGACTTCGTCGCGCCGACGAAGCAGTTCCGCGAACCGACCGAGGTCGAGCGCGCCGCGTTGCAGGATCTGCGCGACGCGCTGTCGCAGTTGCCGCAGGATGCAACGCCGGAAGACATCCAGAACGTGGTCTACGAGATCGGCCGCCGCGAGCCGTTCCTCGACCAGGTCAAGAAGGGCAAGGACGGCCGGCCGGGCGTGACGCTCGACTGGTTCAATATGCTCTACCAGGTGCTGCTCGGCCAGGAGAAGGGGCCGCGTTTCGGCTCCTTCGTGGCGGTGTACGGCATCCAGAACGCAGTGAACATGATCGACGGCGCGCTGGCGCGGAGCGCGTAGGATCTGCTGCCGCCGCTCAGATCGAGCGCAGCACGTAGCGCCGGTTGTCCTTCTGCACCGGGCGGGCGTTCATCGGATAGAGTTTTGCGAACGCCGCGACGTCGGCCGCCGACACCTGGACCGGGGTGGTCAGCAGCAGCCATTCGACGACTTCGGAGCAGGGCGGCGTGGTCAGCGAGCCGGGATAGCGGAAATAGCTGAGCTTCGTGGGCAGCATAGCGTGGGGATCGATGCTCGGATCGGCTTTCACCGCGGGCCCTTCGGCCGCCGGCATGGTCTTGACGATCTTGCCGAAGGCGGCGTTCGGCCTGCCCTCGGCCATCAGTACGCCGACCACCGCGAGACCGCCTGCATCGTTGCGATGGACGAAATGCGCCTCCATCGGAAAATTCTTGCCGCCGATCTGGTGCTCGCTCGGGCGGTGGAAGTGCACCTGGAGCAACTTGTACTTGACGTCGCCGAGCGTGAGCGTGCTGCCTTCGGCGAAGTTGAGTTGGATGGTATGCCCGTTGTTGACGATGGTGTCGGCGCTCTTGCCCCAGTTCACCTTCAGCGCGGGCAATTGCGATTTGACCGTCGCTTCGATGTCGATCGGCGATTGCTGCAGGCCGACCGCGCAGGCCTTGTTGGCTGCATCGAGATCGCCCCATTTGGCCGGGGCGCCGGCGCCCTCATAGCTCCAATGCGCGCCTTCGGCGGCGAAGCTCGGCTTGCACACCGGACAGAGCGCGAGACCCGCTAAAGCCTTCAATGCATGACGGCGATTCATCATATTCCCCCTGCGAAAAATTCGATCGGCAATGCGTGGGGAACCTAAGCGAGAGCAGCGCTGAGTCGCAAGTCGCCGGGGAGAGATGCGTCGCGGCCGGTGTCATGATCCGGTCGCGGTGCAATCACTGGCTTGCCCACAAGATGCGCGCGATCCAGCCGACGTCGTTCGCCGCGATTGTGCGCTCGGACTGCGCCGCTTCGAGCGGCTGCAATTCCAGCGACCGGGCCGTGCGTCGCTTCAACGTCGCGATCGTGACTTCGCCCGCTTTGGTCTTCACCACCACGCGATCCCCTTTGCGGATCGGCGCGCGGGGCGAGACCAGGATGATGTCGCCGCTGCGATACACCGGCGCGAGCGCGTCGCCGGAGATCTCCATCGCAAAGATGTGGCTGTCCTCGTCGGTGGGAAGCGCGGTCTCGGTCCAGCCCTTGCCGGAGGGATGGCCTTGCTCGTCGAAGGCGCCGCTCGCGCCGGCCAGCGCAAAATCGAGCAGCGGCAGCGAACGGCCGTCGCCTGGATCGTCGCCGACCAGTCTGGCAAAGGTATCGAGCGAGTCGCCGGTCGCCGCCAGCGCCTTGGCGATCGATTCGGTGGAGGGCCAGCGCTCGCGGCCGTCGGCGGTGACGCGCTTGGACCTGTTGAAGGTGGTGGGGTCGAGCCCGGCGCGCCTGGCAAGACCGGACGGCGACAGGCCGGCGCGCTCCGCCAGCCGATCCAGCGCGACCCAGATCTGGTCGTGAGAGAGTATCCTCTGCGCTTTGGCCTGCCTGACCATGAAAGGTCCAGCCCGTAGCAACTCAGGAAAACTGTCCTCAAATCAACCGGTTTTCCGTTTCCCGTGCAAGGGGCGGCTCTAACTCTTGAGTTCAGGGGGAGCCGCCTTTACGGTCGCGCCCGGGTTTCAAGACCCGCAAGAGACCGAAAAAACCCGGGAAATTCAAAGGGCTCCGCAAGCGGTGGTCAAGATCTACAAAATCTGTCCGGCCTCGGCCTGGCGCGAGGCGGAACGGCAGGGTGTTTACCTCGGCAGCGAGGACGATTCGCGCGACGGTTTCATCCACTTCTCGACCGCCGCTCAGGTTCCAGAGACCTTGCGCAAGCATTATTTCGGCCAGCGGGCGCTGTTCCTGGTCGAGGTCGACGGCGATGCGCTTGGCGGCGAATTGCGCTGGGAGCGCTCGCGCAACGAGGAGCTGTTTCCGCATCTCTATGGCGAGCTCGATCTCGGCGCGGTGCTCTCGGTGATAAACCTCAACATGCGCTCCGATGGCGGCCACGACATTCCGGAGCTTCTGCCGTGATCCGCGCCTTCGACGCTTTTTCGCTTCCGGTGCTGCGCTGGCTCGATCCGGAGGATGCGCATCGCCTCGCGATCCAGGGCCTGCGCTTCCTGCCGCCGGGCAAGCCGCGCGCCGGCGATCCCAAGCTCGCGGTGCGCGCCTTCGGGCTCAACTTCCCCAATCCAATCGGCATGGCCGCGGGTTTCGACAAGAGCGCGGAGGTGCCGGACGCGCTGCTGCGACTCGGCTTCGGTTTCGTCGAGATCGGTTCGGTGACGCCGAAGCCGCAGGCCGGCAATCCGCGGCCGCGGCTGTTTCGCCTCGAGCGCGACGAGGCCGTCATCAACCGCATGGGCTTCAACAATGACGGCGCCGAAGTGGTGCTGCGCCGGCTTGCCGCGCGCGCGCAGCACGGCGGCATCGTCGGCGTCAATGTCGGCGCCAACAAGGATTCAGCCGATCGTGTCGCCGACTACGTCAAGCTGATCGAGACCTTTGCGCCGGTGGCGAGCTACTTCACCGTCAACGTCTCCTCGCCGAACACGCCGGGCCTGCGCAATCTGCAGGAAGGCGCGCTGCTCGACGATCTCCTCGGGCGCGTGATCGACGCACGCGAGCGGGTGCGCCAGAAGGCCGGCGACACGCCGGTGCTGCTCAAGATCGCGCCGGATCTGAGCCTCGCCCAGCTCGACGACGTCGTGCAGGTGGCGCGCTCGCGCCGGGTCGACGGCATGATCGTCTCCAACACGACCATCGCGCGGCCGAGCACGCTGCGCGAGGACACGCGCGCCAAGGAGCAGGGCGGCCTGTCCGGCCGGCCGCTGTTCCGCCTGTCGACGCGCATGGTTGCCGAGACCTATGTGCGCGTCGAGGGCGCATTCCCCTTGATCGGCGTCGGCGGCGTCGATTCCGGTGGCGCCGCGCTGACGAAGATCCGTGCGGGCGCGAGCCTGATCCAGCTCTATTCGTCGCTGGTCTACAAGGGCCTTGGTCTCGTCGACGAGATCAAGCGCGACCTGACCTCGACGCTGCTGCGGACAGGGCGGGATTCGCTGTCGGAGATCGTCGGCGCGGATGCGGCGACGCTGACTGCGGAAGACTGGCCGGGGATGTGAGTCTTCCTTCGCCTCTCCCCGCTTGCGGGGAGAGGCCGGAATTTGCGAGAGCAAATTCCGGGTGAAGGGGACTCTCCACGAATCCCACTCTCACCGTCCTCGCGGAGACTCCCCCTCATCCCGACCTTCTCAGAGCGAGCTCTGCTCGTCTCGCCCTCGCAAGCGGGGCGAAGGAGAAGAGAACGTTGCCCGATACAGCGCCGGGTACCGCGCGCCCTGCAAGCCGCCGCGCGCGACGTAGGACGCGATCAACGCCCACCACAGCCCGGCATTGCCGAACGATTGCAACGCCCACCAGGTGACAAGGAAGATTGCAAGCGCGGCCAGCATCAGATTGCGCATCTCGCGCGCCCAGGTCGCGCCGATATAGATGCCATCGAAGCCGAAGGCGAAAACGCCGGGTAGGGGCGCGAACACGACGAACGGCAGGAA